>DASXGC010000425.1:0-22978 GCA_036489235.1 Vicinamibacterales bacterium
GCCGACACTGGTCGCGCAGCAGGACATCGACGAAGCCGCCGGCCGCGACCGCGTCGCCGAAGCACAGGTGTCCACCGCGAAATCGGCGCTGGCCGCCGCGCGGCAGCAGCTCGCCGTCGCCAACGCCAACGAGAATCAGGCGCGGACGTTGTTCGCCTACGCGCGCATCACCGCGCCGTTCGCCGGGGTCATCACTCATCGGTATGCCGATACCGGCGCGATGATTCAGGCCGGCACCTCATCGCAGACCCAGACGATGCCGCTGGTCAGGCTGTCGGAGAACAGGCTTCTCCGCTTGATTCTTCCGGTGCCCGAGTCCGCTGTCGCGCGGATTCATGTCAACGAACCGGTCTCGATCGTCGTGCCGACCCTCGACAAGACCTATCCCGGCACCGTAGCGCGCTTCGCCGATCAGGTGAATGGCGACACCCGGACGATGCACACCGAGGTTGACGTGAAGAACGACGACCTCACGCTGGTTCCCGGGATGTACGCCAACGCGACGCTGACGCTCGACGAGCGCAAGGGCGTGCTCGTGGTGCCGGTGCAGGCCGTGGATCGCGGCGACGCCAAATCGACGGTGATAATCGTCAACCAGGCGCACCAGATCGAGGTGCGCGACGTCACCCTGGGTGCCGAGTCAGCGGAGAAGATTGAATTGAAGTCCGGCGTGCAAGAGGGCGACTTGGTGGTGCTCGGCAATCGCAGTCAACTGAAGCCCGGAGCGACCGTGACCGTGAAGCTGGCCGACCCGACGGGGGAGGCGCGGCCGTAATGTCCGGATTCTCCATTCGCAATCCGTATCTCATCGTCGTTGCTTCGCTGATGGTCGTGATCATCGGTGCTACCTGTGTGGTCCGGATGCCGGTCGATCTGTTTCCGTCCATCAACCTGCCTGAAGTCGTGGTCGCCACGTCCTACAATGGCATGGCGCCAGAGGAGATCGAGACAGAGATCACCGGTAAGTTCGAGCGCTTCTTCACGCTTGGCAGCGGCATCGACCACATGGAGTCGCGGTCGCTGCCTGGCGTCAGCGTCATCAAGGTCTACTTCCAGCCGGGTACCAACGCGGACTCCGACGTGAACACCATCTCGAACCTGGCGATGGCGGACCTTCGGCGTCTGCCGCCCGGCACCATGCCGCCGATCATCCTCAAGTTCGACGCCTCCAGCCTGCCGGTCTGCCTCGTCACGCTCAAGGGCGACGGCCTCAGTGAAGCGACGCTCCGGGACGTCGGACAGTTCAACGTGCGCAACCAGCTCGCGGTCGTCGCCGGCGCCTCGGTGCCGCAGCCGTTCGGCGGCAAGTACCGCCAGATCATGGTCTACGTCGATCCGGCCAAGCTTCAGTCGTACCAGTTGAGCCCGATGGACGTGGTGCGTGCCGTCAACAACGCCAACCTGATTCTGCCCGCAGGCGACGTCAAGATTGGTCCGCTCGACTACGCGCTGTATTCGAACAGCCAGTTTCCGACGGTCAAAGGCATCAACGACGCGCCGATCAAGACCGTCGGCATGTCCACGGTCACGGTCGGCGACGTCGGCCAGGTCAAAGACGCGTATCAGATTCAGGCCAACGTGGTGCGCGTCAACGGCCAGCCGTCGGTCTACCTGCCGATCATGAAGCAGGGCGGCGACACCAACACGATCGCCGTGGTCGACGGCATCAAGGAGACGCTCGCGCATCTGGTCAACGTTCCGAAAGAACTGGTGACCAACGTCGTATTCGACCAGTCGCTCTTCGTGAAGCGCGCCATCGAGACGCTGTTGGACGAAGGGGTGATTGGCCTGGTATTGACGGCGCTGATGGTGCTTGTCTTTCTGGCAAGCTTCCGCGCCACCATCGCGGTGTTCCTGTCGATTCCGCTGTCGGCGCTGGCAGCGTTCATCGCGCTGTATTTCGGCGGCAGCTCCATCAACACCATGATTCTCGCGGGTCTCGCGCTGGTGTTCTCGCGCCTCATTGACAACGCCGTGATCGTGCTCGAGAACATCTTCCGGCACCTCGAGTTGGGTGAGTCGCCCGAGGTTGCCGCAGAGCGCGGCGGGCAGGAAGTGTCGCTCGCGGTCCTCGCGGCGACGCTGACGAGCTCGGTGGTGTTCTTTCCGGTGATGTTCCTCTACGGCGTCAGCCGTTTTCTGTTCTCGGCACTGGCGCTGGCGGTGGTGCTGTCGCTGTTCGCCTCGTATTTCGTGGCGCTCACGGTGGTGCCGTTGTTCTGCGCCAAGCTGATCAAGGGCCACCACACTGCCGGCGAGAACGAGCATCGAAGCTGGGGGCAGCGATTCAACGACGGATTCAACCGGCGATTCACCGGTCTGCTCGAAACCTACGAGCGTCGCGTCCGGCGTTCGCTTCAGCGCCCGGGCCTGACGATTGTTGCCATCAGCGCCGTGTTCGTGATCAGCCTGCTGTTGTACCCGTTGCTCGGCGTCGCCTTCTTCCCACGCACCGACGCGGGGCAATTCGTCATCAATCTCAAGTCGCCATCGGGAAGCCGCATCGAGGTGACGACGGCGGACGTGGCCAAGGTGGAAACGCTGATTAGCCGGATTGTCGATCCGAAGGAACTGGACCTCATCACGGCGAACATCGGCGTGACACCGGACATCTCGGCGATCTACACCAGCAACGCCGGTCCGCACACCGCGACGATCCAGGTGGCGCTCACGGAGGGTCACAAGGTCGGCAGCTACGAATATATGGACCGCGTGCGCAGCGCCCTGCGCACGGAGCTGCCCCAGCTCAGCGCCTATTTTCAATCGGGCGGTATGGTGGACGCCGTGCTCAATCAGGGTTTGCCGGCGCCGATCGACATCCAGGTGAGCGGATCGAGTCTCGACGTTTCATTCAGCGCCGCCAGCGATCTGGCGCGCAGCATTCGCGGTCTTTCCGGCGTCAGCGACGTGTTCATCCCACAGGACCTCGATTACCCGTCGCTGCGCCTCGACGTGAACCGCGAGCACGCCAACCAGCTCGGACTCAATCAGCGTGAGGTGGTCTCCAATGTCATCACGGCGTTGACCTCGAACGGCATGATTGCGCCGAGCTACTGGGTCGACCCGAGGAGCGGCAACGACTACATGCTCACCGTCCAGTATCCGGAGGCGCAGATCCAGAACCTCGCCGACCTAAAGAACATCCCGCTGCACTCGGCCAGCTCGAAGGATCCGACCATGCTCGACGCCGTGAGCAAGATCACGCCGTTCAAGTCGCCGACTGAAATCGATCACTACCAGATTCAACGCGTGATCGACATCTACGTGAACCCGGCGACCGAGGATCTCGGACGGGTGGCGACCGGCGTGAGACGGCTGATCGCCGAGGCCAGGCCGCCGGCCGGTGTGCGCATCAGCCTGCACGGGATGGTCCAGGGAATGGACGCGTCGTTCCAAAGCTTTGGTCTCGGCCTGATCCTCGCGCTGGTGCTCCTGTATCTGATCCTGGTCGCGCAGTTCCGGTCGTTTACCGACCCCGCGTTGATTCTGCTGGCGGTACCGACCGGCCTGACCGGCGTGCTGGTGGCGCTCTACCTCACCGGCACCACGCTGAATGTGCAGTCGCTGATGGGTGTGCTGATGATGGTCGGCATGGTCGTGTCGAACAGCATCCTGATCGTCGAGTTCACCCATCGTCTCGAAGAGGATGGGATGCCGCTGCTCGATGCCGTCGTGAGTTCGTGCCGCATCAGACTGCGACCGATTCTGATGACCTCGCTGGCGACCATCTTCGGGTTGATTCCGATGGCCCTGAAGCTGGGAACGGGCAGCGAAGCCTATGCACCGCTGGCGCGCGCGATCATCGGCGGGCTGCTCGCGTCAGTCGGCATGACGGTGTTCATTGTCCCCGCTGCCTATCTGATGGTGTATCGCCGGCGAGCGCTGACCCCGAAGGAGGCACAGTGAGCCGCCGACCGGCCGTGATCCTCGCCGCGCTGGCGTGGCTGGCCTCGCCGGCCCAGGCCGCGCAATCGCTCTCGTCAGGCTCAGTGCCGCCGCCGCCTATGCAGCCGGGGCAGCCGCTGTCGCTGCGCGACGCGGAAGCGCGAGCGCTGCAGAATCATCCGCAAGTGATCACCGGTCAGTTGGCGGCCCAGGCCGGCGAACAGACGATGCGCGAGGCGCGGTCGGCGTATTTTCCCACCGTGTTCGGCAGCGTCACAGGCGCCGCGGCACAGGACGGCAGCCGCATCGCGGCCGGAGCGCTCAACAATCCGATCATCCTCGATCGCCTGGCGGGCGGGCTTACGCTATCGCAGCTGGTCACGGACTTTGGCCGGACCTCGAATCTGGTGGCGACCGCGTCGCTCCATCAGCAGTCGCTCGAGCAGGACGCGGTCACCGACCGGGCCGACGTATTGTTACGGGTGGATCGCTCCTACTTCGGCGCCCTTCGTGCGCAGGCGATCATGCGCGTGGCCGAGGCAACGGTGTCGGCGCGGCAACTCGTCGTCGATCAGGTGACGGCGCTGGCGCAAAGCAACCTCAAGTCCGGACTGGATGTCAGCTTCGCGAAGGTCAATCTCGGCGAAGCGCAGTTGCTCCGGCTGCAGGCGCAAAACGATCTGGCGGCCGCGTTCGCCAATCTCTCGGTCGCCCTCGGTCAGCCCGATGTGCCGAGTTACGTGCTCAGCGAGGAGCCCCTGCCACCGGCCCCTCCAGCAGATGTGACGACGCTGGTGACGCAGGCGCTGCACGAGCGGCCTGATGTCGTCGCGGAACGTCTGCAGCGTGAGTCGGCCGCCAAGTTTGCCGAAGCAGAGCATCGGCTCTGGTTTCCGACCTTGGCGGCGATTGGCGCCGCCGGTTTCGTTCCATATCGCCAGACCGGTCTCAACGAGCAATATTCGGCGATCGGCATCAACCTCAATGTGCCACTGACAAATGGCGGACTGTTCTCGGCACGCCACGCCGTCGCCAGTCTGCAGGCGCTCGCCGAGGACCAGCGGGTTCGTGATCTCGAAAACCGGGTCTCTCGCGACGTGCGGGTCGCGCTTCTCGATGCGCAAACCGGATTCCAGCGGCTCGAGCTGACCAGCCAATTGCTGGACCAGGCCACTCAGGCCGAGGACCTGGCCGACGCGCGTTACCGCCTCGGCCTCAGTTCGATCATCGAGTTGACGCAGGCGCAGTTGAACAAGACGAAGGCCGAGATCGAGCAGGCAAGCGCGCGATACGACTATCAGGCGACAAGTTCAGCGCTGCGTTATCAAACCGGCCAGTTGAAGTGATCCTTGGAGCTCGATCCGGGAGCGAACCGTCTAGCTGCCGTCGCGAATCACCCGGCAGGATTCGACGTCGAACGACACCGCGCCGACCGTCAGGGTGGTCTGATTCAGGAAGGCGGCAGCGAAGGTCAGGAAGCGCTCGACGTCCGCGATTGTGCTGACCAGGCCGAGCGAGACCCGGATCGCCCCGGCGCTCTTGCCGCCGCGGTCCTGCATCACCTGGAGAAAACGGGGCAGCGTGATGTCCGGCCCGCTGGCCAGGGCGGCGCGCATGTCGTCTTCGGTCAGTCCCTCCGCGGTCTCGCCCGCACCGGGGTTGCAGAAGCACCCGGTCCTCAGCGAGATACCTTCCGCGCCCGCCAGTTCCTCCACGCGGCGGTAGTCGAGCAGGTGACCGTCAGCATCGTAAAAGTTCATCGTCACCGTTCCGCCGCGCATGGCCGTGGTGGCGGGTCCGTAGATGCGGACCAGCGGCCGTCCGTTGTCGTGGCGAAGCGCGAGGAGTTGGGAGAGCAGCCAGCCCGTCAGGCAGCCGATCCGCGTCTGGATCGTGTCGATGCCGATCCGCTCGATATGGCGCAGGCCGATCTCGACGGCTGGAATACTCAAGTAGTTCAGCGTGCCGTCTTCGAAGCCCGCCTCGCGCGGCGCCAGGACATGAAGGCGTCCCTGCACCGTGGCGAAGTTGACGGTGCCGCCCGCGAACCACGGCCGCTTCAGGCTGGCGAGGGTGGCGTTTCGAATCAGGAGGCATCCGACGCCGGTCGGGTAGCCGAACATCTTGTAGAACGAAATCGCCACGAAATCCGGCGCCACGGTTCGCAGGTCGAGCCGGTTGGTCGGCACGAACGCCGCGGCGTCGAGCAGGATGTGCCAGCCGCGCTCCCGGGCCTCGTCGACGAGTGTCAGCGGATGTTTCACGCCGGAAAAATTTGACTGCGCCGGAAAGGCAAACAGATTCGCACGGCCAGCGTCCGCGGACTCGAGGCGCGTGAGCAGCGCCGCGTGATCGATCCGCAGGTCGGGCATGGTCAGCGGCGCATAGTCCACCGAGGCCCCCTTGGACCGCGCAAACTCCCGCATGCCGTTGACCGAATTATGGTTGTCAACAGTCAGCAGCAGCCGTCCGCCGGACTCGAAGGGATACGCTTCGCCGACCAGCTTCAACGCGCCTGACGCGTTCTGCGTGAACACCGCGGTGTAGTCGCCGGCGCCGTTGAAATACTCGAGCACCTTGGCGCGTGCCCGTTCGACCGCATGGGTCATCGCCGTCGAACTGGGACTCGCCGAGTGCGGGTTCCCCAACACGTGTCCGCTCAGCAGCTTCACGTGTTCCAGCACTTGCGAGTCGGCGTGCAGCCCGCCGCCGGTGTAGTCCAGATAGACCGTGCGCTCGGCGTCGAGGCGACCGTAGTCCGATGTCCGCAGCGCGTCGAGGACGGCAGTGTCGGCGTACGACGGGTAGGCGCTCGAGAATTGAGCCGGGCTCACCCGCAAATTCTATCGTGTCCGCCGCAATCGACGCAGGCCGTTCATCGTCTGTTCATGGTGTTCGTGGTGAAGTTGCCCGTGCCGTCCCGTCATCACGTGTTCATGTTCTCCAGGATCGCCCTGATTGCCGCCGCACTGTTCTGTCTGCCGGGGCCGGCCGCTGCGCAAACCGACGAAATTCAGGTCTACACCGGCGCGCTGGCCGATGTCGGCGTGTTCAACCTGACCTGGCACAACAACTTCACGCCGATTGGCCAGACCACGCCCGCGTTTCCTGGTGCGGTGGTGGCCGACAAATCCTTCAACGGGGTGACCGAGTGGGCGCTGGGCGTCACGAGATGGTTCGAGGCCGGCCTGTACCTGCCGCTCTACAGCCGTGACAACACCAGCGGATGGGGCATCGACGGGTTCAAGCTGCGCGCGCTGTTTGCTGTCCCCAAGGCTGACGACCGCCGCTTTTTCTACGGCGCCAATTTCGAGTTCAGCGTCAACGCGAAACGGTGGAACTCGTCGCGTTTCTCGTCAGAGGTGCGGCCGATCATCGGGTGGCACCTGAAACCGGTCGACATCATCCTCAACCCGATTGTGGACACCGAATACGACGGGTTCAAGAATCTCGAGTTCGTGCCGGCAGCGCGAGTGGCCTACAACTTCAGCGATGGGTGGGCGGTCGCTGCCGAGGAGTACGACGATTTTGGCCCCGTGCACGACTTCCTCCCGAGCAACGAGCAGGTGCATCAGCTCTATGGAGTGGTCGATAAGACGTGGAAGTCGTGGGACATCGAGGGGGGCGTTGGCGTCGGGATGACCGGCGCATCGGACCGCCTGACCCTCAAGCTGATCCTCTCGCGCGACCTGAACAAGCCGCGTTAGCGCCGAGGGAACTGATCCGGATTGTTCGTGAACAGCGCGTCGATGCCGAAGGTGTAGAGGAATTGCGCCATTTCGTCGCGGACGGACGGATAGGCGGTCTTCTCGCTGGCGGCGAATGTCCAGGAGGTGACGGTCAGTCCGGCGGCGTGCGCGCGCGCCACCATGTCGGGATGTTTGGCGATGACCGTCTTCTCTGGCGCGATCCCGGTTGCAAACGTCTTCAGCTCGGCGAGCCGTGCGTCAGTGATGTCTTCTTCGCGCGAGGTCAGGAACACCCGCGGCACCGTCGGCAGATCGACGGCGACGCGGCGAATGGCCTCTTCGTCGAACGACTGGATAATCACGGGAGTCGTGCGCAACGAGTCAGGCTTCTCCAGGCCGTTCTTCTTCATGACGTCCACGAACAGCTTGACCTGATCGACGCCGCGCGACTTGTAGAGCTCCGGCGACTTCAGCTCCGGATACAAGCCGGCCTTGCCGCGGACCAGATCGATCGCGTCCTGAAAGGTCTGGATATGCTGACCTGAGAATTCCGGCTTGAACCACTTGCCGGCGTCCAGTGTCTTGATCTCGGCGATCGTGAAGTCGTTGGCCAGCCAGTGTTTGCCCGGCTGCCGAGTGCGGACGTTGGTCGACGGACGATCGGGAAACACGTCGGCGATATTCGTCGTGCGTTCGAGCGTGTCGTCGTGCAGGCAGATCAGCACGTTGTCCTTCGTGACCGCGAGATCTGGTTCCACGAAGTCAGCCTTCTGTTCCATGGCCAGCTTGTAGGCTGCCGGCGTGTGCTCAGGTGCGTAGCCCGAAGCACCGCGATGCGCGATGAGCTGCTTTTTCGATTCCGGCGCCGGCGATTGGGCGTGGACGGAGATCCAGGCCCCAAGCACAGCCGCGACGATCGTCAGCGAACGGGACAGCTTGGTCACGTGGGCATTATCGCTAAGGACGGTAACGGTTGCGTAAAGCCTTGCGTAAAACAAGGTTCGGGGTGCTCACCAGAGCGGTCAGATTGTCGTCCCGGGCGCGATCACTCCTTCTTTCAGGACGACGATGATGCCGTCGCGGATGCAGTAGCCGTCGCCATCAGCGTGCCGGATGCCGGACTCGTTGGTCAGTTTTGCTCCGTCGCCGATACGCGCGTTCTTGTCCACGATGACCCGATCGAGCATCACATCACGTCCGATGCCGAGCCGCGGATTTTCCGCCCTCGCCGGCGCCTCATCGTCGGCTTCGTAGAAGTCCGCCCCAAGCAGGACCGAGCGGCGAATCGTCGCGCCCGACTGGACATTGGTGCGAATGCCGACGATCGATTCCTGAATGCTGCAGCGGTCCAGGAAGCAGCCTTCGGCGATGATCGCCTGGGTTGCGGTGCAGTCGTCGAAGCGCGCACCAGGCAGGAATCGCGGATGCGTGTAGATCGGACGCCGTGAATCGTAGAAACGAAACGGCGCGCCGGCCTGGGTGAGCAGAATGTTGGCGTCGTAAAACGAACCGACCGTGCCGACGTCGGCCCAGTAGCCGCGAAACAGGTGCGCGTTGACACGGTAGCGCTCGAGCGCTGCCGGAATAATCTGACGGCCGAAATCGGTTGCGCCGTCCTGTTCGATGGCGTCGAACAGCGCCTCGCGCGAGAAGACATAGATGCCCATCGACGCGACGAACGGTGTCCCCGGCGAATGGCCGCTGAACATGGCGCCGCGCGGAATGCTCTGGCCGATCGCAGCCAGACGCTCGCGGGACGGTTTCTCGTCGAACGCGACGATCTGACCGTGGCGGTCGAGTCCGAGGATGCCCATCGACGAGGCATGGTCGACGCCGACCGGCGTGGCGGCAACCGTGATGTCGGCGCGGCGATCGATGTGCGCGTCCACCATCTCGGCGTAGTCCATACGGTACAGCTGATCGCCGGCGAGAATCAGGTAGTAGTCCGCGTCGTACCGGGCAAAATGCCGCGCGGCCTGACGCACGGCATCCGCCGTGCCCTGGTACCAGTTCGGGTTGTCCGGCGTCTGTTCGGCGGCCAGGATTTCGACGAAACCGGGGCTGAAGAGATCCATCCGGTAGGTCTGGGCGATGTGCCGGTTCAACGATGCGGAATTGAACTGTGTCAGCACGAAAATCCGGCGCATGTCGGCATGCAGGCAGTTGCTGATCGGGATGTCGATGAGTCGGTATTTCCCGCCGATCGGAACCGCCGGCTTCGATCGTTGCGCGGTGAGCGGAAAGAGCCGGGAGCCTTGCCCACCGCCGAGAATGATTGCCAGCGTCTCGCTATTCATCGCCATGCATTCACCAATGTACCTCCGCGAAGACGGCCGTTGGGCCGCGACGTAACGACAATGTAAACGAATCTGCTACAATCCAGCCCTCTGATGGCCTTCAGACTCCTCCCCCGCGAAGAGAAGTTCTACACAGATTTCCAGGCGCTTGGCGACGAATTGAAGCGTGGCGCCCGCCTGCTCGAGGAAATGCTGACGCCGGAGCGTCCGACCTGGGACAAGGCCGACGAGATCAAGGAAGTCGAGCACAAGTGCGACTTTCTCACGCACGAGATCATCCAGCGCCTCAACCGCACGTTCGTGACGCCGCTCGACCGCGAAGACATTTTCGCGCTGGCGCGGTCGCTCGACGACGTGATGGATGCGATTGACGCGGCGGCGACGATCATCCGGCTGTACCGCCTCGAGACCGTCCGCTTCGGCGCCCGCGAGCTGGCGCACATCATCACCGCGTGCACCGATCAGGTGCGATTGGCCCTCGGCGCGCTCGAGATGAACAAAGGGCTGGCCACACACGCGATCGAGATCAATCGCCTCGAGAACGAGGCCGATCGCACGCACCAGCAATCCGTCAGCCAGCTGTTCGACGACGAACGCGATCCGATCGTCGTGATCAAATGGAAGGAGACCCTCGACTTTCTCGAGTCGGCGACCGATCGCTGTGAGGACGTCGCCAACGTGCTCGAGGGTGTCATGGTCAAGAACGGCTAGGCGGCGATGCTCTTCTGGTCGGTCGCCGGGCTCATCCTCGTCGCCCTCGTCTTCGACTACATCAACGGATTCCACGACGCCGCCAACTCGATTGCGACGGTCGTGTCGACGCGTGTCCTCTCGCCCGGTCGGGCGGTCATCTGGGCGGCCGTCTTCAATTTCGTCGCCGCATTCACGTTCGGCACCGGTGTGGCCAAGACCGTCGGCTCCGGTATGGTCGACATCAAGGTCGTCACCTTTGCGGTGATTCTCGCCGGCCTGGCCGGCGCGATTGTCTGGGATCTGATCACCTGGTATTTCGGGTTGCCGACCAGTTCGTCGCACGCCTTGATCGGCGGCTACGCCGGCGCGGCGGTCGCCAAAGCCGGATTCGCGGCGATCATTCCCGCTGGCTGGACCAAGACGATCCTGTTCATCTTCCTGTCGCCGCTGATCGGGCTCGTGCTCGGCTTTGCGATCATGACCTCGATCATGTGGATCTTCCGGTGGATGCCGCCGTCCCGCGTCGATCGATGGTTTCGCAAGCTGCAGCTGGTCTCTGCCGCGTTTTTCAGCCTGAACCACGGCGCCAACGACGCGCAGAAGACGATGGGCATCATCGCCGGCGTGCTCTACGCCGCGCACTACATCGACAGTTTCTACATTCCGTTCTGGGTGGTGCTGGCGGCGCATGCGGCGATCGGCCTCGGCACGCTGGCTGGCGGCTGGCGCATCATCCACACCATGGGGTCGAAGATCACGAAGCTGCAGCCGGTCGGCGGCTTTGCGGCGGAGACCAGCGCGGCGATCTCGATCCTGATTGCGACCCAGACCGGCGTGCCGGTCAGCACGACGCACGCCATCACCGGTGCGATCGTCGGCGTCGGCGCCGTCCGGAGGCTATCCGCGGTGCGGTGGGGCGTCGCCGGGCAGATCGTGTGGGCCTGGGTGCTGACCATTCCTGCCGCGTTCCTGATTGCCGCGCTCACTTACACGCTGCTGAAATTCGCCGGCGCCAACTGACGTTAACCCCGGAGCTCACGCGATCTGACAGGCTGAGAGCCCCCGCCGCGGATTGTTTCCCGCAGTCTTGGCGTTGATCGGCGAGAGCCTCAGGGCAGGGTGATGACGAAACGCGCGCCGCCGCCAGGCCGGTTCTCGGCCCGCGCCGTTCCGCCGTGCAGTTCCACCAGGTGCTTCACGATCGCGAGACCGAGACCGGTGCCGCCCGGATCGCGCGCACGCGACTTGTCGACGCGATAAAACCGCTCGAACACCCGCGTCAGATCGTCCGGCGGAATGCCGGGTCCATCGTCCGAGACGCTGATCTGGCTCCGCGAACCTTCGCGGCCGACGTCGATGCGAATCGTGGCCCGTTCCGGCGAATAGGTGACGGCGTTGGCCACCAGATTCCGCAGCGCATCGTGCAACTTGCCCGGGTCCGCGCGGACCGTCTCCGCGCCCGGCGCTACGGCGACTTCGATGCGCTGGTCGCGTGCCTCGGCCTCCGGCGCCAGGTCGCTGGCCACCGCCTGCACGAGACCGCGCGCGTCGCAGCCGCTCAATTCGAGCGTCTCCTGACCCGCGTCGAGTCGCGCCAGCCGCAGCAGGTCCTTGACCAGCCGCTCCATGCGCTGCGTGTGCCGCGCGATGATGTCGAGGAATCGGCGGCTCTCGTCGGCGCTCGCGTCGCCTTCCGACAGCGCTTCGACATAGCCGCGAATCGCGGTCAATGGCGTCCGCAGCTCGTGCGAGACATTGGCGACGAAGTCTCGCCGGATCTGATCGGCGCGGCGAAGGTCGGTGATGTCGAGCAGCACGAGGATGACGCCATGAATCGCTGACCCAGCCGCTGGTGCGGCGCGCGCCATGATCGTGCGCGAGGGATCGCGCGGCGGCGACAGCTCGAGGGCGCCCGGCGTCCGGCCGACCAACACCGATGCCACCAGCTCGGCGATCGCCGGGAGACGAATGGTTTCGACGTACGGCCGGCCGGTCGCGACATCGTCCAGCTTCAGCATCTGCCGCGCGGCGTCGTTCACCAGCTGCAACCGCGCGTGGGAATCCACCACGATCACGCCTTCGACCATTCCGGCGAGGATCGCCTCCATCCTGGCGCGGTCGCGGGCCTGCGCTTCGAGACGGCGCCCGACTTCCTGTACCGATTCGTTCAGCGCTCGCGCGACGTCGCCGAGTTCGTCGTCGCCGAAGCCGAGGCGCGGCGGCTCGAGATCGCCGCGCTGATAGCGGGCGGCGATATCGGCGATGAGGTGAACCCGCCGGCCAATACGCGCCGAAAAGATCCAGGCGATGAGGGCGCCGCCGAGCAGCGCCACCCCGAGCGCCGCCAGCGTCGCCGTGAGCACGGTGCCGAGCTGAGACTGGATCGTCGTCAGGGGCAGGGCGACGCGAACGTACGCAATCGGCTGTCCGCGCACCGGAACCGCCACGTACAACATGTCGATCTTGAGCGTGTCGCTGTAACGGCGGGCCTGGCCGAGACCAGTCGAACGCGCGGCGACGACCTCCGGGCGCTGACCGTGGTTTTCCATGGTCGCGACGGCGTCGACGGTTTCAGACGAATCGCCGAGGACCTGGCCGTCAGCGGCGATGAGCGTGACCCGTGCGTCAATCAACTGACCGAGACGATCGGCCTCCTCGTCGAGAGCCGCGAGGTCACTCGCGCCACTCGCGGGAGGCGCGGCCCGGCCCAGCAGGTCCGCCGCCAGACGCGCTTCGGCCACCAGCGTGTTCTCAATCCGTGCGTTGGTCTGACGCCGCATGGTCGTCGCGAACAGCAGGCCGGCGACAGTCAACGCCAGAATCGCAGCCGACAGGGCGGCGAAGAAGAACTTCGTCTGGAAACTGGCGCGAGGCGTCATTGTCTAGGGTGCGGGATCGAGGAGCTTGTAGCCGAACTGCTTGACCGTCACCAGCGCTTCACCGAGGATCGGCAGCTTCTCGCGCAAGCGGCGGACGTGTACGTCCACGGTCCGGGTGCCGCCGGTGTAGCGGTAGCCCCAGACGTCGGTCAGCAGGACGTCGCGCGACAGTACCCGCCCGCGATGCTGCAGCATATATTCCAGCAGCAGGAACTCTTTCGCAGTCAGCGTCACCGCATCCCCGGCCGACGACACGACGTGGCGTTCGGTGTCGACCGCGATCGAGCCGTATGCCAGGGTCTTGGACGAGGTCTTGGCGCCGCGATGAGCGCGACGCAGCAGCGCGCGGACTCGCGCGACCAGCTCGTTGGGACTGAAGGGCTTGGCCAGGTAGTCGTCGGCCCCGAGCTCGAGGCCGACGATGCGCTCGGATTCCTCAGCGCGGGCGGTCAGCATGATGATGGGAATCGCCGCGGTCGATTCGTTGGCGCGCACGAGCCGGCAGACTTCCAGGCCGTCCAACTGCGGCAGCATCAGGTCGAGGATGAGGAGGTCAGGAGCCTTGGCACCGATCGCCTGCAGTCCGTGGCGCCCAGACGAGGCGATTTCCGTGAGGTAGCCCGCCTTGTCGAGATAGCGGGCCACGAGATTTGCAATGTCCGGATCGTCCTCGACGATCAGGATGCGCATGGCCATGTCCTGACATTCTAGCCTCTAGTCCCAGGCTCGCAGGCCCGCTACAATGCAGTCCATGAGAACTCTCATCATCGGCGCGCTGCTCGCGCAACTGTCCAACGCCCCGGCGCGTCCGTCGCACGCGATCGTGACGGTGCCGCCGGCCGCGATCACCGGTGCGCCCGGCTCCAAAGTGTCGCTGTTGGTCGATGTGACCCCGAAGGCGGGTGTGCACGTCTATGCGCCGGGTTCAGACGACTACATCGCGGTAGATATCAAGCTGAACCCGCTGCCGGCGATCAAGGCGGCGAAGGTCCAGTACCCCAAATCCACGATCATGACCTTCGCGGACGAGAAGGTGGCCGTGTTTGCGAGCGCGTTCCAGCTCACGCAGGACGTCACGCTCGACAAATCCGTGAAGTCGGGCGAGACCATCGTTGTGGCCGGTAAGGTGACCTATCAGGCCTGCGACGACCGGGTCTGCTATCCGCCCGAGTCGGCGCCGGTGTCGTGGACGGTGAACGTCAAGTAACGATCTGGAATTCTGAACTCTCAGAATATCTTGTATAGCAGCGGGTAACCCCACCACAGGCCCAGCGTCGTCGAGACGCAGCCGACTACCAGTGAGATTCCGCGAAGCAGACCGCGATGTCTGCTCAATTGCGCGAGCGGCCAGCCAAGCAGCCCTGACAGGGCCGCCATTCCGATCGTCGAACCCAGCCCGAACACGGCCATGTAGGTAAGCCGCGCGGTCATCGACGGCAGTGTCGTCAGCACCAGAGCCGTGAGCGCGCCGCTCCCTGCCAGGCCGTGAACCGCGCCGACCAGCAGCGGCCGCCGGGCCAGCGTCCATGTGCCGATGTGCACGTGCGCCGGCGCACCTTCGTGGGTGTGATGACGATGGCCGTGATGGTGCGTGTGGACGGGGCCGTCAGGGCCCTGCCTCGCCGCGAGATAGATGGCGCGCACGCCGAGTCCGATCAGCATCAATGCCACCAGGAATTCGAACGTGTCCGCGAGTCGCGTCGGCAGGTCGGCGCGCAGCACCACCAGCACGATGCCGACGACGAGAAGCGAGAAGGTGTGGCCGACTCCCCAGCAGGCGCCGAGCAGCGCCGCCTTGAATTTGCTGCGTTCGCCCGCGACCAGCGTCGTCACCGCGGCGAGATGATCCGGTTCGAGCGCGTGGCGCATGCCGAGCAGCGAGCCGAGACCGGAACTGGTCAACACTTCGAGGACAGGCATGATGCGGCGCCCGGCCATTCTATCCCACTGACGTAGAATCGTTGGTCATGGCGCCGCTCAATAAATTCAGTTCCCGGATTACGCAGCCCAAGTCGCAAGGGGCATCGCAGGCGATGTTGTATGCGACCGGCATGGCCGACGCCGACATGGACAAACCGCAGGTCGGCATTGCCAGCGTCTGGTACGAAGGCAACCCGTGCAACATGCACCTGTTGACGCTCGCCGAGAAAGTGAAGGAGGGCGTGGTCGCCGCCGGGATGGTCGGGATGCGCTTCAACACCATCGGCGTCAGCGACGGCATCTCCATGGGCACCGACGGGATGAGTTTCTCGCTCCAGTCGCGCGATCTGATCGCCGATTCGATCGAAACCGTGATGGGCGGGCAGTGGTACGACGCCAACATCTCGCTGCCAGGCTGCGACAAGAACATGCCGGGCTGCCTGATCGCGATGGGACGGCTGAATCGTCCGTCGCTGATGGTCTACGGCGGCACGATTCGCGCCGGTCACGGCGACGGCGACCACAAACTCGACGTCATCTCGGCGTTTCAGAGTTACGGTCAATTTCTCGCCGGTGCGATCACCGAGCCGCAGCGAAAAGAAATCCTGCGCCATTCGTGTCCTGGGGCCGGCGCATGCGGCGGGATGTATACCGCCAACACGATGGCTGCGGCGATCGAGGCGCTCGGCATGAGCCTGCCGTACAGTTCGTCGACGCCGGCCGAGGATCCGAACAAGCACGCCGAATGTCTGGCCGCCGGCCGGGCGGTGCTGCACCTGCTCGAACTCGATCTGAAACCACGCGACATCATGACCAGGGCGGCCTTCGAAAATGCCATGGTGCTGGTGACGGTGCTCGGCGGATCGACCAACGCGGTGCTGCACCTGATCGCGATGGCGCGATCGGTCGGCGTGCCGCTCACCATCGACGATTTCCAGGCCGTCAGCAATCGGGTGCCGATGCTCGCCGACTTCAAGCCGAGCGGATCGTTCGTGATGGAGGATCTCCATTCGGTCGGCGGCATTCCCGCGGTGCTGAAGCTGCTGCTCGAGGCTGGCCTCGTGGACGGATCGTGCATGACCGTCACCGGCAAGACGCTGGCCGATAACCTCGAGGATCTACCCAATCTGGCCGCAGGGCAGGCGATCATTCGTCCGCTGTCGAATCCGATCAAGAAGACCGGTCATATCCAGATCCTCAAGGGCAACCTGGCGCCCGAGGGGTCGGTCGCAAAAATCACGGGCAAGGAAGGTCTGGTGTTTTCCGGCCCTGCGCGAGTCTACGACTCGGAAGAGGACATGCTCCACGCGCTCGAACGGAAGGAGATCAGCAAAGGCGACGTGATCGTGATCCGCTACGAGGGACCGAAGGGCGGGCCGGGCATGCCCGAGATGCTGACGCCGACATCGGCCGTGATGGGCGCCGGTCTCGGCACTTCTGTCGCACTGCTGACCGACGGTCGCTTTTCCGGCGGCTCGCACGGCTTCATCGTCGGCCACATCACGCCGGAGGCGCAGGACGGCGGACCGATTGCCCTGGTGCAGTCCGGCGATCACATCACGATCGACGCAGAACGCAATGCCATCACCGTCGATGTGTCGGACGACGAGCTGAAACGCCGGCGCACCAACTGGAAGATGCCGCCGTTCAAGGCCGAACGGGGAACGCTGGCGAAATACATCCGGCTCGTGAAGAGCGCGAGCGAAGGCTGCGTCACCGACGAGTTGTAGGGCGGCCTACGAGATCTAGTGCGGCTGGTTGACGACCACGTAGGTCACCGACGAACCTGCGAACTGCGGCTGGTACCACACCGAGCCGCACTGCTGATAACTGACCCCGCCCAACACGACCACCGTGCACGCCGGCGGCAGCGTGGTCACCATCGACCCGACCACAGCTGCGGTGATGACGGCGGTTGCCGTGATGGCGGCAGCGGCGGCGACAGGGTGGTAACAGCATCCGCCACCGTAGTAGCCACCGCCACCGTAGTATCCGCCGTGAACGTTGACGTCCACGTCCCGGTTCACGTTGACGTTCGTGTTCCGATTGACGTTGGTATTGTTGTTGACGTTGGTATTGCGGTTGACGTTGTTGTTGGTGTTGACGTTGTTGTTGCGGTTGACGTTGTTGTTGGCGCTGCCGCTGTTGCTCCGGTTGACGCTCGTCCGCGCGCTGCCGCCGCCGCCACCACCGCCTCCGCCGCCGCGCCGCTGAGCCAGCAGTGGGGTCGGGCCGGCCAGTAAGGCGATCAATACCGCTGCCGTGGCAATTCGAAGCTTGTTCGGGTTCATCATCGTCCTCTTCTCGACGCTAAGGCTTGACGTTGGTCAAGTTGATTTTGTGAGCGTCGCTGGGCGGGTCGAAGGTAAAGGCCGCGTCGTTGAACGACGGCGCCAGGTTCCAGGTCAGCACCGACGTATGCGTCGGCCGCGCCTCGTTATCCGTCGTCGTCAGCACCAGCTTGCGCGGCAGCGGGAAATCGCCGGCCTGTACCCATATCTGCCAGTCGAGACCGTCCTGGCGATAGGCGTAGTGCTCGCAGGTGGTGCCGAGGACCTGGCCGGGGCCGACATCCACCGCGCTCTTGATGGTGCTGACGCTCGACTTGTCGCCGCCCCAGTAGAAGAGATCGACCAGCGGCACCTCGATGTCGTACTTCTTGTCGAGTTCATCGATCAGATCCGCGAGCGTCCCCGGCGCCGGCACGGTGGCGTAGTAATTCATCCGCATCGCGAAGATCGAGAACACTTTTCCGTCGTAGAAGAACATCCGGTGATGCGCGTCGCTCTCGATTTCCACACGCATGCGGTTGGGCCGCTGGACCAGCAGGTCGACCGTGCCGTCCGACGACACCTTCTGTCCATCGTCCAGCACATCGTCGGTGCTGGTGGTGGACTGGACCTGGAATGATTTCAGCGTGCGCAGGTACGTGCCCATCCTGTTGAGTGCGTCCATCGCAGCCTTGTCGACGGCGTTGCCGGCCGGTGCCTGTTGCCCGCGACTGACTGCAGGGGTGCTGAGGATCGCGACGGTAAGGAGTGCCGTCAGAGCGATTGTGGGTTTCATGATGCTCCAGATGCTTCGTCGGTTCGAAACGGCCTGAACGAAAGTTAAGGGAGGCGGCGCGCGCCGGCTATGCGTTTTCGGCAGTTTTTCTAAACTCAGCCGTGGATGGCTCTCTTCAATCGGTATATCCTGTGGCCTCGCTTGGTGGTGGAGTCCACCTAATCGCCGCCCCGCTGGACGGCCAATGACTCCTGCGGCCGTGCCGCAGGAGTGCCTGCCCCGGCCGTACCGCCTCATCCAGCCATCAACGGAGTTGACCATGACCTGGCTTGCAGTCGGCGTCGGCGGTGCCATCGGATCGATGGCGCGTCACGGCGTGAACATGCTCGTTGCCCGTCTGCTCATGCGTCCGGTGCCGTATGCGACGGCGGTGGTCAATCTCGCCGGCTCGCTCATCATCGGCGTGCTGGCGGCGCTGGTCGCGTCGGCAAAAATGCACCTGTCCACAGAACTGCGATCGTTCCTGTTTGTCGGGATCCTCGGCGGGTTCACGACCTTCTCGAGTTACATGCTCGATACATTCACGCTCGGGCATGGCGGTGACCATGCCACGGCGTTCTGGAATGTGGCCATCCAGACTGGGTGTGGACTCGTCGCGGTCTGGGGCGGCTACCGGATCGGTCTTGCGATGTGAGGAAGAAGGCGAAGGGGACGCAGGTTACGAGTCGAGCACGCCGTGGTTGCGCGTCAGGAAATACAGCGCCACCCCCACCAGCAGTGCGCCGTTGATGCCGATGACCATCGGCGCTCCGATGAAGGTCGCGGCATAGCCGCTGACCAGGCTGCCGAGCGGCATGCCGCCGCGGAACGCCAGCATGTAGATGCTCATGACGCGGCCGCGCATCTCGTTGGGCGCGGTCATCTGCACCAGCGACGTCACGGTCGAGAACACCACCATCAGCGCCGCGCCGGTGAGGAACAGCAGGATGTCGCTGATCCAGAGTGTCCGCGACAAGGCGAAGGCGATAATCAGCACGCCGTACGCCGCCTGCACGATCAGTGCGATCCAGCCCATCTTCGGGAACTTGCCCAGCCACGCCACGATCAGCGCGCCGACAATCGAGCCGGCGCCGGAGAACGCCATCAGGTGGGCGAAGGTGTCGGCGCCTTCATGAAAGATCTGCTTCGCAAAGATCGGCAGGAAGGTCAGCAGCGCGAAGCCGAGGAAGGTCGTTGCCGCGGCCAGGACGATCAGCGCCGCGAGGCTGCCGTGGTGCCGCACGTAGTTCAGCCCGATCTTCAGCTCCTCCTCCATGCGTCCTGACTTGGCCGGCGGGATGTGTTTGACCCGCAGCATCATCAGCGTGTTGATGACGACCACGAACGACAGCGAGTTGAGCAGGAAGCAGGCGTTCATCGCCTGGGGCTCGTTGTAGCCCCACTGGTGGAACGCCCACAGCGTCGCGCCGAAGGCGAGAGGGCCGAGCACGCGCGCGACGTTGAACTGGATGGAGTTGAGCGCGACCGCGTTCGGCAGATCCTTCTTGTCCACCAGCGACGGAATCAGCGATTGATAGGCCGGGCCGCCGAACGACTGCGCGCAGCCGGTCACGAACGACAGCGCCAGCACGTGCCAGATCTGCAGCTGAAAGATCTGGCGGCCGTCGAGAAACATCAGCAGCGCCAGCATGGCCGAAGTGCCCATCTGCACGCACTGCGACACGATCAGCGTGCGCCGGCGATCGTAGCGGTCGGCGAAGACGCCGCCGATGAGCGAGAAGAGGATGATCGGCAGTTGCTGGAGGAAGGCATCCAGCCCGAGGAAGAACGGCGACGAATTCGTCAGGGAAACGATCAGCCAGTTCTGCGCGACGATCTGCATCCAGGTGCCGATGCTCGACGTACACGCACCGATCCACTGCACGCGAAAGTCGCGATACGTGAAGGCCACCAGCGTTCGCCGTAGCGTTCTGGCGCCGACTGGGGGAGCTACCGCTTCGGCTGGGCCGGGCGTCGTGACTTGGGTTGTGGTGACAGGTTCGGCCAAGAAGTCTGCCTCAATTTACATCACTTGATCGTCGCAGAGGGCTGCGTTATAGTGCTCGCGGTAAGGCGAAAGTAAGGCGAAACACTATGGCTCTTCCACGAGAACACTTCGAATCGCTGCTGCGAGCCCGTCAGCTCGACCGGACCCTGACCACGGCAATCCCGGCCGCCGACACCCGTGACGAATCCACTCTGGCCCCGTCCAGTCTTGATGTCTTGGACGCACGGTTGGGCGGAGGGTTTCCTCGCGGGCAACTGTCCGAGATTGTCGGTGCCCGGTCGTCGGGGCGCGCCAGCCTGATGCTCCGGATGCTGGCCGCTGCGACCGCACGCGGCGAACTCACCGCGCTGGTCGATGTGGTGGACATGCTCGATGTCGAGTCGGCGTCGGCAGCGGGGATCGACCTGAGCCGGCTGCTCTGGATCCGGGGACACGTCGTCGTGCACCCCGGGCCGTGCCGCGATCTCAATCAGCGGGCGCTCGAGCAGGCGATCCGCGCGCTCACGCTCGTGCTGCAGGCCGGCAACTTCGGCCTGGTCGTGTTCGACGTCGGCGAGGCCCCGGCCGACGCCATTCGCCGGCTGCCGTTCACGACCTGGCTGCGGCTGCAGCGCATGGTCGAAGGCAGTCAGACGACGTGCGTGCTGGTCGGCGGCGAAGCCATGGCGCGGAGCTCGGCGGGGCTCACGCTGAAGCTCACCCAGGAGCTCACGCAGAAGCTCACTCACGAGCTCGCTCAAAAGCTCACTCAAAAGGTAGCGCCGCGCGGGATTCGGTTCGGCCATGGCTGGTTCGATGGCATCGATGTGGAAGCGCGTATCGTCCGGGCGCGCGCACGGGAGCGGGAAGATGTACGCGTGTCTGTATCGACCACCTGCGCCTGACACGCCTGGCGATCACCGCGG
Source organism: Vicinamibacterales bacterium (assembly GCA_036489235.1). GTDB lineage: Bacteria > Acidobacteriota > Vicinamibacteria > Vicinamibacterales > CAVVIG01 > CAVQFC01. The sequence goes on from DASXGC010000425.1 coordinate 21,322, forward strand.
TTCCGGAGGGGCCGAGCTTGCCCGTGAAATCGTGGGGGCCGAGCTTGCTCGGCCCATCGCCGTCGTGGCGATCGCCCGGGAATTCTCGCCGCGCTACGAATGCCAGGGTGACGATCTGGTGACGATCGACGTCAGTGGACTCGGACGTCTGCTCGGCCCGCCGCAGACCATCGGCGAGGAACTGCGCCGCGAGTCGGCCGCCCGTGGCGTTCGCGTACAGGTCGCTGTCGCCGGTACGCAAATGGCCGCGCACCTGCTCGCACGGAGCCATCCGGGGCTCACCGTCATCGCGCCGGGCGAAGAAGCGGCCGCGCTCGCCTCCATCCCGATCGCGATCCTGGCGAAGTGCGACGCCCATCGAACGCAAAGCCTGCAGGGTCCGCAGCGGAAGCCTGCGTTCGCGAACGCTGAATACTCTGCGCTGGCGGCGGTCACTGCGTTCACACGCTGGGGACTGAAAACGCTCGGCGATCTGGCGGCGCTGCCGCCGGCCGATCTGGTGTCCCGGATGGGCCGCCCGGCGCTGGCCTGGCAGGCGATGGCGCGCGGCGAAGACTTGCGTCCCCTCGTGCCGATGCTCGAAGAAGAGCGCTTCGAATCGTCGCTCGATCTGGAATGGCCGATCGAGGGCCTCGAGCCGTTGTCGTTCGTCCTGACGCGGCTGCTCGAGCCCCTGTCCACCCGCCTCGAGCGGCGCGATCGCGGTGCGGCGGTCCTGCACGTGATCCTGAGGCTCGTGCAGGGGCCCGAGCCCTGCGAAATCCACGCGCGGCGGCTCGAGCTGCCGACGCCATTGCGCGATGTGCGCACGCTGCGGACGCTGGCGCTGCTCGATCTCGAATCGCATCCGCCGGCCGCGGCGATCGAGTGCGTCACCGTGGTCATCGATCCGACGCCTGGCCGCGTGCTGCAGCATGCGCTCTTCACGCGCGCTCATCCCACGCCCGAGCAGTTGTCCACGCTGCTGGCGCGCCTGGGTGCGGTGATGGGGCAGGACCGTATCGGAGCTCCCGCCACGGTCGATTCCCATCGCCCCGGAGCGTTCGCGACAATGCCGTTTGCGACGGAGCACCGTCACCACGATGACCATGAACGCAGAGCGCGCGGAGCTCGCAAAGAGGGCGCTCAGCCATCAGCCATCAGCCATCAGCCATCAGCCATTCATGAGCCATTGACGTCCGCGCTGCGCCGCTGCCGCCAACCGGTGCCGGCGCGCGTCGCGGTGAGCGACGGCCGGCCCGTACGCGTCACCACCGATCGGCGCGAATTCGCCGGCGGCGCCGTGTTGCACAGCGCCGGCCCCTGGCGCACGTCGGGAGAATGGTGGCTCGACAGCCATCAGCCATTAGCCATCAGCCATCCATCAGCCATGAGCCATGAGCCATCAGCCATTCCGAGTGCCCCCTGGGACCGGGACGAGTGGGACGTGGCGCTTGGCGACGGCGCCGTCTACAGGATTTTCCAGGAGCGCGAACGCGGCGCGTGGTTCATCGACGCGATTGTGGACTGACTGGGCGAATGACGAATGGCTGATGGCTGATGGCTGATGGCTGATGGCTGATGGCTGATGGCTGATGGTAATGGCTGATGGCGAATGGTTAAAGGAGCGCGTATGACGATTGCTGAATTGCTGTTGCCTGAAGTCGATCAGGAGTTG
>DASXGC010000035.1:0-20989 GCA_036489235.1 Vicinamibacterales bacterium
AACCCCAGGCAGCAAGTTTGCCGGTGGTCATAGGATCAGGGTCACACCCGTTCCCATTCCGAACACGGAAGTTAAGCCTGATACCGCCGATGGTACTGCATGGGAAACTGTGTGGGAGAGTAGGTCGCTGCCGGCATTATTCACTCGAGGCCCAATCGTCGAAAGACGGTTGGGCCTTTTTTCATTTCCCCCGATCAAGCGTCTCAATTCGAATTTCATCATGCCCATTGACCTCAAAACGCTGGAAGCGCGTGCCCTCGAATTGATGAAGCGCTCGGACTTCGGGCCCGATGCCGTGCGCGCCAACCGCGAGATCCTCGAACAGGCGCCGACCAACGCGCCCGCGTGGACGCGCCTCGGACGCTGCTACCTCGAGCAACGCGAATTCGACGAAGCCGTCGCCGCCCTGCGCTCCGCCCTGTCGCTGAACCCGGCCAACAGCGTCGCCACGAATCTGCTCAACGAGGTCAGGAAGCGTCGCGCGATGACGCCGAGCGCGACCGCCCGCGCGACCACCGGCTTTACCGCACGGGAATTCACCATCCTCGAGACGCTTCCAGCCGACCAGTCGAGCCGCACGCTGCAGCCGCGTATCGAAGCGCTGTTTGACGCGATCAATGCGACGAGTACCGCAGCCAAAATCGTGGAGACGCGACGGCGGGAGCGGGAACCCGGCACGAAGCTGTTCCACGCCAACAGCTTCCACTCCCACGCCAGCGGACACATCTATGCGTTCCACCAGGGTGGACGGTGGGAGCCGCAGTTCAATATTGGCTGGTTCAGCAGCCCTCCCTTCTCGGCGAACTGCGTGCGGATCGGTCTCGGCTTCAACTTCGCCGGCGAACGAGCCACGCCCGAGCCCAGCTCCTCTTCCGAGCGGGCGCTGGCCTTCTTCGCCCGCTTCCAACAAATCGTCGACCGCTCGTGGACGCGCCAGCTGGCAGAATGGATGGCCGACAACAGCGGATTTGTCCAATACGGCAGCAACGGGGCGGCGATCGACCTGCTGCCCGCGCAAGCCGTGGACTGGCTCGTGAAATGTCAGAACGCTGCCGCACTGCAATGGGTGTTCGTCGGGCGGTGGCTGTTCCTCGATCGACCGGACGATGCGAAGATCCTCGCCGACCGTGCTTCGCTCGCGCGAATCGTCGACGACACGTTTCGGGCGCTCTTGCCGATTTGGCTCAGCACCTACCAGACCAGCCAGGACTGACGTCGCGACTGTTTCGGCGCTGGCCCAGACGCCAACCGATGTGTGCGTCAGGCCGTTTCTAGCGGCGCTTTTTGATGCGGCGTCTCGTCGTGGGTGACTTTTGGCTTCGACGTGAATCACCCGTCCGAACCGACCGGCCGCCTGGGGCTACGGCCGTCGCGGGTGGTTTTGACTTCGGCAAGTTTATCCACCACCATCTCGTAAGACATTCTCAGGAGCCGCTCGAGTTCTCTGCAATCGAGCGCACCGCTTGCCAGTTCCACTTGTTGCACCCACATCGCCCGGGCCAGGTACGGCGCCGGAATCAGGCCGTCCCGCTCGACCAGCTCTGCGAAATCGTCGGCGGTGCACTTGAACGACATCTGGTGTGGCGGCTCGGAGTTGACGACGCAGAACATCTTGCCGCCGACGCTGAATGCGAGATCGCTTCCCCACTTGATATCTTCGGTGACGCCCGGAAGCGCCTTGCACATTGCGCGGACTGCGGCGAGAGTCATCGCCGAGCCCCTGGCACGAACAACTCACGGACGATGGTATCCCGCAGGTCGTTGTCGACCGCGCGTGTGGTGTGGCGCGGATCCCGCTTCGAGGTCACATCGGTATTGAACGACACCACGTAACCGGACCGTGACGGCCGGTGCACGTAGAGGTGAGAAATGAAGCCGTTCTGGTCGCCGCTGTGACCGACCAGCTCCACGTTGCCGTAGCGTTCGATAAAACACGACAGGCCGGCCTGGACATCGTCGCCGCTGCCGCCTTCGCCACCCCTCGCGCGAATCTGCGGCTTTGACATTTCCTCGAGTGACGAACGCTTCAGAACCGTATCGTTGCCGTCGATGAGGAATGTCAACCACTTCGCCATGTCGCCGACCGGCGCGTTCAGGCGATCCCGAAGCTGCATGATCGCGACGCCGCTCAGCGTCTTTGTGATCGACGCCCAGTGATGGACAGTGTCCGCATCGGTTGGTCGCTTGGTGGCGCGGTCCCGGCAGCCCTCGAACGCCATGTGCGCGATGGAGCCGTCCTTCACGACCAACAGGCTGCTGCCGACGATACCGGCCTGTTGAAGACGCTGCTCGTACAGCGCAGCAACGCGTCCCCATGGATCAGCCGGTGCGGCCGCCTGCACGACGACCCCGGTCAGCGCCGCCAGAAGCACGACGATGCGTCGCATCATCCGCGTATGGTCACGCCTCGCCCGTCGAAATGACGCTCCGGCTATTCGTACCGCAAGGCGGCGATCGGATCGAGGCGGGTCGCGCGTCGAGCAGGCAGCACGCACGCGGCGACCGAAACGACGACGAGGAGTGCCGCGATTGAGCCGAGGGTGATCGGATCCCGCGTACCGGTCTGCACCAGCAGCGACTGCAGCAGCTTGCCGACGCCGAGCGCGCCGGCCAGGCCGATGCCCAGGCCAATCGCCAACTGCGCGAACGAGCGGCGAAGAATCAGCCACCATACCTGCGATGCCTGTGCTCCAAGCGCCATCCGGACGCCGATTTCCTGGGTGCGCTGCGCAACCGAGTACGCGGTGACCGCGTACAGGCCCACCGCCGAAAGTGCCAGGGCGATCACCGCGAATATTCCGAACATGGTGCCGAAGATGCGGAACGACCAACGTTGTCGTGCGAGTTGCTCGTTCATCGTATGGATATCGAACAGTGGCAGGTCGGCGTCAAGACGCCGGACCTCCTCGCGAAGCGACGTGGTCAGGTTCGCAACGTCCTGCTGACCGCGAACGATCAGCGAGGCGTAGAGCGGCGGCTGCGCGCGAAGCGGCAGGTAGACGACCGGGTCGGCATCCGCTTCGGTATCGAATCGCTGGCGAATGGTCGGCGAGATGCCGACGATCGTCGCCGAGACTGTCGCCACTGTCAGCGTGCCGGGACTGTCGGGCATCAACGTGACGGTTCGACCGATCGGATCTTCGTTGCCGAAGTGCACCGCGACGAAGCGCTGGTTGACGATCGCCGTCTGATGACCGGGCGACCCGTCCACGGCATCGAAGCCTCGCCCTCGCGCGAGCCGGGCGCCAAGGGTGTCGAAGTACCGCGGCCCGATGACCAGCAGTGTCACGATCGGTGGCTGCACGCCGGCAGCCTCCGGCCGTCCTTCGATACGCAGTTGACGTGTTCCACCGCCGCTCATCGGTATGGCTGTGGCGATCGTAACGCTTTGAAGTCCGGCCACTCCACCGAGGCGTTCGTCCAGCCTGGTAAAAAACGCTTGTCGCTGCTCAGGAGTGTCGTACTTCTGATTCGGCAGCGACAGACTCATCGTCAGCAGATGTGTGGTTTCGATGCCGAGGTCGAGCCGATACAGCGCGACAAAGCTTCGCATCATGAAGCCGGCACCGGCCAGCAGCACGAGTGTCAGCGCGAGTTCGACGACGATCAGTGCGCTGGTCCAGCGCCTGGCCCGGGCGCCGCCGCTGCTGCCACGGCCGCCGTCTTTGAGCACCTCGTTCAAATCTGCTTTTGAAGCATGGAGCGCGGGCGCCAGGCCGAATATGACTCCGGTGCCCAGGCACACGGCCGCGAAAAACGCGAGGACCCGTGCGTCCATCGTGAACTGAATCCAGTACGGCTTGCCGACGTCGGCCGTCGCCAGCGCGAAGAGCCTGATGCCGACCGCCGCCAGCGCCAGACCGAACAGGCCACCGAGCGCCGACAGCAGCAGGCTCTCGGCCAGCAGCTGCCGGACGATGCGCCATCGCGTCGCGCCGAGAGAGACCCGAACCGACATTTCGCGAGCACGTGCGGCCGATCGACCGAGCAGGAGATTGGCGACGTTGGCGCACGCAATCAGCAGCACGAACCCGACCGCTCCCATCAGCGAGAGAAACACGAGCTTGATCTGGCCGCCGTTGTAACGCTCGTTGAAGGTCATCACGCTCGGCCTGATGTCCTTGTTCGTGTCCGGAAAATCCTGCGCCAGGCGGCCGGCGATGTTCGCGAGCTCGGCGCGAGCCTGCTCGAGCGTCGCACCAGGCGCGAGCCGGCCGAATCCCTGAAGCGTGTGTGCGTCGCGTTTCTGCTGGAGCAGGTTCGGCATCTGCGCAAGCGGCTGCCAGAGGTCTGCATCGAGCGGGAACTTGAAACCCTCGGGCATGACGCCGATCACGGTCGCCGGTGTGCCATTGATTTTGATCGTACGTCCGATCACCGCCGGATCGGCGCCGTAGCGATTGCTCCAGATACCGTGCCCCAGCATCACCACTGCGGCTGCACCCGGAGCGTCGTCTTCGGGAAGGAAGTCGCGTCCGAGCAGCGGCCGCTGACCGATCAGGCCGAACCCATTCGCCGAGATGTACGGTCCGCCGTAGCGCTCTGGAGTCTGACCTTCATCGCTGACGTTCATCGTCGCGCCGTTGAAGACGGCGAGCGACGACAACGTGTGAGTGCTGTCGCGCCAGTCCTGAAAGTCCGGATAGGACAGACCGCGGTCGCGATCTCGTCCATCGCGAATGCCAATCGACAAGATCCGATCGGGTTCGTCGAAGGGCAAGCCGCGAATCAGGACGGCGTTGACGAACGTGAACACCGTGGCGTTGACGCCGATGCCAAGCGCCAGAGCCAACACCGCCACGAAGGTGAATCCGCGGTCCTTGATGAGCAGGCGGACCGCGAAACGCAGATCTTGCAGCAGGTTCATGGCTTCCTGACTGAGACGGAAACCGTCCCGTTCAGGTTCAGTCGCTCGGTCGGCGTGGGCGCCGATGCTACAGTACGTGAATGGACAAGACAGACGAGGAATGGCGCAAAACGCTGACGCCGGAGCAATACAAAGTGCTGCGTGAACACGCGACTGAGCGGGCCGGAACGAGCCCATTGAATATAGAGAAGCGAGATGGCGTGTTCTATTGCGCCGGCTGCGGCACGGCCCTGTTCGATTCCGGCACCAAGTACGACAGCGGCAGCGGCTGGCCGAGTTTCTTCAAGCCGCTCGAGCAGTCGGTGGCAACGACGACGGATAACAGTTATGGGATGAGCCGGACCGAGGTGACGTGCGCCACTTGCGGCGGACATCTCGGTCATGTGTTTCCCGACGGCCCGCGTCCGACTGGCGAACGTTACTGTATGAACGGTACGGCGCTTCGGTTCGAACCCAAAAAGCCCTGACCTGACCGCAGGTTGGGCTGTCATCGTTTTGTCTAACCCGACAGCGATGTCCGTCGGCTACGCTCGTTCTGTGAGAAGGGAATCGGTCGCATCGTGACCGCAGCATTGCCTCGGGTTCTGTGCTGCGGCGCGTGTCTGTTATTCGCTGCGGCGTATCCGGCACTGCCGCAGGCGCAAAGCAACGCCGCTTGTGCGATCGCCGGCGTCGTGACGTCTGGACGAGCGGTGTTGCCCGGAGTCGTCGTGACGTTGTCAGGTACGGACGCACACCAGTCGGACACTACCGCGTCGGGTAACGACGGCCTCTATTCGCTCAAGGCACCGGGGCCTGGCCGGTACACATTGAAAGCCGAGTTCATCGCGTTCGCGCCGATCGTTCGCGAGATCGATCTCGACGCGGCCAGCTGCGGGCAGCGCGTCGATCTGACGATGACGCTCGCGTCGCGCGCTCCCGCACCGGTTGCAACAGCTGGCGCGCCCGCATCCGCGGCGAACGAGACCGCCGCTACCGGCACCTCGCCTGCGACTGGTGCTGCGCCGACGTCCGGGACACCCGCGACCGCCCGCGCCGGCGGCGCTCGCGGCACCGGCACCGGTGGGCGAGGTCAGGCGGGCGGACGCGGCCAGGCATTTCAGAGTCTGGCGCTGGTACCGGACGAAGGCGGCGGAACTCGAGCGGATGACACGACCGCAGCATCAGATGCCGCGCCGGTGCTGCTGCCGCCGGGCTTCTCGCCGGAAACGTCAGCCGAGTCGGTGACGGCAATCGGCTCGGCCCAGCCGAACGATGTGTTCTTCGGCCAGAACGGAAACGATCTCGCCGATCGGCTTGCGAACGCGTTCGGCGGAGGAGATGCGGCGGGTCAGAATCCCGGCGGTGGCGGCTTCGCTGGCGGCCGCGGCGGATTCGGTGGGCCTGGTGGACCGGGAGGCCCTGGCGGGTTCGGCGGCGGCCCATTCGGTGGGCGCGGACGAGGCGGCAACCAGATCCGCGGGTCGGTCTATCAGAGCTTCGACACGTCAACGCTTGACTCGGCGCCATATGCGTTGAATGGCCAGCCGACGGAGAAGCCTGACTACTTTCAGGGACGTTACGGCGCGACACTCGGCGGTCCGCTGGTCATCCCCAACATCATCAACAGCCCGCGCACGTTCTTCTTCCTGAACTACACCGGCAACCACTCTGACAACCCGTACGACGCCTATTCGACGGTGCCGACCGCCGCCGAACGCGCGGGCGATTTATCGGCCCTTGGCACCGTGATCGATCCGACCACCGGCAAGCCGTTTCCCGGAAATCAGATTCCGGCCAACCGGCAGGACGCTTCGGCGCTGGCGCTGCTCGCGCTATATCCGTTGCCGAACCAGACGGGCGCGACGCAGAACTTCCATACAGTGACGACCACGTCGACACAGCTCGATGACATCAACATCCGTTTCGTGCAGACGTTCGGCGCCGTGCCTCAGCGCGGCCAGGGCGGACGCGGACGCGGCGGCGGTGGCGGAGGACGCGGCGGCCCAGGCGGACGGGGCGGTACGTCGAATCTGAACATCGCGATTCACTATCGACACTCCGATAGCACAGCTTCGAATCCGTTTCCGACACTCGGCGGCGAATCGAAGTTGAGTGCGTGGGACGTGCCGGTCAGCTATTCGTTTACCAAGTCGGGGTTCTTTCAGACCTTGCGCGGCGACTTCAATCATCAGCAGACCGATGCCCTCAACCTGTTTGCGTACAACACGAACGTCGCCGGCATCGCCGGTATCCAGGGCGTATCGACCGAGCCGTTCGATTACGGCGCGCCGAATCTTTCGTTCAGCCAGTTCGCGAGCCTCCGCGACATGAACCCCTCGACGCTGACCAATCGAACGCTGGCCATCGGCGACACCATCGTCAAGACGCACGGCCGCAGCACCTGGCGGTTCGGCGGCGACTACCGCGACATCCGCTCCGACAGTCAGGTCGATACCAACGCGCGCGGCAGTTTCGTGTTCACTGGCGCGTATACCGGGGTTGATTTCGGGGACTTTCTGCTGGGCCGTCCGCAGCAGGCGAGCGTCCAGTACGGACCCGGGCTGGAACGATTTCGTTCGACGTCGTGGGATCTGTTCGTCCAGGACGACTGGCGCGCCAGCGACAAGGTCACGATCAACGCTGGGCTGCGTTACGAGTATTTCTCGCCGGTCGCTGAGGCCGACAACAAGCTGGTGACCCTCGACGTGCCGCCGGATTTTTCTGCCGCAGTCCCGGTGGTCGCCGGCGCGACCGGTCCGTACTCCGGAGCGCTGCCGGATACGATTGTCCGGCCATTTCGTACGGGGTTCGCGCCGCGGCTGGGGGCGGCGTGGCGACCCAAACAAGGGTGGGTGGTGCGCGGCGGCTACAGCATCAACTACAACTCGAGCAACTACGCGACGATCGCGCAGCAACTCGCCGGTCAGCCGCCGTTCGCCACCGCGAACACGGTGCTGGCGACGGCCGGCGTCCCGATCCCGCTGTCCACCGCGTTGTGCAACCCCAATCCCGGCGTTCCGTGCAACACGCCATTTGAGACGACGACCAATTCGTACTCCGTCGATCCGAATTACCGCATGGGATACGTGCAGATCTGGTATGCCGATGTGCAGCATGACCTGTCGCGCACCGTTCAGATGGGAATCGGCTACACCGGCACCAAGGGCCTCGATCTGGACGTTCAACGCGCGCCAAACCGTGGACCGGACGGCCTGCTGATCCCGGACATCGCGCCCTACATCTACGAGTCGTCTGGCGCGTACTCGATTCTCCAGTCGATGACGCTGCGACTGCGGAAACGCCTGTCCAATGGTTGGGGCGCGGGAGCGACCTACATCCTGTCGAAATCGATCGATGACGCATCGACCATCGGCGGCAGCGGCGTGGTGGTCGCGCAGAACGATCTCGATCTGGCGGCCGAGCGCGGCCTCTCAAGCTTCGATCAGCGCAATCGCCTGAATGTGGATTTCACCTACGAGCTGCCATTCGGCGACAAGAAGAAATGGTTCGACTCCGGGACAGCGGCGGCCATCCTCGGCAACTGGCAATTCAATGGGACCGCGCAGCTGGCGTCGGGCACACCATTCACCGCACGCATCCTGGGCGACGTCGGCGATGTCGCCGGCGGCGTGAACGGGACTCTGCGCGCCAATTACAACGGTCAGCCGATCTCGGTCAGCGATCCGACGACGACGGTGTTTTTCAATACCTCGGCGTTCACGCCTCCCGCACCGGGGACATTTGGTAACGCGAGCCGCAATACGATCATCGGCCCAGGAACCAGCGTGCTGAATCTGGGTTTGACGAAAAACATCAATTTCAGCTCGAGTAGAGGATTGTCGGTTCAAGTGCTCGCGAACAACGTGCTCAACACGGTCCAGTTCGCATCGATCGATACGGTGCTCAATTCCCGCACCTACGGTTACGTGACGGCGGCGCGCTCGATGCGCCGCATTCAGATTCTGACCAGGCTCAGGTTCTGAGCATGAACAGCAATCACCTTTCTCGTTCGCTGCGGGCCGCAGTCATCGGCGCCGTGGTGCTGTCGTCGGCGTCGCCGCGCGCCCAGGCGCCAGCCCGCACCGAGCCGGTGTTTCGCTCCGGCACCGAACTGGTCACCGTCAATGTCGTCGTGCGGGACAAGAGCGGCGCAGTGGTCCGGGGCCTGACTCAGGACGACTTCATCGTCTCGGAAGACGACAAGACGCAGCAGATCACGAGCTTCGATTTCGAGGAGTTGGACAAGACGGACGCCGTTCCCGCACCGGCCGAACCGACCATCGTGCTGCCGAAGCAGACACCGCAGCGCGCTGCCGCGGCGCCGCCGACACCGGTTGCGCCAGCGGCCAAAGTGGACATGCACGGCCGGCGGCTGATCGTGTTGTTCTTCGATCTGAGCTCGATGCAGCCCGAAGAACTGACCCGCGCGGTGAAGGCAGCGCACGACTACGTCGATACCAAGCTGTCGCCAGCGGATCTCATCGCCGTTGTCTCATTTTCAACGGCGCTGAATGTCGATCAGGACTTCACCGCTGACCGCGATCTACTCGGCTCGACGATTGACTCCTACGGCGGTGCGAACAGCCAGGGATTCGAAGCCGGCACCACGGGCGACTCCGACGGCACTCCGGACAATGGTACGGCGTTCACCGCGGACGACACCGAATTCAATATCTTCAGCGTCGACCGCCGGCTTGACGCGCTGCAGTCACTGGCCGATCAGCTTTCCGGTATCGAGCAGAAGAAGTCGGTGATTTATTTCAGCAGCGGGATGAGCCAGCAAGGCCAGGACAACCAGGTCGAGCTGCGGCGAACCGTCGATCGCGCCAATCGCGCCAACATGTCGATTTACGCCGCGGATATGCGTGGTCTCCAGGCGATCGTCCCCGGTGGCGACGCTACGACCGGCAGCACCCGCGGCCAGTCGGCGTTCACCGGCCAGACCACGCGCAATCAGTTCGACAGCACCTCGGCCTCGCAGGAAACGCTGACCACGATGGCAGAGGACACGGGCGGGCGGGCGTTTTTCGACTCGAACAGCTTTGGTCAGGTGTTCGACAAGGTCGTCAACGACACCTCGGCGTATTACGTGCTCGGCTACACCAGCTCGAACCCGGCGCGCGACGGCCGCTTCCGCCGCATCAAGCTTCGCGCGAAGCGCTCGGATCTCAAGCTGGAGTACCGCTCGGGCTACTACGCCCCTCGTGATTTCGCGCATTCGAGCAAGGACGATCGCGAACAGCAGTTGACCGACCAGCTCACGTCGGATTTGTCCGCGACTGACCTCAGCGCCTACATCTCGACGTCGTACTTCCGGGTGGCGGACAATCGCTATTTCGTACCGCTCTCGGTCGTGGTGCCCGGCTATCAGATTCCGATTACCAGAGCGACGCCGAAAGACAAGGCGACCGTCGACGTGGTTGGGCTGGTGCGCGATGAACAGAAGCGCCCGGTCGCCCGCATTCGCGACACCGTCCACCTGGCCACCGACACTGCAGACGAGTTGAAGAAAAAGACGGTGCAGTATGAAACCGGTCTCGAACTGCCGGCCGGCAAATATCATGTCAAGGTGGTCGTGCGCGAGAACCAGGACGGCACTTTCGGCTCGTATGAATCTGATGTCGTGGTCCCCGATCTCAAACGCGAGTCACTCAAGGTCAGCTCGATCGTCGTGGGCACGCAGCTGCAGGAAGGATCGCGAAAGAACGATCGCAACCCGCTCATGCGCGACGGACAGGAACTCGTGCCCAATGTCACCCATGTCGTCTCGGTCGGGCAGCATCTGTACTTTTACTACGAGGTCTACGATCCCGCGGCGCCGGTCAAGGTGCTCACGAGCATCGCGTTTTTCCGCGGTCGCCAGCGCGCGTTCGAGACGCCGATGGTCCAAAGTACGAATCTCGGCGGCACCGACAAGAAGACGGCTGTCTTCCAGTTCGATGTGCCAGCGGCATCGTTGAAGCCGGGACTCTACACTTGCCAGGTCAACGTCGTGGACGATGCCGCGGGGACGTTCGTCTTTCCGCGATTGCAGCTGCTCGTTCGGCCCTGACGGGAAATCGAGCCTCTCTCGAAATATCCAACGCGGAGCCCGCAGAGTCTGCCGAGCAGGACCACGGAGTCACGGAGTCACCGAGTGATCCGTCCAATCACGATGGCCTCGACGGGCCGGCCTGCCCGGCAGGCCGGCTCGCACGGCCGAATCGGGCCGGGATGAGCACGGTCCTCATTTCGCGCGGTGCTCATCCTTGGCCCGAGTTCGGCCCGTGCGCGTCGCGCAGCGACGCCCGTCGACCCATCACCCCCTCGTCTCGGTGGCTCGGTGGCTCGGTGGCTCTGTGGTCGGCAAGACCGCCAAGTTTGTAGCGAAGGCACGACGCGTGGTCCTGGCGCTAGAATCTAGCGACCATATGAAACGTCACTCCCTGCCGTTGTCCTGCGCCTGCCTGGCGGCTGTCGCTGCTGCCCTCGCCGCGTCACTCGCGGCGCAGACGCGCAGTCCGCAAACCCACCGGCTCGAAGCCACGCCGAGCACGGTGGCCGTCGGCTACTACTGGTCCGAAGCCAAGCCTGCGCTGCGAATTCCGTCGGGCGACATCATCGACGTGGATACGCTGCTGACCAATAACCCGGCTGGTCTTGCACGCGCGGGTGTGCCGGACGACAAGATCCAGGCATCGCTCAAGGCGATCGTCACCGAGGTCACCGGCGATCGCCGGGGACCAGGTGGGCACATCCTCACAGGACCGGTGTACGTGGAGGGCGCGGCGCCGGGTGACGTGCTCGAGGTCAGAATCCTCTCGATCGATCTGCCGATCGACTACGGCTACAACGGCTGCAGCGGCTACGTGCCGGACAACTGCGAGCGCGGTACGCCGTCCAAGATCATCGCGCTCGATCGCCGGAACATGACTGCGGAGTTCCTGCCCGGCATCGTCATTCCGTTACGTCCGTTTTACGGCAGCATGGGTGTGGCGCCGGCGCCGGAACTTGGCCGGGTCAGCAGCAATCCTCCCGACCGTCATGCCGGGAACATGGACAACAAGGAATTGGTCGCTGGAAGCACGCTCTTTATTCCGGTGTTCGTACCGGGCGCGCTGTTCGAAATCGGCGACGGTCATGCGGCGCAAGGTGATGGCGAGGTCGATCAGACCGCGATCGAAACGTCCCTTCGCGGACGCCTGCAGTTGATCGTCCGCAAGGACATGAAGCTGACGTGGCCGCGTGCGGAGACCGCGACCGATTACATCAGCATGGCCTCCGATCCGGACCTGGCGAAGGCGACGACGATGGCGATTCAGGAGATGGTGGATTTTCTGGCGGCGACCAGGAAGATGACCAAACATCAGGCCTACCAGCTCGTCAGCATCGCCGGTAACGTCGCCATCACGCAACTCGTGGACAAGCCGAATGTCGGTGTCCACGTACGCATTCCGAAGAGCATCTTCAAGTAGCCCGCGGGTATACTCACTCTTTGTCGCATTGACCGCGACTGTCGAAGGGAGTTCGCTGTGCCAGACGTCTCATCGCACACCCCCGGATCCTTTTCATGGCCCGAGCTGGCCACCACCGATCAGAAAGCCGGCGTCGCGTTTTATCGAGCGCTGTTCGGTTGGGACCTTCAGGACATGTCGATGGGTCCTGACGCCACCTACTCGCTGTTCCAGATCCGTGGTCGTGATGTTGGTGCTGCCTGCACCTTGCGGCCGGAGGAGCTGCAGAATCACGTGCCGCCGCATTGGAACGCGTACGTCACCGTTGCCGACGTGGATGCCAGTGCCAAACTGGCGCAGTCACTCGGCGGCAAGCTGCTGGCGCCGCCGTTCGACGTGATGGACGCAGGACGGATGGCGGTTGTCCAGGATCCGACCGGCGCCGTGTTCTGCTTGTGGCAAGCGGGCAAGAGCATCGGCGCGAAAATCACCAACGAGCCGGGCGCCATCTGCTGGACCGAGCTCGCCACGCGTGACACCAAGGCGGCTGAAGCGTTCTACACGAAGCTGTTTGGATGGACCGCGAAAGTCGGCGGCGCCGGCACTCCGATGGAGTACACCGAGTTCAGCAACCAAGGCAAGCCCGGCGTCGGGATGATGTCCATGCCGGAAATGGTGCCTGCGCATGTTCCTCCGTACTGGATGACCTACTTCCAGGTCGCCGATGTGGACGCAAGCGCCGCCAAAGCCAAGTCACTGGGCGCGAGCCTCGCGGTGCCGCCGATGGACATTCCCAATACCGGCCGCTTCTCGGTGGTCGCGGATCCGCAGGGTGCGATGTTCTCAATCTACACGCCAAAAGCTCAATAGGTGCCGTGATGTTCTTCAAGAAACCGTCGACGATTCCTTCCGCCGCCGACGCCCTGCCCGGACGCAGCGATCGCATGGCGGTGCCGGAGGCGCACTTCGTCAACAGGAACCGGCTCACTCCGCCCTTCCCGGATGGTCTCGCCACCGCGATGTTCGGCATGGGCTGCTTCTGGGGCGCCGAGAAAGGCTTCTGGCAGTTGCGCGGCGTCTACACCACCGCGGTCGGCTACGCCGGCGGACCGACGCCAAATCCGACCTACCGCGAAGTGTGCACCGGCATGACCGGGCACAACGAGGTCGTGCTGGTCGTGTTCGATCCGAAAGTCATCAGCTACGACGAGCTGTTGAAGCATTTCTGGGAGAATCACGACCCGACCCAGGGCATGCGTCAGGGCGGCGATGTCGGCACGCAATACCGGTCCGGAATCTACTACTTCGACGAACAGCAGAAACAAGCGGCAGAGCGGTCACGGGACGCTTTCCAGAAGCAGCTGGCGGCGGCGCGCTTCGGTCCGATCACGACCGAAATCGTTCCCGCTCCGGAGTTCTACTATGCCGAGGATTATCACCAGCAGTATCTGGCGAAGAACCCGGACGGCTACTGCGGTCATGGCGGAACCGGCGTCAGCTGTCCGATTGGGGTCGCGACGACTGCGTAAGGATTGGCTGATCGCTCCCTGATTCCCCTCCCGATCGATTCGTACATCGATCACATCGTCCAGGAAGTCCGGCAAGCTCGGGCGGCGATCGTGACCGCCGCGCCGGGCGCCGGCAAAACCACTCGCGTTCCACCGGCGCTTCTCGCTGACGGTCCCGTAATCCTGCTGCAGCCTCGTCGTGTGGCGGCTCGCGCGATGGCCGCGCGCATTGCCAACGAGCGCGGTTGGACGCTCGGCAGCGAGGTCGGTTGGCAGGTGCGCTTCGAACGGCGATTTACGGCCGCCACGCGCTTGCTGGTGGTGACCGAGGGCGTGCTGACCGCACGGCTGCAGGCCGATCCGCTGCTCTCGGAGTTCAACACCATCATCCTCGACGAATTCCACGAGCGCAGCGTTCACGCGGACCTGGCGCTGGCGCTCGCCCGTCAGGCCTGGCGCGCCCGCGTTCCTCCGACGAGTTCGCGGTCGTCCGTGGCATCGTCCAGGGATGACCTGCGGATCGTGGTCATGTCGGCGACCATCGAGTCAGGGCCGGTGTCGGCTTTCCTCGATGGATGTCCGGTGATCGACGTGCCTGGACGCATGCATCCGATCGAGGTGCGGTATACGCCGGAAGATTCTGTGGCCGAAGCAAGTAGTGGTGCCCTCGCGGCGACGACCGGCAACGTCTTGTGCTTTCTGCCGGGTGCGCCGGAGATCCGTCGAGCGGTGAACGACCTGCAGACGCGCCTGAACCGCGATGTCGAGATCGTGCCTTTGCACGGTTCGCTCGATGCCGAGGCCCAGGATCTGGCGCTGCGGCCCTCGACCCGGCGCCGCGTCATCGTCGCGACCAACATCGCCGAAACGTCGCTGACCGTGCCCGGCGTCACGGCGGTGATCGACTCGGGCCTGCACAAGGTGGCGCGCTACGATTCGGATCGCGGCATCGACAGTCTGGACACCGAAAGGATCACCGCCGACGCCGCCGATCAACGGGCCGGCCGCGCCGGCCGTCTCGCCGCGGGCATCGTGTGGCGGTTGTGGGATTCCCGTGACCGCCTGCGCCCGCATCGCGAGCCGGAAATTCATCGAATCGATCTCGCGAGTACGGTTCTTGACGTGATCGCCTGGGGCGGCGATCCGCGAACGCTGGAATGGTTCGATCGACCGTCCGACGAAGCGATCGACGCTGCGCTCACGCTGTTGCGGCGGCTGGCACTGGTCGATGGGGTTGCGACGGAGCTTGCTCCGCCCGGGGCCGGTTCGCCAGGAGTTCCGATTCGGCTGACTGCGATCGGCGAGCGAGTACGGCGCCTGCCACTGCATCCGCGCCTCGGACGGATGCTGGTGACTTCGAATGGCGCGCGGTCGATCGCGCAGGCATGCGCGCTGCTGTCCGAGCGTCACCTGATGCCGGCGCGTACTGCGTCAACGACGTCGGATCTGCTGTCGGCGATCGACGACTGGCGCAACGTTCCCTCTCACGTCCAGCGTGTCGCTGAACAGATTGTTCGCAGTTTGGACTTGAAACCTTCGCCGGGGTTTCACGAAGCCGATTTCCGTCGAGCGGTGCTGTCAGGCTATCCCGACCGTGTTGCGCAGCGCCGGGAGGCCGGCTCCGCCAGCGTGCGCCTGGCGTCGGGAACGGGCGCGACGATCGCTTCCGAGAGCGGCGTTCGCGAAGGCGAGTTTCTCGTCGCGCTCGACGTCAGCCAGCGTTCCGCCGATGTTGGCGTGCGCGCCTCGGCAACACGCAGCGCGCACGTCCCGCGAGGCGCGGGTGGGGGAGCTGGCGTTCAGGCGGTCGACCTGCCGCGCATCCGCCTCGCAAGCCTGGTTGACCGCGATTGGCTCGAGCCGACTTCGTCGGAGATCGTGCATCGCTTCGACCGCCAGGCCGGCCACGTTCGGGCGCTGCGGGTTAATCGCTACGATGCACTGGTGCTGGGCGAGCATCACGTCACGCCCGATCCCGAGCTGGCGGCGCAGTTGCTCGCCGATGCGTGGATCGAACGCGGTCCGGGACCAGACGATGCGCGGCTGCTGCGGCGGTTGCGGTTTGCGGGCAGGACAGTAGACCTCGCGAGTCTGCTCCGTGCCGCGGCCTACGGCGCGCGGGCACTGGACGATGTGAAGCTCGAGAGCGGATTGGGCGCCGACGTAATGCGCGCGCTCGAGCGCGAAGCGCCGGAAACCCTCCTGGTGCCGAGCGGCAGAACCACGCGCCTCGACTACAACGAGGACGGAACGGTCACGGCGTCGGTGAAACTGCAGGAGCTGTTCGGCCTGGCGGAGACGCCGCAGGTCGGGGCGCGCCGCGAACCGGTGGTGCTCTCGCTGCTGGCCCCGAACGGCCGGCCGGTCCAGGTCACGCGCGATCTCCGGAGCTTCTGGGATCGCACCTACCCGGAGGTTCGAAAGGAGCTGCGCGGCCGCTATCCGAAGCATCGGTGGCCGGAGGATCCGTGGCGTGCGCAGCCAACGGCGCGAACGACAACGCGTCGAAAGTGAGGTTGCAGGTGCAAAGCGTCAGCATCGCGACCCCATAGAATCCCCAGCGAATTCCCCGCGAAATCCAAGAATCGCCTTCGTGTCGCACAGCCATAATTCGCTTCGTCGTGGTTTCATTCACCTACAACATGGCGTCAACGAACGGTGGTTGCCGACGAACCTGACCTTCACTGTGGTACGGCAGTAACGATTCCGCCTCGACCCTGAGGATCGCCTTGCGCGCGAGTCTGGCGTTGACGCGCGAGTTCGTCCAGCACTCGAGATCCGGTCGAAAGCGCGGCGGTGGTTTCGTATCCGGCCAGGCCTTTTCCAATCGGATAGCCCAGCCGCCGAAACATCAGCTCCATCGTCCCTGTGTTAATCACCTCCGGGTGATCGAGAATCTCCACGGCGTGCTGGAGTTCGTGGGCGATTAGGGCGAGGCGTTGATCGTGGCTGATCCTGAGGTCAGGTGCGACGACGATACGCAGATAACGCTGACCCTGCGCTGATGCGACGTAGGGCAGGACGCAGCCTTTCAGTTGACCGAAGGAGCAGTAGCCTGGTTCGACGTAGACAATGCCCGAGGCATGGTCGATCGCGGCGACAAGATCGCGAAAGGTCGCGGAGCGGCCGGCGGCTTCCTCGATGGCCGACCGAATGGCCGCATCAGTCGATCGGACCCGGCTGCCCGTGAGTGGCACCGGAGGATCGGCCGCGCGCAACGCCGGCGAGCCGAGGGCGAGAAGCGCGAGAACTGTAACAAACCGGCAACAGATGCCGTGTCCAGAATCGATTCCGAAAGCCATGGCGCGAGACGGTCAACAGCGTTAGGCTGTGCCGATCCTCCAGCGCCTAATCTGCGCGCCCGGTCGTGTGTAGTCCTTGGCGCCAGCGGGGGATTGTTGGGGAAATTTCTGGGATCTTCAGCACACATCACGTTCGGGCCGTTTACACTCCATCCGGATTCGCGGCAGTTGTGTGAAGACTCGAACGGGCGTCCGGTGCACATGACGCCCAAGGCCTTCGAGCTGCTGTCGTTGCTGGTGGAGAACCGTCCGCGCGCCCTCGCCAAGAGCGAACTGCATCGCACGCTTTGGCCTTCGACCTTCGTGTCTGACGCGACGCTGACCAGCCTGGTCGCGGAGCTCCGTGAGGCGCTCGGTGACCACGGCCGGGAGCGTCAGTTCATCCGCACGGTTCACCGGTTCGGGTATGCCTTCAGCTCCGAGGTCAGCGAGCACAAACCAGCGGCCCAGCCGATGACCCATACGTGGATCGTCTTCGACCATCGTGAGATGGCGCTTGCCCGGGGTGATTATTCAATCGGCCGCGATCCGCTGTCGGCGATCACGTTGCTGTCCCCGACGGTCTCGAAGCGCCATGCGCGAATCTCAATCGGGGAGGTGGCGACAATCGAGGATCTCGGCAGCAAGAACGGCACATTCGTTCGCGGTGAGCCGATCGCCGGGGTGACGTTACTGGAGGACGGTGACCGGATTCGCATCGGCTCCTTTGACCTGACGATCAGGATCGTGACCGGCAGTGGATCGACGGACACCCATTGATGAGACTGCAGACGGGTGAGCGGCTCGGACCGTATGAAATTGCGTCTCTGATCGGTGTCGGCGGCGGCGGAGAGGTGTACAAGGCGCGCGACCTTCGTCTCGATCGGATCGTCGCGATCAAGATTCCTCCGGCCGCGGCGGCGCTCGATTCGTCGCGCCGGGCGTTACTCAAAAACGAAGCACGGGCGATCTCCAGCCTCGCGCATCCGCACATCTGCACGCTCCACGATATCGGCGAAGAAGACGGTCTCGATTTTCTGGTGATGGAATGCCTGACAGGCGAGACGCTGGCGCAGCGTTTGTTGCGAGGGCCTCTGCGGTTGAGGGATGTTCAACGCATCGCCGTTCAACTGGCGGACGCGTTACACGCTGCGCATCGCATCGGGTTGATCCACCGCGACCTCAAGCCGTCGAACGTGATGCTGACTGGCAGTGGCGCCAAGGTCCTCGATTTTGGCCTGGCCACCTGGCTGGACTCGAACGGCGGGTCGCCGGCCAACGGCGTTCAGTCTACCGATCGCACGGTGAGCGACGCCGGCGGAATTGCCGGGACCTTCGGGTACATCGCGCCTGAGCGATTCGGTGGCTGTGTCGCCGATGTCAGGTCCGATTTGTTCGCACTCGGCGCCGTTATTTACGAAATGACCACGGGCCGCAAGGCAGTGCGTGGCGATCAGGCCGATCCGCCGAGCATAGCCAGCGTGACCGCGGGAGTGCCGGCCATGCTCGACCGCATCGTCAGTAAATGCCTTGCGAAGGATCCGGCGGATCGATGGCAGACCGCCTCCGACCTGAGGGATGCATTGGCCTGGGTGACGTTATCGGATCCGCCACCCAAGGGCACCAATCGCCAAACCCGGCGTCGCGGGTGGACGATGCTGGCCGTCGGGGCCGCCACGCTCGCGGTCGCCGCGGCGTTCGTGCTGATCCGGGCATGGCGTCCAAGCGATCCGGAATCGAATCGCGGAATGAAGTTCGTGATCGTGCCGCCGGAAAGCAGCGGTGTCGACGTGCCGATCGTGTCGCCGGACGGACGCAAGGTGGTGTTTTCCGCGCAGGCAAGCGATGGCAAGTTTGGGCTCTGGGTTCGATCGTTCGATTCGCTGGATGCGAAGCGGATTGCGGACGTGCCCCAGGGAACGTTTCCGTTCTGGTCCCCTGACGGTCAATGGGTCGCGTTCTTTGCCTCCGAGGAGTTGAAGAGAGTGGCAGCGGACGGCGGACCGATTCAGAACATTTGCGCGGCGCCGTCAGGACGCGGCGGAACGTGGAGCAGCGATGGCATCATCCTGTTCGCGCCGGATGCGCAGTCCGTGCTCTACCGTGTGCCGGCGGGCGGCGGTGTCGCGACCAAAGTGACGACGTTTGCCAGCGTCCCGGCCGAACGCAGCCACCGCTTTCCTCAGTTCCTGGCCAACTCGCACGAGTTCATCTACTCCGCGTACATCGGTGATGCGGGGAAGACGCCGGCGATTCGGATGTCGTCGTTGGAACAGCCGACCGAGGTCGCGACCCTCACGCCAAGCTCCTTTGCCCGCGCCTGGGCGCCGCCGGGCTATCTGGTTTATCAGCGTGAGGCCGGAACGTATCTTGCCCAACAACTCGACGCCGAGCACCGGCGATTGGTCGGCGAGCCAATTCCGGTCGTCAATCACGTGGCTTACGGCGATGCGGGTGGTGACGTCGCCTTCTCGATATCGAACGCGGGCGTGCTCGCCTATGAGACGGCAGTCGCACAGCCGTTTCGCCTGACCTGGTTTGATCGGACTGGCCGTCGGATCGGAGCAATCACCCCGCCTACGATGACCGACGAGTTTTCACTCTCACCGGACGAGAAGTCGGTGGCGCTGGTGCGAATCGATCCGGAAAACGAGAAGCGTGACCTATGGCGTCTGGACGTCGAAAGGCAGGTGATGTCGCGCCTCACAACAAGCGGCAGCGCTGAAGGTCCACGCTGGTGGCCGGACGGCGGACGAATCGCATTTGAGGCAGACACGAGGAATACCGGCAACCGTGACCTATATTCGATCGATCGCGGTGGCGCGAGCGGCGAGCGCGTCCTGGTGACCTCTACCTTGCAAAACAAGAATGTCGAGGACGTTTCGCCGGACGGTCGCGTCCTTCTGTTTCGGGCACAGGAAGGCGTCAAGTCCGTCGGAAATCTTTGGATGTTGCCGCTCGATGGCATCTCGCATCCCAGTCCTTACCTGGTATCGAGCTTTAACAAGTCCTTCTCGCGACTCTCGCCAGATGGAAATTGGGTTGCCTACGACTCCAACATCAGCGGTCGCAGTGAGATCTATGTCAACTCATTCCCGCAACCGACCACACCAATCCAGGTGTCTGCAGCTGGCGGCGGTGACCCGAAATGGCGCCGAGACCTTGGTGCGTTGTTCTATCTGGCGGCCAACGGCATGTTGACAACCGTTACGGTCAACACTCAACACGGCTTCGAAGTGGGCGAATCAGTGCCGCTGTTTGAGATTCCTGCCGCGACTCGCCAGTTGATGACGACATACGAGGTCAGTCGAGACGGCCAACGATTTCTCATTGCAGACGCGGTTCCTGGCATTCCGCAGGCGCCGATCACGGTGGTGTTCAATTGGTTGGCGGACCTGAAGAAAACCAGCAGGTGACTCAGACGTCGAATTTGCCGAACAGTGGCTGACCTGCCCGCGACGCATAAAAGCCGAACAGCGTCAGCGCGATCACCAGGGCTATTGTGATGTTCGACGTCGTCGCCGACCAGTGCGAGACCGCCGTCGTCAGCGGCAGGTCGTCCAGCACCTGCCCGACCGAGAACGCCACCGCCGACACCAGCAGACCCCACCTGACGACCCACGTCACGATGAACAAAACCAGGCAGACTTGAAACAGCGCGGCAATCCAGAGATTGGTTCCACTGCTGAGCGCGGTCTGGGCCTGAACCAGCCCCAGGACTATGAATGCCGCGACCGTCGCAATTGAATTGTTCCTGAAGATCAGACGCAACAGGACAAAGCCGAGCACGGCGAACATCGACGTGAACAGTCCGCTCATGGCGATATCCCAGATTCGGTGCACCAGCACCGACACACCGGCCAGCGTCCCGATATCCGAAGCGAAGTCCGGCGTCGGCGCCGGGAATCCGAAGAACGG
>DASXGC010000049.1:0-15866 GCA_036489235.1 Vicinamibacterales bacterium
GCTCGAGCTGGCGCATGGCCGTGCTACGTCCGGGCGAGGATCCGGTCGGCAACCTCGCCGCGGCGCTCGCGCATCCCGACGTCCTCGGGATCACCGACGAGGAATTCGCCGCGACCAACCGTGTCCTGATGGAGGCCACTCTTCGGCGCGGCCCGCAAGGTCTCGTCGACGCCGTTCGCCAGGCGCGCTTGCCGAAGGACCATAACCTGCTGGTACTCGTCGATCAGTTCGAGGATCTGTTCCGGTTCCGCCGCAACGCGCACATCGCGCACTCCCGTGACGAAGCCATCGCGTTCGTGCGCACCTTGCTCGAAGCTGTCCGCCAGCAGGACCTGCCGATCTACGTGGCGTTGACGATGAGGTCGGACTTCATCGGCGATTGCATGGATTTCCCGGGCTTGTCCGAAGCGGTGAATTCGGGTCTGTACCTGGTCGGGCGCATGTCGCGCGACCAGCTGCGCTCGGCGATCACCGGCCCGGTCGCGGTCGGCGGGGGAACGATTGCGCCGCGGCTCGTGCACCGGGTGTTGAACGATCTCGGTGACGATCAGGATCAGCTGCCACTGGTCCAGCACGCCCTGATGCGAACGTGGGAGTACTGGGCCAGGACGCGCACTGAAGCGGCCCCGATCGACGTCGCCGACTACGAAGCGATCGGCACCTTCAACGGTGCGTTGTCCAGGCACGCCGAAGAGGCGTACGCGGAAGCTGCATCGGAGGGTCTCGCGTCGATCGCCATGCGCGTGTTCCAGGCGCTGACCGATACCGTCACCGATCCGCGCGGTGTGCGGCGTCCGACGTCGATCGGCGAATTGGCGGCGATTGCCGGCGCGTCGGAGTCGGACGTGGCCCGCGTCGTGGACGGGTTCCGGCGAGCGGGCCGCAGCTTCCTCATGCCGCCGGCGGCAGTTGCTCTGACACCACGGTCGATCATCGATCTGTCGCACGAAAGCCTGATGCGCTGCTGGACGCGACTCATCGACTGGGCCGAGCAGGAGCGGCGGGCCGCGGAGTCCTACGTCCGGCTGTCGCGAGCGGCGCGGTGGCGCGCCGAGGGCACCGGTGGTCTGTGGCGAAACCCCGAGCTGGAGCTGGCCGAGCGGTGGTTGAAGGAGAACGAACCGAACGCCGCATGGGGCAGTCGCTACGACGAAGGCTTCGAGCGCGCCCGCGCGTTTCTCGCCGATTCGGTCGAGGCGCGACGGTTGGAGGAACTGCGGGTCGAGCGCGAGCGCAGGATGCGGCTGCGGCGCGCACAAGGCGCCGCTGCCGTACTGGGCGTGTTCCTGATCGTGGCTTCGTCATTGGCGTACCTGGCCTGGCGCGAGAGTCAGCGCGCGGAAAAGAATCTCGACCTTGCCAGGGCGGCGGTGGACCAGTCGCTGTCGTCGGTCGATCGAAACCCCGCGCGGGTCGGCGCTGACGTTCCGCAACTCGACGAGCTCCGCCGCGATCTGCTCGGCAAGGCGCAGACGTTCTACACCGCCTTCATGCGCGAGGAGCCGACCAGCGAAGCGCTGAAACGCGATGTCGCGCTGGCGCATGTGAAGATCGGACACATCAACCGGCTGCTCGAGAAACCAGCCGAGGCCGAGAACGAATACAAGGACGCGATCGTGCGCCTGCGCGGGCTCGCCGACACCGATCCTTCCAACGCGGCGCTCCAGGAGGCGCTGGCCGACGCCAATAACTGGCTCGGCGAGACCCTCCGTCCGCAAGCCGCACGCGCGGCCGACGCCGAGGCTGCCTACAATCAGGCGCTCGAGATCCAGGGCAAGCTGGTCACCGAACAGCCCGCCAACGCTCAAATCCGGCGGGAGTTCGCGCGTTCCCACTACAACCGCGGAATCCTTCGCGCCGAACGCGGCAACGCCGCCGCGTCCGAAGCCGATTTCCGTGAAGCGATTCGCCTGCTCGAATCACCAGCTGCAGGAGGAGGCGCGCAGGAACTGGCGCGCGCGTACAACAATCTCGGAACGCTGCTCGCAGACGACCCCAAGCGCTCGGCGGAGGTTGGCCCGCTCTGGGAAAAGGCGATCGCGATAGACGAGGCGCTGGTGGCCGCCGACCCGGAGAACCGTGAGTACAAGATCGAACTGGCGACGTTCTGCGCCAACATCGCGCCGCTGCTGAAGGAACAGGGAGCCGATGCTGAAGCAGACCAGCGCAGCAGGCAGGCGTTGAGCCTGGTGCAGGAACAGGCGCGCCTGGCGCCGTCGCTGACGGTCACGCTGGCCGATACGCACAGCCTGCGGGGGACCATCCTCGAGGCCAAAAGTGACCTGGAGGCGAATCGCGAGTACACCGAGGCGCTCGACCTGTTCGCCGGGGCCGGCGAACAACCGGCGGTCCGGGCGCGCCCCGATTACCAACTGCGGTTCGGAGACCTTCTGGTAAACTTGGCCGCCTTCCACTCGACAAATGCGGATCGTCGCTCCCTGCTCGGACGCGCGATTCGTGCCTACGCGACGATGGCGGAAACGATTGCTTCGAGCGGATCGCGCGCGGAGGCGCAGACCGCCGCCGATACGATCGCCAGGATTCTGCCGTCGATGCCGCAGGCGAATCGAGCGGAACTGACTGCTGCAGCTCGTCAACTTTCGAACAAACTCGGAGATCCACGATGAAACGATTGCTCGTCCTGCTGCTCCTGCTGCTCCCGCTGCCGATGCCCGCGACCGCCCAGGAGGTGTTCGTCCCCGCCAGCGGCCCCTCGGCCGTCGATAGCCCCGCGGCTGTCGATGGCCCCGCGGTCGTCGATGACGAGCAGCGTCCTCCGGCGCCAGCGGCCCGGCCGGATCCGGGCGCGCGGCGGCGTCCGAGCATGGTCGGCTACGTGGACGACAGCTCGATCTCGTCGAAGGTGCGTATCCGCTACGACGCCGGCTACGGCATGGAGTCGCCGGACCGCGCCGAATTCTTTTACGCGAAGTGCGGCTGCTATCGCGGACTGCCGCCCAGCAACCCGGCCTACGATCCGAACGCGCCTGGACCGGGGCCGGGCGTCGTGAGCAACCTGAATTTCGGCCAGCTGTACATCCTCGGCGAGTTCGCGCCGAGCGAGAAGTTCTCGGTGTTCGCACAGCTGCCGTTCCGGTTTCTTCGGCCGGACACGTTCGTACCCGGAACCGGCAGCTTCGGCAACCAGAATGGCCTGTCCGACATCACGTTTGGAGCAAAAGGCGCGCTGATCTCAAAGCCCGAGCGTCAGCTGACCGCGCAGCTGCAGATCGGCACGCCGACCGGTGACGCCGCAAAAGGACTCGGCACCAACCACGCGACCATCGAGCCGTCGCTGTTGTACGAGGAACGCCCGAACGATCGCTTCGCGTTCGAGGCCGAGTTCGGCGATGTCATTCCCACCAGCGGATCCGCCGGCGTCCCGACTTCGAGCGCCGACAATTTTTCGGCCTCGGTGATCTACTACGGCATCGGTCCAAGCTACGAGGCGTATCGGTCGCCCGCGCTCAGCATCGTGCCGGTCGTCGAGCTGGTTGGCTGGCACGTGACCGGCGGGTTCCAGACTCCGAGCAACAGCACCGATTCAGCGGCCGGCGGCTGGGACATCGTCAACATCAAGTTCGGGGCGCGCCTGATGTTCAAGGATCACAGCTCGATGTACATCGGCTACGGTCACGCGCTGACCTCGGACTCCTGGTACAACAACATCCTGAGGCTCGAATACCGGGTGGCGCTCGGACGCTGAGCGCCGAGCCTCGGCGCTGGCGGCGCAACAAAAGCGCTAAAGGCGGCGGAGGGCAATGCGCTGGATCGAGTGATCGGGTGCTTTCGCAAGCACCAGACCGGCGCGGCCGCGGGTCGGCAGGATGTTTTCGCGCAGGTTCAGTCCGTTGATGCGATCCCACAAGTCCTCGGCCACTGCCACCGCCGCAGGCACGGTGAGGCCGGCGTAATGATGGAAATGTGAGAGCGGATCGGCGAACGCGGTCTCACGCAGCTTGAGGAACCGCTCGACGTACCAGCGCCGCAAGACCTCTTCTTCCGCATCGAGGTAAATCGAGGTGTCGAAGAAGTCCGACACGACCACCTCGCCCTCCGGTGCGGACGCGCTGTTGGTGCTCGAGAGCTGCAGGATGTTCAGGCCTTCGACAATCACGACGTCCGCGTCACTGACCTCGATCGTCTGGCCGGGCACGACGTCGTAGAGAAGGTGCGAGTAAACCGGCGCTTCGACGCGGCGGTGACCGGCTTTCAGGTCGAACAGGAAGCGCAACAGCCGGCGCAGGTCGTAACTCTCCGGAAAACCCTTCCGGCTCATCAGCCCGCGCTCGTTCAGAATCCGGTTCGGGTACAGGAACCCATCGGTCGGGACGATCGCGATCGTCCGGCGCTGAGGCGCAGCCAGCATCACCCGCTGCAGCACGCGAGCCGTGGTGCTCTTGCCCACCGAAACGCTTCCCGCCAGCCCCACCAGGTAAGGCGTCCGCGGCAGTGGCCGCTCGAGGAACTTCGAGGTCGCCGCGCGCCGGGTTTCGGTGGCGGAGATGTTCAGCGACAGCAGACGGGCCAGCGGCAGGTAGATCGCCCGGATCTCGTCGAGCGAGACCGGGTCGTTGAGGCCGGCCAGTCCCGCGATCTCCGATTCCTCGAAGTCGAACGCGGTATCGCCGTGCAGCTCCGCCCACTGGCGGCGCGTGAAGTACGCGTAAAGCGACAGCCGTTCTTCGGAGGTTCCGGGCACAGGCCGAGTCAGGGTATCAAGTGGCGGCGCGGGTGACAAATCGGGACCGACGGGCGGCTCCAGACCCACGGCCGCCGGCTGCCGGTCGCCCGAGGCATCGCAGCCGATGGTCGGGGTCGAGCCGGGAGACGTCGAGCGCAAGGGGATCCCCCGGCGAATTGACTGCATATGCAGCTAAATTTGTGAAGTACACTCTGAACGTGGCAAGAGCGATTCTTCGACCGGACGAGTGCGTGCTCCGGCACGTCACCCGGACTTCGCGGGCAGTGGTCAACGCGTTCGATGCAGCGCTGGCGCCGATTGGCCTGACCGGCAGTCAGTTCAACGTGCTGATGAGCCTGGACCGTGGCGGCCCGATGACGGTCAGCGCACTGGCGAGGCATGTCGGCGCTGATCCGACGACGATCCCGAGAACGCTGCGTCCGTTGAAGCTGGCGAAGCTGGTGTCGTCGCGCCCTGGTGCAGATCGCCGCGAACAGCTTATCGCCGTGACCGCGACCGGCCATCGGCGCCTCGCAATCGCTCGGCGCCGATGGACCGTTGTGCAGCGGCGAATTGTGGAAGCGATCGGCCGGCCGTCGTGGATTGCACTGACGCGATCGCTCGGAGCAATCCGTCAGGCCGCCAGGACCAGGGTCAACCCCGCCGCCTGACTCCGCTTACTTCTTGATCGCGTCGCCGACGTCCTTGATCGCCTCGCCGACTTTGCGGCGCGCGTGACCGACTGCGTCCTGCGCGTTGCCGGCCGCCTCATCGTCTTCGCCTTCCTCCACCAGATTCGGATCGTTCGTCACATTGCCGAACGCCTGTTTTGCTTGTCCTTTGACCGCGGTCGCCTTGCCTTCGAGCTCGTCCTTGTTCATGTTGCCTCCACGAGCGGAATCAGCATGACGCGTACCGCCGCTCGGGCCGGTTGAACGACTATTGAGGATGGTTTCGACGGGAAAATCGGGGGGATTGATGTCGACGACGACCGAATTCTGGAAGTGCACGGACAAGGTGCCGGACCTCGTCTTGTAGATCCAGTAGACCTCATTCGAGTCGGCGAGCTCTTCCTTCTCCGCCGGTGGTCCGATCTTCCGCTCGACCGCGGCTGCGTCGAGACCGTCGAGCTTGACGCGGCTCTGCGCGGATGCGGTGATCGCGACGAGCGTCAGGCCGATCAAGAGCGTCAACCACCGCATCACTTCATTATCCCGACAGTCAGCGCCCGTGCGCCGTCGCGCATTCCGCGCGCGACATCGATGCGCAGCAGGCCCGCCGACCCCGGCATCCTGACACGCACGCCGAGGCCCATATCGACCTGTCCCGGCGTCGGCACGCTCGCCTGACGGGTTGCCCGCGCGATGTCGGTGAAACCCGCGATCGCCACGCGCGCCAGAGCCGGACGATCGAGCCAGCGCTGAACCTCGAGACCGCCGAATGCCAGCGTACGCCCGAACACAGACGGCCCGGTGGCGTCGATGATGCCGTCCTCGAGCAATGGATGGGCCCGCAGCAGCGGCTCGCGCGCTTGACCGGCTCCCGCACCTGGCCACAGTCCGATCGGCGCCGTATCGCTGACCCGTTCGCCGCCGATGGTGCCGCTGACCACCCAACTTCGCGGCTCGACCGAGGACCGGGCAGTCGCTGTCGCGCCGGCGGTGCTGAACCCCGGCCCGGCCGACACGGAAGTCCACCGCGTGAATGTGCCGGCCAACGACAGGCGATCGGCAAACAGCCGTTGCTCGAGCGATCCGCTCGCGGCAATCGCCTGCGTCGTCGCCAGAGTCGCCTCGACGCGCGGGGTGGTCTGAACACCGGGAACCTCGTTCCACGCGTCGAACCCGGCGGATATCGAGTAGCGAAGCGATCCCGTCAACCAATCGCTGACCGCGAGTGCCGCGTGCGTGCGCGTCTCCTGCACGACTCGATCGGCACCGGATGAGCCGATTCCGCCGAACGAGAATGCATCCGACTGCCAGCTGCCTTCGACACGCCAGACTCCGGGCCATCCGTGGATCCGCGGTGCCGCGAATCCAAAGGTGACGGCCGGACGATTCGCCCACCATCGCCAGCTCGCTGACCACAGGTCGCCCTGACCGGTAAATCCCGGCACCGCGACTGTCGCCGTGCGGTCGACGCCGGCCTGGACGGCGGTGGCAGACCACTCCGCAGCGCCGCTCGGGACCGTCTGATGCTCGGCGATCGCCACATCCACCGTGGCAAAACCGTCGCCCTCAGGACGCAGCGTCAGCCGCGTCGATGTCGCGTCGGGAAGGTCTCCCAGTCGCCGCTTCGCGCGCGCGAATGCGTCTGCGGTCAACAGCTGATTGGCACGGACTCCCACCGCGTCCGCGATCGCCTGGTAGCGCGAGTGATGCAGACCTTCGATCTGCACGAGATTCACGCGTGGTTTGCCGATCCGATTCCACGCCCGCAGAGCCCCCACCTCGTCTCCCTGCATGAACAAGCTCGAGCCCAGGACGTCGAGTGCGTAGGCGTCGCTGGCGTCGAGGCGAAGGGCCTCGCGCGCAAGTGTCTCTGCATCCGTCCAGCGATGCTGCGCGAATCGCACGCCGCTCAGTTCTCGAACGGGACCCGCGTCGCGCGGACAGTGCGAGCGAACCTCGCCGAGCAGTTCGTCAGCGGAGTCCAGACCCTGGGCCTGAATCGCCGACATCGCGCGGGCCAGCCTTCCACCGCAGGTGGCCGCTCCAACGCTCGAATCGTCCACGCTCTCCGTGGACGGCGCCGGCGGCTCGCTCAGCGTCGGACTGTTAGAAGGCGTTGCCGGCAGAATGACCATCGACCAGAAACCCGATGCGCGCCACAAGCGCTCGAAGTCGCGGTTTGGAATCTGTCGCGAAGGCCCCCACGATGGATCGTGAACGACGATCGCGTTGCCGCTCCAGCCGGTCACCACCACGTAGTGATAACGCGTGCCGCGATCGGACAGCAGCACGATGATCGGCTGACGATCGCGTATCCGTTCGCGAAGCGCATCGAGCGATCCGTCGACCGTGGCCACCCGCCAGCCGCGGGTCTTGATCGCCGCGACGAGCGCATCGTTCGCGATCCCGCCCGCGTCGCGATCGACGAGCGGGGCAAACTCCTGCACGTCGGCGTGAGCGTCACCCCAATAGCGAAAGACCATGGCGGTCGCCGCACCGCCGCACAGCGTATCCGTCTGCGGCAAGTACGGCACGTCAACGGCCATCGACGCGGCCAGCGACAGCGCGGCGACCAGGGTGGTGATCATCGAACGTTCATCCGACCTGATGGCGCTCTACTTGAGGGCCACAATCAGGATGATCAGCAGCAGCAGAACAATGATGATCGTCGTCGTCGAAAGGGTGATCGACGAGGCGCCGCCGACCAGCTGCTCATTCACCTGGCGAGCCGCGTCGCCGGCCTTGGCCAGTTCGGCGCCGTCAAGGGTGTTCGCGACCCCCTCCACGCGATCGACGCTGACACCGAGTGAAGAGACGACGTCGCGAACCTGCGGCTGGGTCAGCGCCTCGCGTATCGCCGCGCGATCGGCATCCTGGGCAGCTGCGAGGCCAGCGACCGTCGATGCCAGCTCACTCGGCGAAACGACGTGCTGTTGGCCAGCGAATCCAGGCGCGGCAGTCATCAGCAATACCACCAGCGAGCACGAAAGCAGTCGAGTCAGTGTCGGCATGTTCTTTCTCTCTCTCCATGTAAGGTCGAGCGTCCGGGCTCAACAGGAAGCAAGGCTGATACCGGCACTGGTCGAACACCTGCCGCTGAGTCGGTTCAGGCATGAACGTCGCATGTGAATCTCGGCGGAGAGTGGTTCATGAAGAAGATTTACTCAGCATTTGCTATCGCGGCGTTGTGCACGGTCGGCGCGGCTGCACAGTCCGGCACCACGCAAACGAAAACCAAAGTCGAGGTCAAAGACGGCAAGGACATCAAGGTCAATGGATGCCTGGCGTCCAACCCGGCGGGTGGTTACATCCTGACCAACGCGAATGGAAATCTGAAATACGAACTGATCACAGACGATGACCTGTCGAAGCACGTGGGACACCGGATGGAGATCGAAGGAAAGGCCGCGGACAAGGGCGACGGCAAGGTCAAGATCGAGTCGTCTGTCGAATCCGGCGGCACCGACGCCAAGTCCAAGACCGAGACCGAAATGAAAGGCTCCGACATGGCCGGCATGCGCTACCTCGGCGTCAAATCGGTCAAGATGATTTCGGCGACTTGCGACTAGGATGTGAGAGGCGGGGCGCCTCGCCTCGCCTCTTACACGCTTGATCTCCGCTGACGATCGATTCACCGCCTGGATTGCACGGCTCGAAGCCGAGCATTTCGCGACCCTGACGTTTCCCGAGGTATCGCGGGCACTGCGCGCGCTGTCGTCGGCTTACGTCGAACGCCGGCAGAAACTCGCGGAGGGCGCGGCGCTGTCCGGGGCAGGCAAGCGTGCTGCGTTCGCGCTCTTTTACGGTCCGCTCCATTACCTGCTCGTCGCGCACGTGGTGCGTTCGATTCCGGAAGCGACGACTCGCATTTCATCGATCATCGATCTGGGCTGCGGCACCGGCGCCTCCGGCGCGGCCTGGGCTTCCACCTGCGCCGCACCGCCGCGCATCGTCGGCATCGATCGTCATCCGTGGACGCTCGGCGCCGCGAACGCCACCTACCGTGATTTCGGTATTTCCGCGACCGCTCGTCAAGGCGACATCGCGACCTTGCCGCTTCCCAAAGGACCTGTGGCGTTTCTCGCGGCGTTCGCACTCAACGAATTGCCGGACGCGGCGCGCGAGGAATTGCTTTCGCGCCTGGTGGATCGCGCCAGCCAGGGCGATCGCATTTTGATCGTGGAGCCGCTGGCCGGCTTCGTGGCGCGCTGGTGGAACCGGTGGCGCGATGTCATCGAGAAAGCCGGTGGACGCGGAGACGAGTGGCGTGTCCGGTCCGAACTGCCGCCCATCGTCGCGAAACTGGATCGAGCCGCCGGGCTGAATCACCGGGAGATCACCGGCAGGTCGCTGTGGCTATGATGGGCGAACGTGCCCACTGAACGCTTCGCCCCGGATGCGCGTCCCGCATCCACCGTCCTTGTGCTCCGTGACGGATCGTCAGGACCCGAGGTCTTCATGGTCCGCCGGCACGCCGACACTGCCTTCATGGGCGGCGCGCACGTCTTTCCCGGCGGCCGGGTGGACGCAGCCGATCGTGACGCGGACGACTCGTGGTGTGACGGCCTCGCCCACGCACGCACACAGCTTGCCGCATTGCCGCCGCTCGAGGCGGCGGCCTATCACGTCGCCGCTGCCCGCGAATTGTTCGAAGAGGCCGGCGTCCTGCTGGCGCGGAACCAGACCGGCGAGTTCATATCTCTGACTGGCGCCGATGCGCACGCGCGTTTCGTGGGCGACCGCGTCGCGGTTCACTCGGGCGCGACCACCATGCGTGCGATGCTCGAACGCGAACACCTGCGTCTCGCGCTCGACGTGCTCGTGCTGTTCGCGCACTGGGTCACTCCGCCGGTGGACAAACGTCAGTTCGACACGCGTTTCTTCATGACCCGTGTGCCGCCGCATCAAACCCCCGTCCACGACGACACCGAGACCACGCACAGCTGCTGGATTCGACCATCCGAAGCGCTGGCGCAGTCCCAGCGCGGCGAGATTCTCCTGCCGCCGCCGACCTGGACGACGCTGCGCGAGCTGGAGCCGTTCAAAACGGTGGACGATATCCTGGCGTGGGCGCGTCAGCGAACCATCACCAGGCGTCTGCCGCACCACCTGGATCACGACGGCGTCCGCACGCTGGTGCTGCCCGGCGACGAGCTGCACCCCGAGTCCGCCCCGGTCGATCCCGGCGTCGAAACGCGCTTCGTCTTCGCCGACGGCCGCTGGCGCGCGCAGCGTTCCCGCACGTAGAATCCGGGCATGATTCGGAATGTCCCCACTCGGCTAAAGATCTCGTTGCGACTCACGGCCACGGCGCTGCTCCTGGTCGTGGCGTCCGTCCCGCTTCTCGCGCAGGAACCGGTCAACGATGCCGTGATCGCGCAGATCAAGTCGGAGGCTTTTCAGCAGTCCGCGGTCATGGACACGCTCAGCTGGTTGAGCGACGTCCACGGCCCGCGGCTCACCGGCTCGCCGACGCTGCGCGCGGCGGCGGAGTGGGCGCGCGATCAGCTCACGAAGTGGGGCATGGTCAACGCCGCGCTCGAACCCAACGGCACCACCAGCCGCGGCTGGTCGATCGACCGCTTCTCGATCGAAATGACTGCGCCGCAATACATGCGCATCACGGGTTATCCGCGCGCGTGGTCGCCTGGTCTTTCCACCCCGCTTTCGGCGACGCCGGTGGTCGTGGAGGTGAAATCCAAAGACGACTTCGACAAATACCGCGGCAAACTGCGCGGCGCCATCGTCATGAACGGACGTCCGGAGATCAGCGACATCGGATTCCAGCCGGAAGCCAAGCGCGAGACCGACGATGACTTGAAGAAGATGGAGGGACAGATCGATCCGGCGCCGGCGAGCGTGCCGGCAGCGTCGAAATCTTATTGGGACGAAGAAGACGACTTCGTCAAGGCGCTCGCGAAGCAGAAGGAGATCTACGAGTTCTTCGCGAAGGAAGGCATCGCGGCGCTCGTCTCCCCGAGCAGTATCACCGAGGATGTCCGCACCGATGGGTTCTACGACCACATCTGGCATCCGGTCTATCCCGGCTTCGTCATTTCCCGTGAGCACTACGGCCGTATCGTCCGCCTGCTGGACCGGAAGCAGCCGGTGACCCTGTCGCTGAGCCTCGTCGTTCGCCAGGTCGATTCCGTCGAGGGATTCAACGTCGTCGCGGAGATTCCTGGCAGCGATCCGCGGCTGCAGTCGGAGATGGTGATGCTCGGAGGTCACCTCGACTCGTGGCACTCGGGCACCGGAGCGACCGACAACGGCGCGGGCTGTGCCGTGGCCATGGAGGCGATGCGGATCCTGAAAGCCATCGGCGTCAAGCCGCGACGAACGATCCGTGTTGCGCTCTGGACCGGCGAGGAACAGGACTACTTCGGATCCATGGGCTACGTGGCACGCCACTTCGGTGACATCAAGACGATGGCGTTGAAACCAGAGCAGGCGAAGCTGTCCGGGTACTTCAATCTGGACAACGGCAGCGGCCGCATTCGCGGCGTCAATCTTCAGGGCAACGAAGCGGTCCGGCCGATTTTCGAAGCGTGGCTCCGCCCGTTCAACTACCTCGGCGCCACGACGCTGACGACGTTGAATACCGGCGGGACCGACCACATTCCGTTCGACGCGATCGGGCTTCCCGGATTCCAGTTCATCCAGGATCCGCTCAACTACGAATCCAAGGTCCACCACTCGAACCTCGACGTGTACGAGGAAGCGGTGCCCGACGACCTGAAGCAGGCATCAGCCATCCTCGCGAGTTTCGTGTACCACGCGGCGATGCGCGACGGGATGTTGCCGCGCAAGCCGCTGCCCAAGCCGCACCCGGAGACGAAGACGGAGCAGAAGTGAAGCGATTGCGGACCGCGAGCGCCGTCGCCGCCGTGCTTGGCTGGGCGTATGTTGCGCTCGCTCCCGCAGTACAGGCGCAGTCGCGTCCGCTGGTCACGCCGGAGGTCGCGCCCGTCTATCAGCGGCTCCTCCCGGCAATCTCAGCGATCAAAATCTTCGATCACCACGCTCACCCGGGCCTGGCCGGCGACCCGGAAGTGGATCCGGCACCGGCGCTGCCGGGCAGCGCGCCGTTCCGGCTGCGGCCGGACAATCCGGACTGGGCCGCCGCGACCCGCGCGCTGTTTTCGCCGACCAGCAAGGCCCAGCTCAAAAAACTGAACCCGGGGCCGAAATACTTCAACGCCATCCTGGATCGCCTCGGGATCGAAACCTCCGTCGCGAACCGCATCACGATGTCTCCAGACCTCGATCCAGCACGGTTCAAGTGGGTGTTCTACATCGATCCGGTGCTGTTCCCGTTCGACAATGCCGGCCTCGCCGCCAGGAATCCCGACCAGACGTTGTTCATGCCGAACCAGACGAAGCTGCGTCAGCGCTTCCAGCAGCAGGCCGGGCTGAGCGAACTGCCGGCAAGCCTCGACGACTACCTGGCGTTCGTCACACACGTCCTCGACGACCACAAACGCCGCGGCGCCATCGCCGCGAAGTTCGAGGTCGCCTACCTCAGATCGTTTGTCTTCGACGATCCGCCGCGTGACGTGGCAGAGTCGATTTACACCGCCTACCGGCGCGGAGGGACGCCCGGCACTTCCGAGTACAAGGCGTTTCAGGATTTCGTGTTCCGCTACATTCTCGTCGAGTGCGGCCGGCTGCATCTGGCGGTCCACATCCACAGCTCCGCTGGATCGGGCGACTACTTCAACGTGAGCAGCGCCAACGTCATGAACCTGGAGAACGTGCTGCGCGATCCACGTTATCTCTCGACTACGTTCGTCCTGATTCACGGTGGGTATCCGTTCGAGCACCAGGCGATCACGCTGGCCTCGATGCCCAACGTGTGGCTGGACAGCTCCGGGACCGGCAGCTTCGTGATGTTTCCCGACCAGTTCAAGCGTGTGCTCCGCGACTGGCTCGAAACCTATCCGGACAAGATCACGTTCGGCACCGACGCCTTTCCGGTGGACGAGAAGATGGGCGCCGAAGAGATCTACTGGATGGGCGTGCACAACGGCCGGACCGCGCTCGCTGCGGCGCTGGCCGAGATGATCGTGGCGCGTGAGTTCAGCGAATCGCAGGCGATGGCGATGGCCCACGGCTACCTGCACGACAACGCGGCCAATCTCTACAAGTGACGGCGCCAAAGCTCCGGCGCGTTCTCGGCTTCCGCGACCTCACGCTCTTCTACCTCGTCACCACGCTCAGCCCGCGCTGGATCGCGACGGCGGCGGCCGCCGGACCGAGCGCGCTGGTCATCTGGGTCGTCGCTGCGCTCGGCCTTTTCGTGCCGCTGGTCTTCACCGTGCTGGAGCTGTCTTCCCGCTATCCGGAGGAGGGTGGCATCTACGTCTGGAGCAAGCGTGCATTCGGACCGTTCGCCGCGTTCATGACCGGATGGACGTACTGGGCTTCGAATCTGCCTTACCTGCCCGGTCTCTTGTATTTCGCGGCGGCCAACGCGTTGTTCATCGGCGGCTGGCAGTCTCTCTCGGCCAACAGCACGTACTTCATCGTCTTCTCGACGATCGGACTCGCCATCGCCGTCACCATGAACGTCGTCGGCTTGAATGTCGGGAAGTGGCTGAACAACGTCGGTGCGATCGCCGCCTGGATCCCCGCTCTCGTGCTGATTGCTCTCGGCGTCGTGTCGTGGAACCGTTACGGGTCCGCGACGCCGATGGATGCCCACGCGTTCGTGCCAAGCACCAGCTTCAAGGATGTGATCTTCTGGTCCACAATCGCCTTCGCGTTCGGCGGTGTCGAGAGCGGTTCGACCATGGGCGAGGAGATCGAAGACCCGAAGCGGACCGTGCCGCGAGCCGTTCTAACGGCCGGTGCGCTGATTACGGTGTTTTATATCGCCGGTACTTTGAGCGTGTTGCTGGCGATGCCGAAGGCTGAGGTCTCGGGGTTACAGGGCATCATGCAGGCGATTCAATCGATGAGCGCCAGGGCCGGACTCGCGTGGCTCCCGCCAATCATGGCGGCGCTGGTGACACTGAACGTGCTTGGTGGCGTCGGTGGCTGGTTCGCCGCGACCGCGCGCCTGCCGTTCGTGGCCGGCATCGATCGGTTTCTGCCGCCGGTCTTCGGCGACCTGCACCCCAAGTGGCGGACGCCTTACGTCGCGCTGCTGGTGCAGGCCGTATTCGCCGGGTTGTTCGTGCTGCTCGGTCAGGCGGGGACGTCGGTGCACGGCGCCTACGACGCGCTCGTCAGCATGGGGATCATCAGCTACTTCATTCCCTATCTGTTCATGTTCGCGGCGATGATCGTCCTGCAACGCGATCCGGCCGGTCCGGACGTGATGAGGGTGCCGGGCGGGCGGCCGGTCGCGATCGTGCTGGCGTCACTCGGGTTTGTGGTGACGTCGGTGTCGATCGTCCTGGCCTGCGTGCCCGCAGACGATGATCCGAACAAGGTGCTCGCCGTGGTGAAAGTGGTGGGAGCCTCGGCGGTGTTGTTGGCGATCGGCGCGGCGATTTATGCAGTCGGCCGGCGGCGGCAGCTACGGTCCGACTAAAGTCGGACGCTACGGACGCTCAACGACGAACTACAGTCCGACTAAAGTCGGACACTACAAACGCTCAACGACGAACTACGGTCCGACTAAAGTCGGACGCTACAAGCGCTCAACGACGAACGCTCAACGACTAACCGCGAGCGAATAGGTGTGAAGAAAACCCGCGCCCTCGCCATACTCATCCTCTTTCACGCCTCGATCGCGCTGGCGGCGCCGGGGACGCTGCGCATCGACTACTACCACACCGGCAATGCGAAGGAGGAGCGTTTCAGCCTCGATCGGGTGGTCCACGAGCCGCTCCCCTGGCCAGGCAATCCGTCGAGGCCGATTGACGACACCGACCGCGGCAAGTACTTCTTCGAGGTCGTCGACGCCGCGAGCGGGACGGTCGTGTACTCGCGCGGGTTCAGCTCGATCTACGCCGAATGGGAGACCACCGCGGAAGCGTCCACCGCCGACCGCACCTTCTCGGAGTCACTGCGTTTTCCGTTGCCGGAGCACCCGGTCCGGGTCGTCGTGAAGCGGCGTGATGCAAAGAACCAGTTTCGCAATGTCTGGACCGTCGCGGTCAATCCGGCCGACCCGTTGATCGTCCGTCACGCCGAAGCGCCGGATGCCGGCGCCGTGATCAAACTGCACGAGAGCGGCGATCCGGCGAAGAAGCTCGATCTGTTGATCCTCGGCGACGGGTACACCGCGCGCGAGCGGGCCAAGTTCGAGCGCGATGCGCGACGCCTCACAAAAACACTCCTGGAGACCTCGCCGTTCAAGGAGCGGCAGGACGACATCAATGTCTGGGGATTGGTGCCGCCGGCCGCGCAGTCAGGCGTCACCCGGCCGTCGCAGCAGATCTTTCGTCGATCGCCGGTCGGCGCAAGCTACGACATCTTTGGCTCGGAACGCTACGTCCTGACCTTCGAAAACAAGGCGTTTCGTGATGTCGCAGCCAACGCTCCGTACGACGTGGTCGAGA
>DASXGC010000050.1:0-9929 GCA_036489235.1 Vicinamibacterales bacterium
CCTGGCGACACCGTGCTGATGGTCGAGACCGGGTACTTCGCGGTGCTGTGGCGCGACATGGCGTTGCGTCTTGGACTTCAGGTTGACTTCATTCCGAACGACTGGCGTTACGGCGTCGATGCTGCGACCATCGGCGAAAAGCTGAAGGCCGATACGCACAAGACGATCAAAGCCGTCGCGGTCGTCCACAACGAAACGTCCACCGGCGTGACCAGCGATATCGCGGCGGTGCGCCGGGCGATTGATGTCGCCGGTCATCCCGCGCTGCTGCTCGTGGATACCATTTCCGGGCTCGGATCGATCGACTACCGGCACGACGAATGGCGCGTGGACGTGTCGATCAGCGGCTCGCAGAAGGGGATGATGCTGCCGCCCGGCGCCGGGTTCAACGCCGTCAGCGCCGCCGCCCTGGCGGCTTCGCAATCAGCCGGGCTGCCACGCGTGTACTGGGACTGGGCGCCGATGATTCGCGACAACCAGGCAGGGTTCTTCACGACCACTCCGGCGATCAACCTGCTCTACGGACTGCGCGAGTCCGTGCGGATGCTCGAGGAGGAAGGGTTGCCGAACGTCTTTGCCCGGCATCGGCGTTTCGGCGAGGCCACTCGTCGTGCGGTGGCGGCGTGGGGGCTCGAAGTGTTTGCCGCGAAACCGGCCGAATACAGCAACGCGCTCACCGCGGTGACGCTGCCCGATGGCCACGACGCGGACGCGTTCCGGAAAACGGTGCTCGAACGATTCGACATGTCGCTTGGCGCCGGTCTCGGCAAGCTGAAGGGCAGGGTGTTTCGCATCGGTCACCTCGGCGACTTCAACGATCTGATGCTCGCCGGCACCTTGAGCGGTGTCGAGATGGGGCTGGCCGCGGCCAGGGTGCCGTTCATGCGCGGCGGGATCATCGCAGCGCTCGACTACCTCGCCTGCGAATCCAGATGAACGCAGACGAGGTGACGTCTGACATCTGCAGTCAGAGCGCCGTCGATCTCGCCCGACTGCTTCGGACGAAGAAAGTGTCCGCGCGGGAAGTCGTCGACGCCCATCTGGCGCAAATCGAGCGCGTCAATCCCGGTGTCAACGCGATCGTCACGCTGGTGGCCGAGCAGGCGGTCGCGCAAGCCGCCGCCGCCGACGAGGCGCTCGTGCGAGGCGAACCGGTCGGCCCGCTCCACGGCCTGCCGATCGCGCACAAGGATCTTCAGCCGACCAAAGGCATTCGAACCACGTTCGGATCGCCCATTTACGCGGACTTCGTGCCGACCGAAGACTCGTTGCTGGTTGCACGACTTCGCGACGCCGGCGCGATTTGTGTCGGCAAGACCAACACTCCGGAATTCGGCGCCGGCTCGCAGACGTTCAATCAGGTGTTCGGCGCGACGCTCAATCCGTACGATCACACAAAAACCTGCGGCGGCAGCAGTGGCGGTGCGGCCGTTGCGCTGGCGTGCCGGATGCTCCCGATCGCCGATGGCAGCGACATGGGTGGCTCGCTTCGAAATCCGGCGAGCTTCTGCGGTGTGGTCGGGATGCGGCCGTCGCCGGGACGAGTGCCGGTCTGGCCAGCGGTCAACGCATGGTCAACGCTCAGCGTCGATGGACCGATGGCACGGAGCGTGGCCGACGTGGCGTTGTTCTTGAGCGCGCTTGCCGGTCCCGATCCGCGATCGCCGATCTCGCAGTCCGAACCAGGGTCCCGATTCGCAGCGCCGCTCGACCGCGACATGAACGGCGTGCGGGTGGCGTGGTGGCGGGATCTTGGCGGCGCGCCGGTCGATCGTCGCGTGCGCGAGATTGTCGATGCCCAGAGACGTGTCTTCGAGTCGCTGGGCTGTCTCGTCGACGAACAAGAGCCCGACTTTGCCGACTTCGACGAAGTGTTCAGGGTTGTTCGCGGTCAGGCGTTTCTCGCCGGCGTCGCGCCGAGGATCAAGGGACGGCACGATCAGGTCAAGGAAACCGTGCTGTGGGAGATTGAGCGCGGCGGCCATCAGCCGGCGACCGCAATCATGTGGGCGGAAACCAAGCGGACCGAGTTGTATCACCGGATGCGGCGGTTCATGGAACGGTACGACTTTTTCATCCTCCCCACGGTGCAGGTGCCGCCGTTCGATGTGACCGAACACTATCCCAAGGCGATCGAGGGTCACACGCTCGAGACCTACATCGACTGGATGAAGTCGTGTTACTTCATCTCGGTGGTGGGTAATCCGGCGATCTCGGTTCCGTGCGGATTCACGCCAGAGGGACTGCCGGTGGGTCTTCAGATCGTTGGCCGTCATCGTGACGATTGGGGCCTGCTCCAGATCGCGCACGCGTTCGAAGGTGCAGCAGCAGTGAGGTCACCGCGACCAGCCGAGTAGGCATCCTCAAAGGGTCGCGCCGCCCGCTCGCAGCGCGGCGATCGCATCGTCCTCATATCCGGCTTCGCCGAGCACTTCGTTGGTGTGTTCGCCAAGCTGTGGCGCGCGTCGGGTGACTTCGGGAGGCGTTTGACTCATTTTGATCGGCGAGCCGAGCGTGCGAAGAGTCCCGAGCGCCGGGTGCCGGGTTTCGACCACCATCTCCCGCGCCA
Source organism: Vicinamibacterales bacterium (assembly GCA_036489235.1). GTDB lineage: Bacteria > Acidobacteriota > Vicinamibacteria > Vicinamibacterales > CAVVIG01 > CAVQFC01. The sequence goes on from DASXGC010000050.1 coordinate 2,570, forward strand.
GCACCTGTCGATCGGCGAACACCTGCGCGTAGTCGTTGATCGGGCCGCACGGGATGTCATGCGCCTCCAGCCGCTCCAGCCAGTAGCTGCGCGGCTGATCGATGGTGACCGACTCGATCCGCGCCGCCAGCGTCGCGCGATGTTTGACGCGGCTGGCGTTGTCCGCGTATTCCGGCTCGGACGCCCACTCGGGTCGATCGAGCGCTTCGCACAATCGCTGGAACAGCCGTTCGTTGGCCGCGCCGAGCGTGATGTAGCCGTCGGCGCAGCGAATCGCCTGGTATGGGGCGTTCATCCGATGCGCCGACCCGAGCGCCTGAGGCACGCTGCCGCCGGAGAAATATTCGGTGGCCTCCCACACCGACAGCGCCACCCCCGCATCGACCAGGGACGTGTCCACGTGCTGGCCCGCCCCGGTGGCGTGCCGATGGTTGAGCGCGGCGAGGATGCCGACAAGCGCGAAGAGCCCAGCGCCGAGATCGGTCAGCGGCACGCCGGCCTTTACCGGACGTCCGCCAGGATCTCCGGTGACCGACATGATTCCCGACACGCCCTGCGCGATCAGATCGAACCCGCCTTTTTCCCGCTTCGGCCCGGTCTGGCCATAACCGGAAATGGAGGCGTAGATCAGCCCGGGATTCGCGGACGCGAGCGCATCGTAACCAAGCCCGAGCGCGTCCATCACGCCGGGACGGTAGTTCTCGACTAGGATGTCAGACTGGGTCGCGATGCGCACGAACGCCTCACGTCCCCCGGCGGTCTTGAGGTTCAACACGACGCTCCGCTTGCCGCGGTTCACCGCATTGAAACTCGGGCTGTCGCTCCCGATCGCGCCCGGCATCTGGCGGGTGGAGTCGCCGGCGGGCGGTTCGATCTTGATCACGTCGGCACCCAGATCCGCGAGCATCATCGCGCAGTATGGGCCGGCCATCACCTGGGTGACGTCGAGCACGCGCAGGCCGCTCAGGGCGCCAGTGGATTTGGTCATGGATTTATCTCGTCATCGGCACTGGTCATTTGCTCATTCCACATCGGTCATTGATTATCGGGTCATTTCATGACGACCATCTACGAAACCGGCGGTCCGGTCGCGACGCTGACGTTCAATCGCCCCGAAGCACGCAACGCGATGACGTGGGAAATGTACGAAGCGCTGGTCGCCGCCTGCGATCGGGTTGATGGCGACCCCGCGATTCGCGTGTTCGTGCTGCGTGCCGCCGGCGGCAAGGCCTTCATCGCCGGTACCGACATCTCGCAGTTTCAGAATTTCGCCAATCGAGACGATGGCCTGAGGTACGAGGAGCGGCTGGACAGCGTGCTCGACCGGCTCGAGCGGGTGTCGAAGCCGACCATTGCGCAGGTCGAAGGCGTAGCGGCCGGTGGCGGATGCGCCATCGCGCTCACGTGCGATCTACGCGTCTGCTCGCCGAACGCCAGCTTCGGAATCCCGATCGCACGCACGCTCGGTAACTGCCTGTCGGGCGCCAGCTACGGGCGCATGCTCGACGCCATGAGTCCGGGGGCCGCGAAGGACATTCTCTTTACCGGCCGCCTCGTCGGTGCCGACGAAGCGCACGGTCTCGGTCTGGTCAACCGCTTGGTGGCAGCAGAGGAAGTCGCGGCGACCGTCCACGAACTGGCCGCCACCATCGCGTCGAACGCGCCGCTGACTATCCTCGCCACCAAGGAAATGATCCGCCGCGTCCTGACGCAGCGGCGGCTGCCGGTCGGCGCCGACTCGGACATGGTCGAGCTGTGCTATACGAGCGCCGATTTTCGCGAAGGCGTCACCGCGTTCGTGGCGAAGCGCAAGCCGGTCTGGTCCGGACACTAGGAGGCGTGGCTTCGGTTACACTCCTCCGGTATCGCGACCGTCCTCCGCGGTTCACGCCAACGCAATGAAGGAGCAGTGCCATGCCTGACGAGAAGAACGAACTGTCCCGCCGCGATTTCGTCGCGCTCTCAGTGGCTGCCGGCCTCGCCGCCGCGACCGAGAATCTCGCGTCCGCTGCCGAGCTGCCGGTCTCGGTGAGCAACGTCAATGTGACGACGCCCGACGGGACCTGCGACGCGGTCTTCATCCATCCGAACACCGGTTCTTATCCGGGCGTGATCATCTGGGCCGACGCGTTTGGCCTGCGTCCCACGCTTGTCGACATGGGCAAGCGGCTCGCCGGCGAAGGCTACGCGGTGCTCGTGCCGAATCCGTACTACCGGCTGACCAAGGCTCCAGGCATCGAAGCGGCCGGCTTCGACTTCTCGAATCAGGCAGCGATGACCAAGCTGCGGCCTCTGATGGGAAGCATCGGCGCCCCGGGCGCAGCCGAAAAAGACGCGACCGCATTCGTCGCGTTCCTCGACGCCCAGAAGGCCGTCAACACGTCGAAGAAAATCGGGACCCAGGGCTACTGCATGGGTGGCCCGCTGGTGATGCGTACCCTCGCCACGGTTCCGAACCGCGTTGGCGCCGGCGGCTCGTTCCACGGCGGCGGATTGGTCACCGATCAACCAACGAGTCCCCATCTGCTGATTCCGAAGATGAAGGCGCATCTCTACATCGGCATCGCGGCCAACGACGACCAGCGTCAGCCCGACGCGAAGGACAAGTTGAAGGAGGCGTTCGCCAGCGCGCACCAACCGGCGGAAATCGAGGTCTACGGCAGCCAGCATGGTTGGTGTATGGCCGACATGCCGGCGCCGCCGGACAAACCGATCTACAACAAGGCCGACGCCGAAAAGGCGTGGGGAAAGCTGCTGGCGCTCTACAAGACAGCGCTGGTCTGATGTCGGGTCCGGCTAAAGCCGGACACTACACCAATGATGTAGTGTCCGCCTTCAGGCGGACCATCGTGGATCCAGGGAGAGTTCGATGAGACGTTCGATTCTGATGACGTTGCTGCTCGCGAGCGCCGCGCCGATGCTGGTCGCGCAGAGCGAAAAACTCGACTACGCGATGATCGGACGCATCCGCAACGAAGGACTGACTCGTTCGCAGGTGATGGATCACATCTCGTGGCTGAGCGACGTCTACGGTCCGCGTCTCACCGGCTCGCCCGGTATCCAGCAGGCCAGCGAGTGGGCGATGAAGACGATGAAGGAGTGGGGCCTGGCCAACGTGCATCAGGAGCGATGGACGCTGGGCAAAGGCTGGTCGCTGGTCCGTTTCAGCGCCCACCTCGTCGAACCGCAGATTCAGCCGATCATCGGCTTCCCGCACGAGTGGTCGTCAGCGACCAAGGGCACCGTCGTCGCCGAGGTGGTGCGGGCGCCGATCGCGAGCGAGGCCGACTTCGCCGCCTATCACGGCAAACTCGTGGGCAAAATCATCCTGACCCAGCCCGCCCGCAGGGTTCGCATGCTCGAAGGTCCCTTCATCGTCCGCATGACTGACCCGGGTCTTGCCGATCAGGCTGCGTCCACGCCGATTCCCGAGCCGGCGGCTGGCGGTCGCGGCGGCCGCGGCGGTGCGGCGGCGGCGTTCCGGCAGAAGCTCGCCGACTTCTACGTCGCCGAAGGCGTGGTCGCGCTTTTCGATCGCGGCGGCGACAGTGACATGGGTGCCGTCGGCAGCGATCTCCTCCAGCAGCAACAGCATCCCGATGGTGGAACTATTTTTCCGGCCGGCGCAGGCGCTCGCGACGAGCGCGCCGGCAAGGCGGTTCCAGAGGTGACCCTGGCTGTCGAGCACTACAACCGGATGGTCCGCGTCCTCGACAAGGGAGTGCCGGTCAAGGTCGAGTTGAATGTCGACACGAAGTTCTACGACGAGACGCAACCGAACGGGTTCAACACGCTCGCGGAAATTCCAGGCACCGACCTGGCGTCCGAAGTGGTGCTGATTGGTGCCCACTTCGATTCGCATCCGTACGCGACCGGCGCCACCGATAACGCGACCGGCAGCGCCGCGATGATGGAAGCGATGCGCATCCTGAAAGCGTCCGGCGTCAAACCGCGCCGGACCATTCGCATCGCTCTCTGGGGTGGTGAGGAACAAGGGCTGCTCGGTTCGCAGGCGTACGTGCGCGACCACCTCGCCGATGTCGAAACCATGACGCTCAAACCGGAACAGGGAAAGCTGTCCGCATACTTCAACTCGGACAACGGCACCGGCAAGGTTCGCGGCGTCTGGATGCAGGGCAACATGGCGGTGACGCCGATTTTCGAGCAGTGGATCGCGCCGCTGAAGGATCTCGACGTCACGATCCTCGGACCGCGCTCGGTCACCTCCACCGATCACGTCTCGTTCGACAACGCCGGCATTCCGGCGTTCCAGTTCCTGGTCGATCGACTCGAATACAACGCACGCAGCCACCACTCGAACATGGACACCGTCGATCGCGTCCAGCGCGACGACATGATCCAGCAGGCGACGGTCATCGCGGTGTTTGCCTACGAGGCGGCGATGCGGGACGAGAAACTCCCGCGCAAGGCGCTGCCGGCACCAGCCAAGCCTCGGGGATCAGCGAATCAATAGCTGCCTGTCGCCCTAGGCTTCCTCGAACGCCCGCTCGGGGTGCATGGTAGGTGCGAGCAGCGCTCCCAACAGCAGGAAGCCCAGCGAGCCGGCGAACGGCAGCTGCCAGTTGCCGGTCCTGTCGATGATGTAGCCAAAGGCGATCGGCGACAGGATCGCCGCAAGCGCCGATCCCGTGTTCATCATCCCGGCGGCGGTTCCCGAGAACTTGCCCGCGATGTCCATCGGAATCGACCACATCGGCCCAATCACGATTTCGGCGAAGAAGAACGCGCCGCCGAGCGACAGGATGATCAAGGTCAGATCGCGGGTCAGGAACACCGGGATCATGCAGACAAACGAACCGATGAACCCGATCATCACCACATTCCGCCGTGCTGTCTGAAGGTTGCGGGTGCGGTGGAGCACGTGATCGCTGATCACTCCACCCAGGTAGTCACCGACAACACCCGCGAAAAATACCGCCGATGTGAAGAGCGCCGATCGCTTCAGGTCGAGGCGATAGGCGTGCAGGAAGTACTGGGGCAGCCAGGTCAGGTACAACCACAGCGTCCAGCCGTAACAGAAGTAGACGATCGTCACCGGCGCCATCCGGCGGGTCAACGCTCCCCACGGCACCCGCGGCCGGACCACGGTGGCCGCCGCACCTTGATTGGGAAGCGGCGCCAGATCGGCAGTCGTCATCGCCGCGTGATCGGCCGGGACGTCGCGGAAGTACCACACCCACACCAGCACCCAGATCAGACTGCAGCAACCCAAAACAATGAACGATCCGCGCCAGCTGATCGCGAGGATCAGCCAGGCCACGACTGGCGGCGTGATCGCGTTGCCGAGCCGCGCGAACGAATGGGTGAGGCCCTGGGCAAAACCGCGACGGCCAATCGGCGTCCAGTTCTGCATCGCCCGCGTCGCCACCGGAAAGGTCGCGCCCTCGCCGATGCCCACGAGCACGCGGCAGGCAAACAGCATCACCAGGCCGCCTGAAAAGCCGGTCAGGATTGTGGCGGTGGCCCATACCAACCCGCACAGGAACAACGTGCGCCGCGGTCCGAAGCGATCGCCGACCCACCCGCCGAACACCTGGAACAGCAGATACGGATAGCCGAACGCCGACTGTAAAAATCCGAGCCGCGTGTTCGAAAGTCCGAGCTCGCGCTGGATCGCGTCCGCGGCGGTGGAGATGTTGACGCGATCGACGTAAGTGATGAGATACATCACGCACAGAAGACCGAGCACGATGTTGGGAGGAGACAGGCGTCTGGTCGTCGCCATGCGGAGGCTATAGACTACTTCAATGAAATATCGGCAACTAGCGGATACCGGCGTGTTCGTTTCGGAATTGTGCCTCGGCACCATGACCTTCGGCGGCACTGGCCAGATCTGGGAGATGATCGGCGGCCTCGATCAATCTGTCGCCGATTCAATCGTCCACCGCTCGCTCGACGCGGGCATCAACTTCGTCGACACCGCGAACGTTTATGCGAGCGGCCAATCGGAGACGATGCTGGGAAAGGCGCTGGCCGGCAGGCGTCAGGGTGTGATCGTCGCCACCAAGGTGCGCGGGCGGATGGGACCGGGCGCGAACGACGTCGGGCTGTCGCGGCTGCACATCATCGAGAGCGTTGAGGCGAGCCTGAAGCGTCTCGACACCGACTACATCGACCTGTTTCAGATTCATCGTTCGGACACGCTGACCAACATCGAGGATACGCTGCGTGCGCTCGACGATCTGGTGCGTTCGGGCAAGGTTCGCTACATCGGCTGCTCGAACCTGCCGGCGTGGTTTTTGATGAAGGCGCTCGGCGTGTCGCGGGAGCAGCAGCTCGAGCGATTCCGCACGACGCAGTCGTACTACTCGCTGGTCGGCCGCGAGCTCGAACGCGACACGATTCCGCTGATCAAGGATCAGGGCCTCGGATTGCTGGTGTGGAGTCCGCTCGCCGGCGGATTCCTGTCGGGAAAGTTCACCCGAAACGGCGGTGACGAACAGGCGCGCCGCGCCAAGTTCGATTTCCCTCCCGTGGACAAAGAGAAGGGCTTCGACATCCTCGATGTGCTGGTCGGCATCGCGAAGAAGCGCGACGTGAGTCCGGCGCAGATCGCGCTGGCCTGGATTCTGGCGAACGACGCGGTGTCGAGCGTCATCATCGGCGCCAGAAAGATGCCGCAGCTCGAGGACAACCTGAAAGCCGTCGACATCACCCTGTCCGCCGAGGAAACGACGGCGCTCGACGAGGTCAGCAAACTCCCGCTGCCGTATCCTGCGTGGATGGAAGTGCTCGGGTCGGATCGAAAGCCGGGAGAGCGGCGTTATTAGTTGGTCCTTGGTGGTTGGTACTTCGGTCTTGGTCCGTTCATGGTCCCTGGTCCGTCTGTGGTCCTCGGTCCTCGTGGGTCCGATAATCTGCGGAGCAAGACCAAGGACCAAGGACCACGAACCAAGGACGGACCAGGGACCATGAACCATGAACGGACCGAGCCCCAAGTCCCAAGCCCCAAGTACTAACTCGGCTACTCGTCCTTGAGTAGAGACTGTAGAAGCTGCGCCGGGTGCAGAGCCGTCACGCCGGTGAAGTGTTTCACCTGCTCCCGGCACGACGTGCCCGGCGCGACCAGTACTGTTCCTGACGCCATCGCGCGTGCCGCCGGCAGAAGCTTGCGTTCCCCGATCTGGCGCGAGACGTCGTAGTGTTCTTTCGCATAGCCGAACGATCCGGCCATTCCACAGCAGCCGGCGTCGAGGTCCACCACCGTGCACGATGGTATGCGCGACAACAGCGCGCGTGCCGCCGGCAGCATTCCCATCGCTTTCTGATGACAGTGCCCGTGCAGCAACAGCGTTGATGGTCCAGGCTTGAGGCTGAGGGTCGCGCGCCCGTCGGCGCA
>DASXGC010000179.1:0-26862 GCA_036489235.1 Vicinamibacterales bacterium
AGTTCGGTGAGATTCGGCTCGCGGCCCATGAACGCGACGATGCGCTCGTATTCGTCGGCCTTGAGTCCGTGGCGCTCCAGAACCTTGGCGTCGATCATCTCTTCTCCGGCGGCCCTAGCGGGACCGCCCCGCAACCTGTAACGCGGGCCTCTCGACCGCACGAAGGATCGACTCGAAGATGACCCGGCCGTCGACACCGCCGAGGAGTGTCTCACAGGCGCGTTCGGGATGAGGCATCATGCCGACGACATTTCGCTGCTCGTTGCAGATCGCCGCGATGGCGTTCACAGAGCCGTTCGGATTCGAGTGGTCGTCGAGGCGACCGGCCGGGTCGGTGTAGCGCAGAATCACCTGACGATTCGTTTCGATCCGCTCGAGCATGTCCGGCGGCGCGAAGTAGTTTCCTTCGCCATGGCCGATCGGAATTCGCAGGACCTGTCCGACGCTGGCAGCGCTGGAAAACGGTGTGTCGGTCTGTTCCACCCGGAGGTGGACGTGCTCACAGCGGTATTTCAAGCTGCGGTTGCGGAGCATCGCACCCGGCAGCAGGCCCGACTCGAGCAGGATCTGAAACCCGTTGCAAATGCCGAGCACGGGGCCGCCGCGTTCGGCGAACGCCCGTACTGACGCCATGATCGGCGAGAATCGCGCCATCGCGCCGGTCCGTAAATAATCGCCGTGCGCAAAGCCGCCTGGCAGAATCAGAACATCGGCGCCCTTCAGGTCGGTGTCCTTGTGCCAGAGATAGTCGGCCTCCTGGCCGAACAGGTCCCTGGCGGCGTGAAGCGCGTCCTCGTCGCAGTTACTGCCGGGAAAGACGACGATGCCGAATTTCATGGTCAGTCAACCTCGATGCGATAGCTCTCGATGACGGGGTTGGCCAGCACCTTGTCCGCGACCTCAGCGGCCAGAGTGCGTGCGGTCGCGGTGTCGGCGGCCGCCAGTTCGAGCTCGAAGTACTTGCCCTGACGGACGTCCGCGACGCCGTCATAGCCGAGCGAGTGCAGCGCGTCGGCGATCACCTTGCCTTGCGGATCGAATACCGACGGCTTCAACGTAACAAAAACGCGCGCGCGCATGTCGTGTCCTCTGCGACGGCTAGGCGGTGACGGTCTTGAACACCCGATCGTAAATCTCGTCGACGTGTCGCAGTTGCGTGCCGAGATCGAAGGCTCGTTCGATGTCCGCCGAGGGCAGCACGGCGGTGACGTCGGCATCGGCGAGCAGCAGGGCCTTGAAGTCGCGATGCTCCGCGAACGAACGCATCGCGTTGCGCTGCACCCACTCGTAGGCCTGTTCGCGCGAGACGCCGCGCTGGGCGAGCTCGAGCAGTACGGTGCCCGAAAACACCACGCCCCGCGACCGGTTCAGGTTCTCGAGCATGCGCTCGGGATAAACCAGCATGCCCTTCACGATCCGCGTCATGCGGCGGAGCATGTGGTCGAGCACGATGAAGCTATCCGGAAGAATGACGCGCTCGACCGAGGAGTGCGAGATGTCGCGCTCGTGCCAGAGCGCGACGTTCTCCAGCGCGGCATGAGCGTTGCTCCTGACCAGCCGCGCCATCCCGACAATCTGTTCGCAGCCGATCGGGTTGCGCTTATGCGGCATCGCCGACGAACCCTTCTGCCCCTTGCCGAACGGCTCCTCGACCTCGCCGATTTCTGTTTTCTGCAGGCCGCGGATTTCGAGCGCGAACTTTTCGAGCGCCGCGGCAGTGAGCGCCAGAGCTGCCATCAACTCGGCGTGGCGATCGCGCTGAATCACCTGCGACGCGACCGGAGCCGGCTCGAGCCCAAGGCGGGCGCACACCGCCACTTCAATCGCAGGCGGCAGGTGGGCAAACGTCCCGACCGCTCCTGACAGCTTGCCCACACTGATCGTCGCGCGCGCGCGGCGGACCCGCTCGATATCCCGCTCGACCTCGGCGTACCACAACGCCAGCTTCAACCCGAACGTCATCGGCTCGGCGTGAACGCCGTGGGTCCGGCCGATCATCGGCGTCCGGCGGTGCTCCATGGCTCGCTCGCGAATCGCCTCGGCCAGTCCATCGAGGTCCTTGAGGATGACATCGCAGGCTTCGCGCATCTGCAAGGCCTGCGCGGTGTCGATGACGTCGGACGAGGTGAGTCCGAAATGCAGCCATCGGGCCGACGGTCCGACCTTCTCGGCCACCGCAGTGGTGAAGGCGATCACGTCGTGCTGGGTGGTCTGCTCGATCTCTTCGATCCGTGCGATGTCAAAGGCGCCGCGATCGCGGATGTCACGCGCAGCATTGGCCGGCACGATGCCGGCGGCGGCCATCGCTTCAGCGGCGGCGGTTTCGACGAGCAACCAGGTCTCGTAGCGGCGCTGGTCGCTCCAGATCCGCCCCATGTCGGGGTGGGTATAACGGGCAATCATCTAATCGAGCGTGACGAATCGGGGCTGACTAATCAAGGTCGAGCCGCTCGCGGGAAATCTGCATCCCGTTCACCTTGCCGAGCACCGTCGCCGAGAGAGAACCATTGCGAAACAAATCCGCGGCGACCCGCTGCACGTCGGCCGCGGTCACCTTTTCGATACCCTGCAGCGTCTCGTCCAGACCGAACTGCTTGTCGAAGTAGATCTCCTGACGGGCCAGGTGCGACATCCGGCTCGCGGTGTTCTCGAGGCTCAGCATCAGGCTGCCCTTGAGGTGATCCTTGGAGCGCTGCAACTCGGAGGCAGACACTTCGGTGTTCTTGACGCCGCGTAGTTCCTCGACGCACAAGTCCACCACCTCGTCCACTGCGTCGTTGGCGCAGCCGGCGTAGATCGTGAACGCTCCCGCGTCGCGGTAGGCGCTGAGCCCGCTGAAAACGGCATAGGCGAGGCCGCGCTTTTCGCGGACATTCTGGAATAGACGCGAGCTCATCGATCCGCCGAGCAACGTATTCAGCACATAACTCGAATACCGATCGTCGTGATCCTGCGGATAGCTGCCGACGCCGAGGCAGACGTGGCTCTGCTCGAGCTCCTTGTTCCGGATCAGCACGTTCGGCACCACCGCAGGTGCGTGATCGGCGGCGGGCTCTCCCGCGCCAATCAGCGAGCCGAACTTTTCGGCCACCAGCTCGCGGACGCGATCGTGTTCGAGATTGCCCACCGCCGCCACGATCAGGTTGTCCGCGGTGTAGACGCCGCGAAAATAACGACGCAGCAGATCCGCATCGAACGATTCGACCGTCTCCTTGGTGCCGAGAATCGGGCGGCCCAGTGGATGGTTCTCCCAGAATCCCTGAGTGAACAGCTCGTGCACCAGATCGTCAGGCGTGTCCTCGACCATCTTGATTTCTTCGAGGACGACTTTCTTCTCGCGCTCGATATCGTCGGGCGTGAACGCAGGGTTGCGGACGATGTCGGAGAGAATGTCGATCGCCAGCGGCAGGTGCTCGTCGAGCACCTTGATGTAGTAGCTGGCGTATTCCTTCGCGGTAAACGCGTCGAGCTGGCCGCCGATTGAATCGATCTGCTGGGCGATGTCTTCCGCGGACCGGCTGCCCGTGCCCTTGAACAGCATGTGCTCGACGAAGTGCGCGATGCCGCTGCGCTCCGCGCTCTCGTGGCGCGATCCGCGCGTCAACCACACTCCGATGCTGATCGAGCGTACCTGGGTCATCTGCTCGGTCAGGATGCGCAGGCCGTTGGGAAGAACGTCTCTGACGATCGGGGAATCTGGCAAAGTGAGGCTCACAACATGCTACCATCGAACGTCTCGGAAGGTTCAGAAACAGAGAGCGAAAGTGGCTGCCGCGGAGCACCGACCCGACCTCGCCGACCTGGACCGCTCGGCGCTCGAGTCTGCGCTTGCCGACGCCGGGCACCAGCGTTTCCACGCCCGCCAGATTTTTCAGTGGATCTATCGCCGCGGCATCACCGATGCGGCGGCGATGACGGATCTCTCGCGCGAATTGCGCACGAGCCTCGCCGAGCGTTTCACGCTCACCACGCCGACGCTCGTCCATCGCGAAAAGTCTTCAGACGGCACGGAAAAATTCCTGCTGCGTCTTGCTGACGGCAAGCAGATCGAATCGGTGTTCATCCCCGACACACCGTCGATGACGTTCTGCATTTCGACACAGGTCGGCTGCGCCATGGCGTGCGCGTTCTGCCTGACCGGCAAAATGGGTCTGGTCCGCAACCTCACCGCGGGCGAAATCGTCGGCCAGGTGCGCGTGCTCGCCGATGCGCTCGACATGCGCGAAGTCGCCTTCAACATCGTGCTGATGGGCATGGGCGAGCCGCTCCACAACTACGACGAGACGATGACGGCGCTGCGGATTCTGACCGACGAACACGGTTTCGCGATGCCACCGCGCCGGATCACGCTGTCGACCGTAGGACTGTTATCAGCGCTGGAACGCCTCGCCAGCGAGGCGGTGATGCCGAACCTCGCGATCTCGCTGCACGCGCCCACCGACCTGCAGCGGGGCGAGCTCGTGCCGATCAACAAGAAATACGGCGTCGCCGACATCATTGCGGCCTGCAAGCGCTTCCCGGTCCGCAAGCGCAGCCGGATCACGTTCGAGTACGTGATGCTCGCCGGCGTCAACGATTCGCCGCGTGACGCGCGTGCGCTGGCGAAGCTGGTCGCGGGCGTGAAATCGAAAGTGAACCTGATTCCGCTCAACGCCGCGCCGGGCATTCCGTTCGAGCGGCCGTCGGATGCGGCGATCGACAAGTTCGCGAAAATCGTCGCGGATCACGGCGTCGTCGTCTCGGTGCGCAAGAGCCGAGGACGCGACATCCGAGCGGCCTGCGGTCAGCTGATCGTCGAGGGCCAGAAAAAGTCAGCCAGCCAGCAACTCGCCGTCGTGATGTGACGTCATCCGCACCCGGACCCAGGTATTGCGCGGCGGCCCCGGCGGAATCCTGAGCTTCAGATAATTTCCGGTCACGGCCAGGCTGCCGTCTTCGAGTGTCAGCGCGCGATGGTTGGTGCCCACCTGAGAGTCGCGGAACCTCGCCGCCAGTCGTTGACCGATCTCGCGCACGCGACGACCGCGTTCGCGAGTCTCGCCTCCCGCGACGCGGTTTCCCAACTGCGACGCCGCCGTTCCCGGACGATCTGAGTAAGGAAATACGTGCAGATGGGTCAGCGGCGACCGCTCGAGATACGACGCGAGCTGCTCGAAATCGTCCGCGGTCTCGCCAGGGAATCCGACGATGATGTCGGAGCCGATGGACGCGTGCGGGATGCGCGAGCGAATGTCGTCCACCAGGGCCGCGTAGTACTCGACGGTATAGGGCCGTCGCATCGCCGACAGGATGCGGTTGCTGGCGTGCTGCAGCGGCAGATGGAAATGCGGCGCGAAGCGATCGGACCCAAACACGAGATCGACGATTTCAGGTGTGCAGTCCATCGGTTCGAGCGACGAGATCCGAAACAGGACGCCCTCAGCCGACGTAGTCGCCGGCGACTGGTCAATCGCCCGCAACAAATCGATCAGCGAGGAGCGCGGTGTCAGGTCGCGCCCGTAAGAGCCGAGATGCACGCCCGTCAGCGCGATTTCCTTGAAGCCCGCTGCCGCAACCCTCGCCACCTCGCGCAGCACATCCTCGATCGCGATGCTCCTCGGCATCCCTCTGGTCGTCGGTATGATGCAGTAGGAGCAGGGCTCGGCGCAGCCGGTCTGGACGCGCAGCGTGAAGGCGGTCCGCCCGGCGACGCCAGGCTCGATCGTCGCACCACAGGGACCGTCGCCGACGACCGCGCCAGCAGTCGTAGTGTCCGCCTTGAGGCGGACCTCAGTCGTTAGGCGGACCTCGTTCGTAGTGTCCGCCTTCAGGCGGACGTCGCCATCCGTCTCGACCGCGACACGACGGAGAATCTGGACCAACCGCGGCTTGTCGTCGTTCACGACGACCTCCGCAACGTTCGGCAACGAGGCCAGCTCGTCCGGCCGGCGAGTGGCATAACACCCGGTGACGACGATCTTCGCGGCGGGATTGCTGCGCGCAATCCGCCGGATGGTTTGCCGCGCGCCCTGATCGGCAGTCGCGGTCACCGAGCAGGTGTTGACGATCACCATGTCAGCAGCCTCGGGCGATGCCGCCTTCGCGCCGGAGGCGAGCAACTGCTCCTCGAAACCGAGGGAGTCGGCCTGGTTGACGCGGCAGCCGAAGGTGATGACGGCGTACTTCACAACGCCTTGCGCCCGATATCGTGGCGATACTGCATGCCGTCGAACGAAATCTGCGTGACACCGGAGTAGGCGCACTTCGCAGCCTCGGCGAAGTCGCGTCCTCGTCCCGCCACGGTAAGCACGCGGCCGCCGGCCGTGACCAGCTGACGGTCGCGCCACGCTGTCCCCGCGTGATACACGGCGACGCCTGGAATGGCTTCGGCATCCTCGATTCCCCGAATCGGCCGGCCTGATTCCGCGGATTCGGGATATCCGCGCGACGCGAGCACGACACAGACCTGCCGATCGGCGCCAATCCGGACGGTGGTCTGGCGAAGCACACCCGCGGCACCGGCCACGAGTATCGGGAGCAGCGGTTCTTCGATGAGCGGGAGGATGACCTGGGCTTCGGGATCACCGAGGCGAGCGTTGAATTCGATCACCTTCGGCCCGGAAGGCGTCAGCATCAAACCGGCGTAAAGAAATCCGCGGAACGGATGTCCCTCGGCGGCCATACCCGCTACGACCGGATCGATGATTTCGCGCATCACCCGTGCATGCATCGCGGAATCGATCAGCGGGCTCGGCGCGAACGCGCCCATCCCTCCGGTATTCGGCCCGCGGTCATCGTCGAAAATCCGCTTGTGATCCTGGGCTGTGCCGACCGGAAGGGCGCGGACCCCGTCCGAAACCGCGAAGAACGATACTTCGGGTCCGGTCAGGCACTCTTCCACCACGAGCCGATCGCCGGCGGCGCCGAATTTTCGGTCGCTCATCATGCCGACGATCGCAGCTTCGGCTTCGGCGAGGTCCTGTGCAATGACGACACCTTTACCGGCAGCCAAGCCGTCGGCCTTGAGAACCACCGGCCATCCGAAGGTGCCGCCGCGGACCAGATCGAGCGCGTGGCCGGCCGACTCGCATGTTTCGAAGCGCGCGGTCGGGATGCCATGGCGCGCCATGAACGCTTTGGCAAATGCCTTACTCGACTCGAGCCGGGCTGCGGCCGAGGTCGGTCCGAACAGCAGTCGCTGCTCGGAAGCGAAGCGATCGGCAATTCCCAGGCTGAGCGGCAGCTCCGGACCGACGATGGTCAGATCAATCTGCTCGCGATCGGCAAGGTTGAGGGCGTCTTCCGGCCGGCCGAGGTCGAGCGGAACTGTGCGGGCGAGCGTGGCAATACCCGGGTTTCCGGGCGCGACCACCAGTTCTCCGACATCACGATCCTGCGCAAGACGCGCGGTCAATGCGTGCTCGCGACCGCCGCCGCCGATGACCAGAACTCTCATTTTTTGAACGAGTTATGGCGCGTGAATGGGTTCGGTGAGGAGGCTTGATGAAGCGGGACTATTTTGTTGACCCCGCTGTAGATTGGGCCTAAGATTCGCGTTTGCTTGTGATAGCCTAGCATGTTTGCACCATTTGCCACCCGAAGGGGGTGTTACTCGCGTGGCTGAAGTAAAGATACAAGAGGGCGAATCGATTGAAAGCGCTCTCCGCCGGTTCAAGCGGAAGGTTCAGCAGGAAGACATCATCAAAGATATCAAGAAGCATTCCTTCTACCTGAAACCCGGCGACAAACGAAGAGCCAAACAGGCGCTTGCACGTAAGCGGAATCGGAAGAAGCTCCGACGAGAAACGGAATAGATCCGACCCGAGGTAGCGACCGATGGAGTTCCAGGACAGAATCCTCTCGTGCGTTGATTGCGGCGCAGAATTTGTCTGGACGGCGGGAGAACAACAGTTTTTCGCCGACAAGAACTTCAAGAACGAACCGAAGCGCTGTAAAGCTTGCAAAGGCAAGCGAGCAGCACGTCCCGCCGGTGGAGGGATGGCCCGCGAACGCGTGGAGACCATAACCCAGTGTTCCGCCTGCGGAAAGGAGACCACGGTGCCCTTCAAGCCAACGCAGGGGCGCCCGGTGTTCTGCAAGGAATGCTTCCAGTCCCGTAAATTCGCGGGGGCCGGCGGCGCCTGACGCGGTTCGCGGTCGCGACTTCCTCAACCGGACGGCCTGAAGCCGTCCACTGCAGTTGATTCAATCGTTCAGGTGCCCCGCGCCAGACCGGGCGTTCGCTTCGGCAACGCCAACTGTGCGCGGGGTACGTCTTTCGCCTCCGAGTTGGACGTGCCTGATTACGTTGCGTGCGGGCGCAGGCGGGTGTTAAGCTCACACCGAACTTTTCTGGAGCGTTTCCATGCAGATCGCGGAACGGGCCGTTGGCGACGTGATGGTGTTGGACCTGAAGGGCAAAATCACCCTCGGCGAAGGTGATGAGTTGCTCAAGGACAAGGTCAACAGCCTCGTCAACCAGGGCCACAAAAAGATCATCCTGAACCTGGCCGAAGTGCCCTACATCGACAGCGCGGGCCTTGGCGAAGTGGTTCGCACCTACACGACAGTGAGCCGTCAGGGCGGCAGTCTCAAACTCCTCAACCTGACCAAGCGGATCACGGACCTGCTGTCGATCACCAAGCTGCTGACTGTGTTCGAGACCTTCGAATCGGAGAACGACGCGGTCCAGAGCTTTTCGGCATCGGCCAAGGTCTAACCGACCACCGCGCTAGATGGCGCGCAGCACTTCACCCCCTGTGGCAGGCCCCGGCATTCCGGTTGACGCGTTGTCAGAGCGATCGCTTGCCTCGTCCCTGCTGGCATCGGTTCGTCCCGCGCAGTGGACGAAAAATCTCATCGTTTTCGCCGGCGTCCTGTTCGCGCGTCGGCTGTTCGACCCGCACGCAGTGGCGGCGGCTTTCGCCGCCTTCGTCATCTTCTGCGCCCTGTCGGGCGTCGTCTATCTCGTCAACGACATCGCCGATCGCGACAGCGATCGGCGTCACCCGCTGAAAGCGCAGCGGCCAATCGCGTCCGGCGCGTTGTCGGTGCCGATCGCGCTGGCGGCCGCCGTGGTGATCGGTCTCGCGGCGATGGCCGGCGCCTTGGCGCTGGGCCCGAAATTCGCCGCCGTAGCCGGCGGCTACCTCACGCTCCAACTGCTCTACTCCGGTCAGCTCAAGCACATCGTGATCATCGACGTGCTGACAATCGCGATCGGCTTCGTGCTGCGCGCGGTAGCCGGAGCCATCGCGATCGACGTGGAAATCAGCCACTGGCTGCTGGTCTGCACCATTCTCCTGGCGTTATTCATCGCGCTGGCAAAGCGCCGGCACGAGATCATGCTGCTGGCGGGCGACGCCACGCATCACCGGCCGATTCTCGGCGAGTACAGCTCGTATCTTCTCGATCAGATGATCGCCGTCGTGACGGCGTCAACGCTGATGGCCTACGTCTTCTACACGATCAGCCCGGAGACGCAGGAGAAGTTCGGGACGCCGTGGCTCGGCCTGACCATTCCTTTCCCCTTGTACGGGATTTTCAGGTACTTGTATCTGGTGCACCAGCGAAAGGGCGGCGGCAGTCCCGCCGACCTGCTGCTGGCCGACCGTCCGTTGCTCACGTGCGTGGCATTGTGGGCGCTGACAGTCGCACTGATCATCTACCGCCCGGTGTGACCTTATGGCCGATTTCAACCTGCGCTCCGACTCGGTGAACGTCGAGCAGATCATGGAGCAGATCCGCACGCGCATCCGCGAGAAGCGCGGCGTCGACTACACCGAACAGCAGATTCACGAGCTCGCGGCGGTCAAGCTCGAGAAATTCCTGGACCCTAAGGGCGTCCGCTCCGACCTGCTGGATCAGTTCCGCAAGGCGCAGCCGGCCTACGAGCCGCCGGAGCTGCCCAACTTCGCGTTCGAAGAGTCCACGCTGTTCGAGTCGCACCGCGCACCGATTCGCTGGATGCGAAAACTGCTCGCGCCGCTGCTGAAACTGCTGTTCAATCCGAACCCGCTGATCCAGGCGCTCAACATCCAGTCGCGCCTGAACGCGATGAATGCCGAGCGGGAGGCTCGCCGCGAAGCGGCACGACGCGGACTCGATCAGCTGTACTACGAATTGATCCACAACCTCGTGCTCGAAGCCACGCGGACCGGGATCGAAGTCAAGAATCTGAAGATGCGGCTCGAGTCGGTGTCGAGCCGTCTCGAATTCAACGAACGGCGCTCGAGGGCGCTCGAAGGCGCGGTCGTGTACAAATCGGCGCCGGACGAATCGCCCGCACCGCCGCAACCGCAGCCTCCGGTTCAACAGTACCAGCAGCGAACGCCGCCGCCACCCCGTCAGAGTCCGCCGATCGCCTCTGCGACATCGCCGCCGGTGGTTTCGGCGGCCGCGCAAACGGCGGCGTCAGCCGATGCGACGACGCCGGTAGCGGGAGCACCCGGCGCGGGTGAAGGTCCAGGGCAGCGCAGCCGTCGGAGGCGACGCCGCCGAGGTCGTCGTGGCGGTGGTGCGGCAGCCGCGGTCATCGGAGCCGCGGGCTCGGCGACGCCTGCGGGTCAGGAGAACGCATCGGCCGATCTCGCGCAACCAGATGACTTCGACGGCCCGGAGGACGGCGACGATTCAGCCGAAGCTCAGGACATCGCGTCGCCGGGCACCGAGGCCGCCGCGTCCTCGCCGGCTGAGGACGCACCTGCACACGTCGGCCACGACCTGATGGAGAGCTACGCGCCGGAGGGTCATCCCGTGGAAACGATCGCGGTTCCTGTCGCCGAACAGGCTGAACAGGCGCGGGAGGTGGATCATCACCAGGCCGCCGCACCGACCGCCGAGGCCGCCGAAACCGCGGGCGAGCATGCAGCAGTTCAGGCTTCTCCGATTTCGGCGGCGCCGGCAGACCACACCGCGACCGATGCGACGTCCGCAAGCGGACAGCAACCTGCGACAGGTTCAGGGCCGGCCGATCCGGACACCAACCGGCAGTGAAGATCGCAGTCGTCGTCCAGCGTTACGGACCGTCGATCAACGGCGGCGCCGAACTGCACGCGCGCTACATTGCGGAGCGGCTCGCCCGTCATTGTCAGGTCGAGGTGCTGACCACGTGCGCAAACGACTACGTCACCTGGCGGAACGAGCTGACGCCTGGGGTCGAGCCGGTCAACGGTGTTCAGGTCCGGCGCTTCAAGGTGAACCACGAGCGCGACCCCCTGCTCTTCGGAAAACGCTCCGAGCGGGTCTTCGCACAACGTCATTCGATCGGCGACGAGCTCGACTGGCTCGACGCCGAAGGTCCGACCAGCCGGGCGCTGGTGGACTACATCGCCAGACACGCAGCCGAGTTCGACTACTGCCTGTTCTTCAGCTATCGCTACTATCACGCCTACTACGGCGCTCGAGCCTCGGGCGGCCGGGCGATTCTGGTGCCGACTGCTGAACGTGACGCGACCATCGGCTTGTCGATCTTTCAGCCGCTGTTTCGCGGCGTCCGCGCGCTGATGTACAACTCGCCGGAAGAGCGAGCGATGATCCAGACGATTTCCGGCAACCAGGATGTGCCGGGTGTCGTCGTCGGCGTCGGCTCCGACGTGCCGAACAATCCGCAGGCGTTCCGCTTCCGGCAGAAATACAACATCCGCGGACCGTTCGCGATTTACGTCGGGCGAATCGATCAGAACAAGGGCTGCACTGAACTGTTCGAGTTCTTTCAGGGCTACCAGAAGGATCCCACGACCAGGCTTTCGCTCGTGCTGGTCGGCAACAGCCTGCTGCCGATTCCGCAGCACCCCCGCATCCGCCACCTCGGATTCCTCAACGACACCGACAAGTTCGACGCGATGGCTGCTGCCGAATTGCTGGTCATGCCCTCGTACTACGAGAGCCTGTCAATGGTCGCGCTCGAGGCGTGGGCGCTCGGCAAAGCGGTGCTGGCCAACGGCAAGTGCGACGTGTTGAGAGGCCAGTGCATCCGCAGCAACGCCGGGCTGTATTACGACGGCTACGAGGAGTTCGTCGGCGCGCTCGAAGCGATGGAACATAACCGCTGGCTGACCGGATCGCTCGGCCGCAACGGCCGCCAGTTCTTTCGCGACAACTACGACTGGCCTGTGATCGAGCGGAAATATCTCGAGATGTTCGAGCGTCTCAAAACCGGCTCGCCGGCGCGCGCTGGCGATCCGCTGCCTGGCTGGTTCGATCGGCGGCGGCAGGACCTGCCGGCGGCCGAAGACGTGCTGGCCAGGCTTCCGGCCGGCCCGTCGCTCGGTCAGGCCGTGTCGACCGCGTCTAAGTCGGCGATGTTGACGGAGTCAGGCGGGCGGAGACGCGCGTGATTCGGATCCACCAGGTCCTGGCCACGCTCGGCTACGGCGACGCCATCGGTCACGAAGTGCTCGGCATTCAGCGCGTGCTGCGCGAGGCCGGATACGAGTCGGAAATCTTCGTCGAAACGGCCGATCATCGGCTCGAGTCGCAGACCCGCGACTTCCGCGAGCTGGTCGATTTCTCGCGCCCCGACAACCTGCTGCTCCATCATTTCTCGCTCGGTTCGAGGGCGTCGCGCACGGCGTTCGCGCTGCCGGATCGAATGGCGCTCATCTACCACAACATCACGCCGCCGGAGTATTTCATCGGCGTCCATCGCACCCTGGCGCGCCAGTGCTTTCGAGGGCGCCGCGAACTGCAGGCCTACGCCGATCGCTGCGACCTGGCCATGGGCGATTCCGAATTCAACCGCGAAGATCTCGACGCACTCGGATTCCCCCGGACTGCGGTCCTGCCGGTGGTCCCCGACTTCACACACCTCGATCGAGATCCCGACTGGCTGGTGGCGCGCGATTTCGACGATGACTGGACCAACATCGTCTTTGTGGGACGGGTGATCGCCAACAAGAAAATCGAAGACCTGATCCGTTTCTTCCACGCGTATCACCTGCTGCACAATCCGCGCTCACGCCTGCTCATCGTTGGTGCCCAGAACGGTTTCGAACGCTACCTCGCGTCACTGCATCAGCTGGTCGCCAGCCTCGATGTGATGCACGTGCACTTCATCGGGCACGTCTCAGACGAGGAATTGGTGGCGTTCTACGAAATCGCGGATCTGTTTCTCTGTGCCAGCGAGCACGAGGGCTTCTGCGTGCCGATCGTGGAAGCGTTCTACAAGCAGGTGCCGGTGCTGGCCTTCGCGGCAACCGCAGTGCCCTCGACCATGGACGGCGCCGGCGTGCTGTACGACCGGAAGGATCCGGTGCATGTGGCCGCGCTGATGGACGCGATCGTGTCCGATGCAGGCCTGCAGGATCGGGTCGTGGACGGTCAACTGGAGGCGGTCGACCGCCTGCGCTCGAAGGACTTTGCCGGCACGCTGCTGGGCTTCGTCGACGGCATCCTCGCCGCGCCGCGCGCACCGGCGCCCAAGGTCGCGTTCGATTTCTGGGGGCAGTTCGACGCCGCCCAGGAGCTCGAAGAGCTGCGTCTCTATCGGCCGGCGATCTATCAGGCGCTGCCGGCGGCGCCTGCCGGCGCGGGCAGTCTCAAGTGAAGGTTCACGTCAGCAGTCTCGCCACGGAACGGCGCCGGCGGAAAGGGCGCCGGTGATCGTCAATCAGTGGGTCCCGGCGGCGCACGCCGGTGACGCCATCGGCGACAGCGCGCGACGCGTCCGCGATTTGCTGCGCGGGATGGGCCACGATTCCGACCTCTTCGCCCTGACGATCGACGATGCGCTGAAAGACGACGTGCGGCCCTTTGCCGATCCCGGTGCACGCCGTGGCGACCTCACCATCTTTCACTACGCGCTGCCCTCGCCGATGACCGCGGCGTTCGCATCACTCGGCTCCGGCCGGGTGCTCCAGTACCACAACGTGACCCCGGCGCAATATTTCGCTCCTTACGACCCGGCGCTGTTCCGGCTCGCCGCACTGGGACGGCGCGAGCTGGCGAGCCTCGTCGGACACGTCGACCTCGCGCTTGGCGACTCGGAATACAACCGCCAGGAGCTCGACTCGCTGGGCTTCTCGCCGACCGGCGTCTTCCCGATCGCCGTCAATACCGCGCGCATCACCCAGCCGGTGCGGCGGCCGGCGCTCGAACACATCCTCGACGATGGCCTGGTCAACTTCCTGTTCGTGGGCCGGATCGCGCCGAACAAGAAAATCGAGGATCACCTTCGACTCGCGGAAGTCTACAAACGGTACGTCGACGCCTATTACCGCTTCATCTTCGTCGGACGCTTCGACGTGGTGCCGCGGTATTATTCGATGATTCGCGCCCTGATGTCCGAGTACCGCTTCCTCGACGATCGTTTCGTGTTCACCGGACCGGTTCCTGACGAAGAACTCGCGGTCTACTACCGGCACGCGGCAGTCTACATCTCGCTCAGCGAACACGAAGGATTCTGCGTGCCGCTGGTCGAGGCGATGGCGGCGGACGTGCCGGTGATGGCCTACGCCGCAGCGGCGGTTCCGGACACCCTCGGCGGCGCCGGCGTGCAGTTTGCGCCGAAGGATCTCGAATTCGCCGCCGAACTGCTCGGCCAGCTCGCATTCGACGATGACCTGCGCTCGACGGTGATTGCCGGACAGCGCCGCCGGCTTGCGGACTTCGGCGACGCGCGGGTCACCCGCGAGCTCACCTCGGTTCTCCACCAACTATCGTGAAAATCGCCTTCGTCATCCAACGCTACGGCGCCGAAGTGCTCGGCGGCTCCGAGCAACTGTGCCGACTGGTCGCCGAGCGTCTCGCGGTCACCCACGAGGTCGAGGTGCTCACCAGCTGCGCCCAGGACTACGTCACCTGGCAGAACGCGTATCCGGAAGGCGCCGATCGTGTCCGCGGCGTCACGGTACGGCGTTTTGCGACCGCGCGCACCCGCGAGATCGACGCCTTCAACACCTACTCGGAGTGGATTTACAACAACCCGCACAGCCACCAGGACGAGATGGAGTGGCTGAAGCAGCAGGGACCGTGGTGCCCGGGCCTGATCGATCACCTGAAGCGTCAGCAGGGCCAGTACGACGTGGTGATCTTCTTCACCTATCTGTATGCCACGACGGTGGTTGGACTCGAGGTCGTGCCGTCGCGCAGCATCCTGGTTTCCACCGCTCACGACGAGCCGGCGATCCAGTTGGGGATTTTCAAGGACGTCTTCAAGAAGCCGGCGGCGCTCTGCTACCTGACCGACAGCGAACGGCGATTCGTCCAGCACCAGTTTCCCGAGCGTCCGCTGCTCGAGGACGTCGTGGGCGTCGGCATCGATCTGGCGCAGCAGCAACCGTACCCGCGCATGCCGTCGCAACCCGACGAGGATCAGCCACCGACGTCGGAGCCTGATGCCCCGGACGCGGACGCTCCCGTCGGCGGCCCTGAAGACGACGGCCCGGCGCGTGAGTTTCCGGCGCACCTGCTCGCCCGCGGCGCGGTCTTTCGCCGGCGTCATCGTCTCTACGGGCCGATCGCGCTCTATGGTGGCCGCATCGACCCCGGCAAGGGTTGCGAGGAGCTGATTCAGTATTTCAGCGAGTACCTGAAAGAGGGCGGCGACGCTACGCTCGCCTTGATGGGCGCGAAGCTGATGGCGCTGCCGGAAGATCCGGCGATCCGCTTCGCCGGCAGACTGTCGGAACGCGAAAGACTTCAGGCACTCGAAGCGGCCACGGTGGTGGTCTGCCCGTCGCCTTACGAGAGCCTGTCGTTGCTCGCGCTCGAGGCGATGTCAGTCGGCACGCCGGTGCTCGCAAACGCCCGCAGCGAGGTGCTGGTCGAGCACTGCGTCCGCAGCAACGCCGGATTGTTCTACGCCGACCGCGACGAGTTCGTGGAATGCCTCAAGCTGCTGATCCGCGACGACCAGCTGCGAGCGTCGATGGGCCGGAACGGCCGTGAGTACATCCGCAGGAATTACCGCTGGGAAGTCGTTCTCGCTAAACTCGAGCGACTGTTCGCGAAGATCAAGAACGCGCGCTAGGCTTCGGCGGGGCGGCGGAGTCGTCGTCTTCGAAGTCGTCCATGCGAACGATTTCGATCACATGCTTTTTCGAAGGCTCGAGCATCGCCTGCACTTCAAGGCACGCTGAACCGAGCGAACCGCTGCTACCGTGTTTTCGCCGGTAGTAGATCCAGCCGCGATCTTCCATCCACAACGCCAGCCGATGGAGACCGAAGAGGATGGCGCCGGCGCCCGCGATCGCAAGCAAAGCCGACGCGCTCATCGCATGACCTACTTCTCGTCGGTGACGCCGACCGGTGTCAGGGGACCGGGGTCGGTCGCCGGCGGTTCAGGTTCGCTGCTGCCAGGCGGCGCGGGCTCGGATCCGTTGCCACTGACGGCGCGCTTGCGGCGCGGACGGATCTCGTAGCGCTTGATCATCTCGTTCAGCGTGGTCGGCTTGATGTGCAGGAGCTCGGCCGCGCGCTTCTGCACTCCGCCCGCGGCTTCGAGCGTCGACTCGATCAGCCGCTTCTCGAAGTCGGTGATGACGTCCTTGAACGAAATCCCTTCCGGGGGCACCACGAACTGCGGCATCTGGAAGTTCGGCGTCTTGCGGACGTGATCCGGAATCAACTCCACCCCGATGTGCGAGTCCGGCGTGAGCACCACCGCACGTTCGATCACGTTCTCGAGCTCGCGGACGTTGCCTGGCCAGTCGTACTCGGTCAGCAGATCGAGCGCATCCGGCGACAGTTCGAGGCTGGTCTTGTCATTCTCCTGGCCGTACTTCTCGAGGAAATGGTGAACCAGCAGCGGGACGTCGTCCTTGCGGTCGCGCAGCGGCGGCAGTTGAATCGAGATGACATGGAGGCGATAGAACAGGTCCTCGCGGAACTTGCCCTCTTCCATCATCTGACGCAGGTCGACGTTGGTCGCGGCGATAATGCGGACGTCGACCTTGAGGGTCTCCATGCCGCCGAGCCGCATGAAATCGCGCTCCTGGATGACGCGCAGCAGCTTGGCCTGCGTCTCGAGCGGGACGTTGCCGATTTCGTCGAAGAAGATGCTGCCCTTGTCGGCGAGATCGAACATGCCCTTCTTCGGGTAGACCGCGCCGGTGAAAGCGCCCTTGACGTGTCCGAACAACGTCGACTCGAGCAGATCCGGCGGCAGGTTACCGGAATTGACGGTGACGAACGAGCGCTCGGACCGCGACGAATTGCTGTGAATCGCCCGCGCCACCAGTTCCTTGCCGGTGCCGCTCTCACCCTGGATGAGAATCGTGGACCGGCTCGGCGCCGCCTGGATGATGAGGTCGAACACCTGACGCATCCGCGCGCTGCGGCCGATGATGTTCGCGAACTTGTGGTAGCGCTCCTGAATGTTCTGGCGCAGGTTGCGGTTCTCGCTGACCAGCCGCCGCCGCTCCATCGCGTTTCGCACCACCACGATCACTTCGTCGTTCTTGAACGGCTTGGTGACGTAGTCGAAGGCGCCGGCCTTCATCGCCGAGATCGCGCTCTCCACTGAAGCATAAGCGGTGATGATGATGACGTTGAGGTCCTCGTCGATGCGCTTCAGCTCGTCCAGCGTGGCGATGCCGTTCAAGCCGGGCATCATGATGTCCACGATGGCGGCGTCGAACGGCAGCGCTCGAGCCATTTCCAGGCCTTCGGCGCCTGACGAAGCAACCCGGACGTCGTAACCCTCACGGGTCAGCAGCGTCTCGAGAATCTCCCGCATGATCTCTTCGTCGTCGACGACGAGGATCGTGCCGCGGCGTGAAGTGGCCATATCAGTTCGCCCTGGCGTTGCGCTGGGCTGCGGCGGCCATCGGCAGCGCCAGCGTAAAGCGCGTGCCCTGACCGACGGCGCTGTCGCAGTGAATGGTTCCGGCGTGCTCGCGCACGATGCCGTAGGTGATCGACAGGCCGAGGCCGGTACCGCGGCCGATTGCCTTGGTCGTGAAGAACGGATCGTAGATGCGGGCCAGCTGTTCGGACGGGATGCCCAGGCCGGTGTCGGAAATTTCGGCGATCACCGACTCTCCCTCAATTCGGGTGGTGACCGACAGCCAGCCGCCGCTCGGCATCGCGTCGCGGGCGTTGAGAAACAGGTTCAGGAACACCTGCTGGAGCTGATGCTCAATGCCCATCACCGGCATCGCCGCGGTTGCGAGCTCGCGCCGCGCCTTGATGCTCCCGACCGTGAATTGGTGCTCGAGCAGCGAAAAGACGTCGGTGATGATCGCGTTGAGATCGACTTCGATCCGTTCGTTGCTGGCCGGTCCCGGACGCGAAAGGTTGAGCAGGCCGTTGACGATCTTGGCGGCGCGGAAGGTCTGCCGCTCGATCTTCTCGAGCAATACCGTTTTGGGATCGGTGGGATCGGCGCCTTCGAGCAGCATCTGTGTAAAGCTCGAAATCCCGGTCAGCGGCGTGTTCACTTCGTGTGCCACGCCGGCCGCAAGCAGGCCGATCGACGCCATCTTCTCCGAAATTTGCAGCTGCTCTTCAAGCTGGACCTGATCGGTGATGTCCTCGATCAGCAACAGCGTGCCGACCACCGCGTCGCCACCTGACGCGTTTTGCAGCGGCACTTCGGTGGCGTTGACGAGAAGCCGCGTGTTGTCTGCGCCGCGCGACGACATCGGGGCGCGATAGAGGGTCGCGCCATAAGGGTGGTCCTGGCGCGCCGCCCGGAGTGCCGCGACGAACGGCGCGTCGAAGATGTCGCCGAGCAGACGGCCGACTGCGGCCTGGCGGGTGACGCCGTAAAAGCTTTCCAGCGCGCGGTTCCAGCGGACGATCCGCTCGTCCACGTCGAACACCACCAGCCCATCGTCGAGCGACTCGAGGATGTTCTCGTTGAACTCGCGCATCCGCCCGAGCTCTTCGGCCTTGAGATGGAGTTGCCGATACAGCCGTCCGTTTTCGATGGCGGTGGCCACCTGGCCGGCAACAGCGGTCAGCAGGCCCAGGTCCTCGCTGTTGAACGGCTCGTCGGTATCTTTGCGGCCGAGCGCAAGCACCGCGATGGTGTGTCCCTCGAAGATGCAGGGCACGAAGTAATAGATTCCGCCGTCGCGCCAGAATTCCACTTCCTCGGCCAGAAAGCGCGCGCCGGCGAGCGGGTCGTCGAGCGCGACCGTATGCCCGCCGTCGAGGCGCGTCATCATCGATGATCCGCGCGGCAGCCTCGGCACGCGCTGCGCGAAGCCGTAGTCGCCGATCGACGTGAAGTCGCCGGACCGTTCGTCCGACAGCATCAGCGCCATGCGGTCCACCACCAGCGTCTCGACGATGCGCGCCACCAGCCGCTGACTGAGACGGACGACGTCGAGGTCGCTGTTCAGGTCGCGGGCAAAGGCGACCAGCGCGCGGCGATAGTCGTAGCGATCGCGATAGAACAAGCGATCGAGCGCGTTCTGCACGGAATCCTTGACCGGTCGTGCGAGCAGCACGATGACCAGCGTCCCCAGCGCCGCAATCACCCAGTTGTGGCCGTCGGCGTCGTTGGCGAACACGAACCCGGTCAGTTTGAGCAGCGCGACATAGAGCGCCGCGCTCGCCGCGAGGAACGCGGTGTAGGCCAGACCGCGCTTGATGATCACCTCGACGTCGCGCAGGCGGTAGCGCACAATCGCCGCGGCGAACGTCAACGGCACGAGACCGAGCGGGATCGCGGTCAGCTGCAGCGCCATCGGCGGGTTCATGCCGAGCGCCCATGGCAGACCGTAGCCGAACGCAAACGGACCGACGCCCAGCGCGGTGCCGCCGGCAATCCAACGGAGTTGACGCCGGGCGGTGACGGAAGTGATGTCGCGAAACGCACGCGCAAGCACCGCCAGTGCGGCCACAGCGCACACGAACAGGTAGGCCGGCTCGGCGCGATCGAGCAGATCGAGGATGCGCGAGAACAGCGGGCCCGAAAGGCTGCCGTCCGAGCCGCGGACGATGGCGATGACCCGGGAGGCGCCGAGCACCAGCGCCGGCAGGTACATCAGCGGAACGAAGATGGACTCGATTCGGTCGGAGTTCGGGGATCGGCGTTGGTCGGGAGCGCGCTCCGGAAACACCATCGTGAAGTGCAGCAGCAGCGGCGGCAGCAGCGCGAATGCGACGGCGTCACCCCAGTAGAAAATCCAGTCGAGGCGATCGAACTGTCCGCTGAATGAGAACGAAAACACGCCGAAAAACGCGACGCAGAGCCAGAAAAAGTGCAGCGTCGCCTGATCGCGCGGCCGCCGAACGCGCACAAACGCGCCGACGAGCAGGGTGAACAGTCCGACGGCGGCCAGCACGTAATAGATCGAGCTGCCGCGTGGCGCCGGCGTGAGCGAAAGCTGAAGCGCCTGGCTGGTGCCGAAGCGCACCAGCGCGTATTCGAGCGTCGTACCCTGGTGGCTGCGATGCTGATGTTCGACGACGTCGGCGGGTGTCTGGACCGGCGAGCCATTGACTGCGAGGAGTACATCGCCGACCTTGATGCCTGCGATCGAACCGGCCGATCCGTCGGATACCTCAATCGCGGTGACGCCTTCCGCGCGTGCACCCCACTGGACGCCGTCTTCGTACTCGTGCCAGCGCGAATAGGTCGCCACGTTGGCGACGCCAAGGGCGATCAGTACAGCCGCAACGGCAACGGCGAAGGCGGATCGCCCCCACACGAACCACCTGGACTCAGGCGCTTCGGCCTCAATGGCTGAATCAGAATGCATCGACAATCGCGCTGCTCGAGGTTGCAAGCGCATACCTCGAGAGCGCTCCAGTCCCATGTCTAACTTACTGAAAAATAAGGTATTCGTGCACGCATGCTGCAAGAAAAAAGTGGCCACCTCCGGTGAACCGGAGGGCTTATTCAAGAATACGGATCGGCGGGATACGTGGCGAGTAGGAGAGGGGCTTTAGAACTTGAGCGTCAGGCCACCGACCACGCGAGTCGGCGGGCGGACCACAAGGAGCTCGTCATAAATCGACTGATCAGGCGCCGTTTCGTGAAAGAAGTTGCGGACGGCAACGAGCATCTCCCATCGGGCGCTGCTGAAGTCCATAAATGGCAGCGACTGACGAACCTGTATGTCGAAGCGTGAGTCCAGCATCGCCGTGCTGCCGCCGTCGGCCGCCGGGCGGGCAAACCCGTTACTGACACGGTAGAGCACAACCACACGGGTCGCGGTTTCCGGAACCTCAGCCTCGAGCGACGTCGAGACGTCATGGATATGTTCGGCCGGCGGACGCACGGTTGATGGCGCGAGCAACAGGAGATACGCGTCGCCATCGAGCGAATTTGTTCGCGCGCGCGACATGGTGTACTCGACCGACCCGTGAAACCGTCCGGCCACGGCCGCGCGGAAGCCGGCGCTGAGGCCCGTGGCCTCGATATCACCGCCGTTGGTCACGCAATAGTGGCCGGTCGAGGCCGGCGCGCCCGGCATGTCGATGCCGAAGAGCGTCACCAGCTGATTGGATACGTGCTGCTGGAACGCGCGAAGCGAAACCGTGGCGGCCGCGATATCGTGCTCGACCTCCAGCTCGACATGATTCGTGCGCTCCGCTTCGAGCTGGTTGTTGTCGAGGGAAGAGAACGTCCGCTGCGGCGGCAGCCACACACCACTCTCGAGACGCGGCTGGAACTCTTCAGCGCCAGGGGCGACGGCGCGGCTCGACACCATCGTGCTGAGGCGGAAGTGATCGGCCGGTTCCACCGTGAGCGACACACGCGGACTGATCAGACTGCCGTTCTCGAGATAGTCGTAATAGGCGTAGCGTCCGCCGTAAGTGAGCGTGACAATCGGCGAAATAGAATACGTGTCGAATCCGTAGATCGCGCCGGCCTCGCGCGTGCCGTCGGTCGCGTTGCGAAACATGAACGTGCTGGCGACGTCGCGCTGCGCGGCGTAGGACATGCCGATGTCGTAGCGGTGCTTCGCGGGCGCCCGCGTCGAGTAGTCGCCGGCGACAATCCACGACGGCGAGTCGCCCTGCGTCAACGCGGCTCGCGCGGTCCAGTCGGCCGAATCGCCAATCGGTGCGCCGAGTGCGAGGAAGGCGATGCTGCGCGAGAAATTGTCGGTCGAGAACAACTGCTGCGGCGAGTCGAACGAACCGGTCGTGAGCAGGTTGACCTGACCCGAGAATGGCGTGCCCGAGAAGAAATTCGACGCGACCCGCGCCGAGGTCCCGAACGCGCGATCGAAGAACTTAGGCGTGTCGAACGGATTGGAATTGCCGGGCGTATCGCCGGCCACGACATCGCCGGGCACCGTGGCGTCTTTGAGAACCGCGCGGCGGGCGTGACGCAGCCGCCAGGCGATCTCGGTGTGATCGTCGCCGTCGTTTCCGCCGCCGGCCGCCGAACCGGCTCCCGACCCGGCGTCGGCGCCGCCCGAAATATCAACGACCGGCACGCTGTCGGATCCGCCAAGGCCTGCCGCGAGCACCGGAGAGGACGCCGTCGAGGTGTGCCGTAGCGCAATCGACGATGACGCGCGTGCGCTCGGATGCACGTCAACGACCTGACCGCGTGATGCGACGAAACCGGCGAGGTGGGCGCGCAGCAGGTACGGCCCCGGCGACAGCGTCCGCAGCTCGAACCGTCCACCGCGATCGGTCACGGCAAATGCGGTGGACGAGCCCAGCGCGGAGACCATGGCGCCCGCAATTGGCACGCCCTTCTCGTCCTGGACCATCCCGGCGATGGAACCTGCGGCCAGCGACGCGAGATGCGCCACCGGCTGCATCTGCGAAATACCCTGAGCGAACCCGACCAGCGGCAGACAGAGCACCGCCAGAACGCCGACGACCGCCGACGCCGTCACTCTGGGGGAACTTCGCATGCTGGCTCCGCTGATACCGAGCCTACGACGGGCTGACCGTGAAGTTTACTTCGCGGGTCAGCGACTTGTTCGCGATCTGGTCGGTCACTTTGATTTCGAGCCGGTAGTCGCCCTCTGGGAACGACGCCAACGGCACCGCCTGTCCGCTCTGCAGCTGATGTCCGGCCGCGAAATCGAAGTTCGGCGGCAGCGTCTGCGCATTCAGGCTCTGCGGATTGGTCTTGTTGAAGAACTTCTCCGGCTGGCCCGCGAGCTTCTGGTAGAAGTTGTATTCCACCTTGATGTCGGGCTTGTTGGCGGCGTCCCTCTTCGGGTTGTAAATCAGCATAAAGGTCGACAGCTCAGACTTCTTCGAGAGCTTGGTGTCGAACGCCGGCACGATCTCCATCATGCCCATCGCGTAGGGACGGTCGGCCTGCTGCTGCGGAGTCAGCGGCGCCGGCAGCGGATCGATCCGTGCCGCCAGCATCACGGTGCTGGTCGCGAGCTCGTCGTTCCAGAAATCGGGCACCGTCATCGCCTGCTTCAGCACCGACATCTTCGGCGGCGGCGCATTCTTCTGCGGCTTCTCCGGCGCCGGTTCCTTGACGACGACGAAGACATCGTAGGCGCCGCCGGGGACCGTGAACGAGCGCGAGATGCGCAGTGGGTTCTGCCCCGCGGTCACCGGCACGAAGCTGATGTCCTCGTAGGCGTACGGCGACGGCTTCTTCGCGTCTTTCTTGTCGTCCTTCTTGTCGTCTTTCTTGGCGGCGGGAGTTTCGGCGGGCGGCGCATCGGGGTTCTTGGAAACCACTCGCCAGTAGAACGCCAGGTTACCGGTGGCCTTGCCGGGATCGATCGACACGGTGAACGGCACGTATTCCTTGTTGCCTTGCGCCTTCAGCACATCGTCTCGCAGCCAGGTAATCGAGAAATCGTTGGGCGCGGGCTGACCCGCCGCCATGTCGTCGACGATCTTGATGACGCTCTGGCTCTCCCGCTTTTGCAGCTCCTCCTTCTTCTTGTCGTCCTTCTGCGCAAAGACGGCCATCGAGGACGCAAACATCACGAGGATAAAAAGGGCGAACACGCCACGCCGCTGCTTCATAAAACCTAGTCTCCCAATATGACGGTCTGACTCGAACAGCCAATCATAGGCGGGGCCAAGATACCAAGTCAAACCCTTCTATCGTCAGCACTTCAGTCGGCTCTCAGGGCGCAGGCGCTATGCTAGGATCGACCGTTTTCGACCGCCAATATGAAGCTGATCGACGTCTCCGTAGCGCTCGACGGGAACCTCCCGAACTATCCGGGCAACACGCCGTTCAGCCTCGAGGCGACCAAACGCCTCGTCCGCGGCGACAGTTCGAACGTTTCGACCCTGCACCTGAGCGCGCACGCCGGCACCCACGTCGATGCGCCGCGGCACTTTTTTGACGAGGGCGCCGGCACCGAGGCGCTGTCTCTGGAGATGCTGATCGGCCGGACCCGGGTCGTCGAGGTCACCACGCGCAAAGCGGTCACCGCCGACGACCTCGAACGCTTCGATCTGACCGAGGATGTGCGGCTGCTGATCAAGACCGCCAACTCGCGTTTGTGGAACGACCCGGCCTTCCATCCCGAATTCATCGGCGTCGCCGAATCCGGCGCCCGCCACCTGGTCGATCGCGGCGTCAAGCTGGTCGGTGTCGACTACCTCTCGGTCGAGGAATACCACAAGGCGGGTGCCCCGGCGCATCACATCCTGCTCGGCGGCGGCGTCATCGTGATTGAGGGACTCAACCTGCGCGACGTGGAACCCGGCGTCTACGAAATGCTGTGCCTGCCATTGCGGGTCGTCGGCTCCGACGGCGCGCCGGCCCGGGTCGTGCTGCGCAAAAGCTGATCACCCATGTCGGCCCTCCTCGACGATAGCCTCGTCATTGTTCTCGCCGGGGGGGCCGGCGAGCGCCTCTATCCGTTGACCAAGGAGCGGGCCAAGCCGGCGGTGTACTTCGGCGGCCCGTACCGCATCATCGACTTCGTTCTCAGCAACTGCATCAACTCCGGGCTGCGGCGCGTGTTCATCGCCACCCAGTACAAGTCGCTGTCGCTCAACCGCCACATCCGAATGGGCTGGGGCATCGTGTCCGAAGAACTCGGCGAATTCGTCGAGATTCTGCCGCCGCAGAAGCGCGTCAGCGAACACTGGTATCAGGGCACCGCGGATGCCGTCTACCAGAACCTGTATTCGATTCTGCGCGAGAATCCGCGACACCTGGTGGTGCTCTCCGGTGACCACGTCTACAAGATGGATTATTCGCGCATGGTGCGGCTGCACGAAGAGCGCGGCGCTGCGGTCACCCTTGCGACCATCGAAGTGCCGATTGCCGATGCCAACCGCTTCGGCGTGATCGTCGTCGACGAGAACGAGCGCGTCACCGGCTTTCAGGAAAAGCCGAAAGACCCGACGCCGATTCCCGGATCGAGCGAGTTCGTGCTCGCGTCGATGGGCGTGTACATCTTCGATACCGAGGTCCTGGTACAGGCGCTCGAGGCGGACGCCACGCTGCCGACCAACCACGACTTCGGGAAGGACATCATTCCCGCGCTGATTCACCAGGCGCCGGTGTACTCATACCGTTTCTACGACGAAAACAAGAAATCCTCCAAGTACTGGCGCGACATTGGCACGCTCGACGCCTACTTCGACGCGAACATGGACCTCTGCCAGGTCAATCCGGAGTTCAACCTCTACGATCCCGAGTGGCCGCTGCGCACCTACCAGCCGCAGGCGCCGCCGGCGAAGTTCGTGTTCGCCGAGTCCGGCAGCCGCTGTGGACAGGCGCTGGATTCGGTGATCTCGCCCGGCTGCATCGTCTCGGGCAGCCGCATCTCTGGCAGTGTGCTCTGCCCCAACGTCCGGGTCCACAGCTTCTGCACCATCGACGAATGCATCCTGATGCCGGGCGTCCGCGTCGGGCGTCATGCGCGGATCCGGCGCGCGATCATCGACCGCGACGTGCTGATCCCGCGCGGCGCGCTGATCGGCTACAACGCCGAGGAAGACCGCCGCCGCCACACCGTCACCGACTCCGGCATCGTCGTCGTCACCGTGGATGACGAGCCGTACATCGGGCCGCTCAGCGAGGAGGCGCTCCGCTTCGAAGCTGACGCGGATCGCCGCGGTGGAGGCCCCTAGAGCACGAAACACACGAAATCCCGCGAAACGCACCAAGAAACAAGAAGATCTTTTTCGTGTCTTTCGTGAGCTTGCGACATTGCGAGTTTCGTGGGGTACCTTATTCTGGCAAGGAGACTCGATGAAGATCGCAAGGGTTATCGGCCGCGAGATCCTGGACTCTCGCGGCAACCCGACGGTGGAAGTGGACGTCACGCTGGCCGACGGCGCGTTCGGCCGCGCGGCGGTGCCGTCGGGGGCGTCGACCGGCGAGCGCGAGGCGCTCGAGCTGCGCGACGGCGAGAAGGCGCGCTATGGAGGCAAAGGCGTGCGCAAGGCAGTTGCCCACGTCAACGGCGAGATCGCCAAGGCGGTCTCCGGTGTCGAGCTGGATCAGCGCGGGCTCGATGCGAAGATGATCGCGCTCGACGGCACGCCCACCAAGAGCCGGCTCGGCGCAAATGCGCTGCTCGGCGTCTCGATGGCGGCGCTGCGCGCCGAGGCGGCGGCCAAGAAGGTGCCGCTCTACCGGCACGTCGGCAGCCTCTACGGCAACGAGCAGTTCACGCTGCCGGTGCCGATGATGAACATCCTCAACGGCGGCGCGCACGCCGACTCGAGCGTCGACTTCCAGGAGTTCATGGTGATGCCGCTGAACGCCGGGGCGTTCAGTGAGGCGCTGCGCATGGGCGCCGAGATCTTTCACGCCCTTCGCGGCATCTTGAAAGGCCGCGGCCAGTCGACCGGCGTCGGCGACGAGGGCGGCTTCGCGCCGAACCTGAAGTCCAACCGCGAGGCGGTCGAGGTCGTGCTCGAGGCGATTGCCAAGGCCGGGCTCGAGGCCGGCCAGGACATCTTCATCGCGCTCGACGTCGCGTCCAGCGAGCTGTGGGCCGGAGGTGGAACCTACACGTTCAAGAAGTCTGGCGAGCCCAACCGCAGCTCGGCCGAGATGATCGCGCTCTACGA
>DASXGC010000213.1:0-15766 GCA_036489235.1 Vicinamibacterales bacterium
GAACGCTGCAGCTCTACACCCTGATTCGCACCCGCGAGACTGCCGATAACGCGGCCATCCCGTCCGGACGAACAACCAACCCACCGATCAGCACCCGCAGCCTGACCATCGTCTGGCTTGCCGGATCGGCCATCGCCCTGATCATCCTGCTCGTGGGCTGTGGCCGGTTGGTCCTCGTGACGTCGCAGTCGCGTCCGATCCGCGACAGCATGTGGGTTGAACTGACCAGCACTCTGGCGCGCGACCTTCAGATCGACCGCCCGATCGTGCTGCTACAGAGCGATCAGCCGACCTTGTGTTTCACCTGGGGCGTGAGTCGACCGGCCGTGATTCTGCCGCGCGGCGCCGACGCCTGGTCCGACGATCGGAAACGAATCGTTCTCGGCCACGAGCTCGCCCACATCGCCCGTAATGACTGGGCG
The DNA here is from genome assembly GCA_036489235.1 of Vicinamibacterales bacterium. Lineage (GTDB taxonomy): Bacteria > Acidobacteriota > Vicinamibacteria > Vicinamibacterales > CAVVIG01 > CAVQFC01. Next base: position 423 of record DASXGC010000213.1, read on the forward strand.
GTGCAGATCGCGGCCGAACTGCTGCGCGCGGCGTACTGGTTCAACCCGCTGGTGTGGGTCGCCCGCGCCCGCCTGCGTCGCGAGAGCGAACAGGCGTGTGACGACGCAGTCCTCGGCCTTGGCGTTCACGGGACGGAATACGCCACCCATCTTCTCGACTTAGCCCGCACATTCAACGTGCGCCCTCACCCGAGTATTCCCGCTCCGGCGATGGCGCGCCCGTCCAGTCTCGAAAGGAGAGTCAGAGCCATGCTCAATGTACAGGTCAATCGCACACCGCTCACCCGCTCGGCGTGCGCGCTCGTCGTCGCGGCGCTGTTGCTCATCACGCTGCCGGTGGCTTCCGCGCAAGGTGGACCGGCCACGTTTACGGGATCGCTGGTCGACGCTGTCGGCCGCGTGATGCCGAACGTCACACTGAAAATGGTGAGCGGCCCCGTCAACCCGAAATCCGGCGCGGGCAACCAGCCTGCCTACGAGGCAACCAGTGACGGGAACGGCAATTTCAGCTTTTCCGGCCTGCCGGCCGGCGACTACACGATACAAGTGTCGAAGGTTGGCTTCGCGACGACGCAGGGGCGCGTGACACTGGGCGGGGGACAGCACCTCGAACAGATCGTCGCGCTACAGGTCGCCGCGCTGATGGAGACGATCATCGTGACCGAGCCAGACCCGACCGTACCTGCGGCGCCACCGGCGCCCCGAAAGCCGGCGCTTTCCAGGAACGCGACCGATGATTCGTGCAGCCAAACAGTCGTGGGCGGCTGCATCACGCCGCCGACAAAAACACTCGACGTGAAGCCGATCTATCCGGCGGCATACGTCGGTACCGACACAACCGCAACCCTGAAGCTCGAAGCCCGAATCGGCGCGGATGGCCTCGTCAAGGCGGTGCAGCCACTTTCGCCGGGACAGGCGGAGTTCGCCACGGCCGCGGCGGATGCGATTCGGCAGTGGCAGTTCACCCAGACGCGTCTCGACGGTGTTCCCGTCGAAGTGAGCATGACGGTCCTGGTGACGTTCCGGCCTCGTTAGAACGGCACGGCGGCGCCCTTCGCTTCCGCGATCAGGGCGTCGCCATCTTCCTTGGTCAGGGCGCGCTCCGCCACCAGACGCTGGACATCATTAGTGACCGCCCGGACGTAGGCGTCGTGCGTCGGATACAGCACCTTCAGCCGCGCCTTGTCGAACGGCACCTCGTGTCCGGCGATGCTGCAGAAGGAGGCGCCAGTCGAATTGCCGAACCATGTGCTCGTAGGCACCCACGTGTCGAGGTTCTTCAGAATCGCATTGAATGCGGGGCCATTCGGGAAACGGCTGCGCGGCCCTTCGTTGCAGTCCATCGGCGGCACGGCACGACTGCCCTTGATGATGTCCGCTGGCGCCGCCGCGAAATTCAGTTCGTCCGGCGTCGCGTGCGCGGATCCGGCGATCTCGTAATTGCGAAGCCGATCGGACGGCGTGTCACTGTCCGGCAGGCGCGCCGCCATGCTGCGCAGGTCATCCGAACCGCTCATCACGCGAACCACCGGGACGCCGGCGTCCTTGATTTGCCGCCGCGGGTCGCCCGGCGGAATTGGGTGCCGCGCACTGGTTGATCGGTGTCGGACCGCTCGACGTCGCGATCAGGTAGGCGTCGTAGAGCGGCTTGCCGTTGAGGCACGGCCGGACAGCAGCGCCGAGGCCGAGACGATCAGCGTGATGAGACGGATCCGGTCGCGCATCTTGCCGGCATTCGAGCCGAGCGAACTGGTGTTAACCTATGGGGCGCGTCAGCCTTCGGTGCCGAGTGAAGCAGGAGCACATATGAGCCTAGAACGCACACGCCGCGAGATTCTCAAGGGCGGATTGGCCGTCGCCGGACTCGGCGTTATCGGCGTGCCTGAGTGGGCGCTTCCGGTGATGGCTCAGGGCGAAACGCTCGTGCCGTTCACCGATATCCCCGAGAACGTCCGTTGGGAAGTGCCGCCCGATCGGCGCACGCTCGATCTCCGCACCATCGACGGTCCGTTGACCCCGGCCGGTCAGTTCGCCACCACGCAGCACTACGGGCATCCCGAGGTGGACCTCGCGACCTACAAATTGAAGGTTTCGGGTCTGGTCGATCGGCCGGTGCAGTTCACGCTCGACGAACTGAAGAAGATGGGCAGCGCAGAGCTGGTCGCCGGCTTCGAGTGCTCAGGCAATCGTGGCCCGCTCCAGGGTTTGTGCGGCAACGGCCGGTGGACCGGCCTGCCGCTGAAGAAGGTGCTCGACGCCGCCGGGGTGAAAGCGTCGGCTCGCGAATTCGTCTTCTTCGGCGCCGACAAGGGCGTGGACGAGGAAGTCGAGTGGAGGACCGCGAAGTACAAAATCGACGTCCCGTTCGGCCGCAGCCTGCCGCGCGAGAAGGCGCTGTCGCCCGAGTTGTTCCTCGCCTACTCGCTGAACGGTGCGCCGCTCACCAAGCATCAGGGCGCGCCGCTCCGGCTGATCGTGCCGGGCTGGTACGGCGTCGCCAACGTCAAGTGGCTGTCGCAGATTCACATTCAGCAGGACGCCTACGTCGGGAAATACCAGACGCGGTGGTATCGGACCGTGCGCGGCGAGATGATCGACGGCGAGATGAAGTACATGGAGACGGCCGTCACCCACATGAACCTCAAGTCGTTCATTGGCCGGGTCACCAGGAGCGGCGCCGAGTGCAAGGTGGTGGGCGTCGTGCTGAACGACGGCACGCCGGTGAAGTCGGTCGAGGTCCAGGTCGACGAGGGTCCGTGGCAGCCGGCCGTGCTCGATTCGACGACGAAAGACAAATACGGGTGGAAGCTGTTCACCTACATGTGGAAAGACCCGACGCCTGGCGCGCACACGCTGGTGTCGCGAGTCACGGACGTCACCGGCGCCGTGCAGCCGACCGCGAAGGATCTCGAGAACAAGAAGTCGTTCCTCGAAGAGAACTCGCAGGCTCCGCGCAAGGTGATGGTTTCGTAGCGGCGCTCTGCCCGGACCATGGATCGCGGCCCCGGGCGACAGGCGACAGCATTTGCCGTCCTGGCCGCGATCAGCGTTTCGCACCTGCTGAACGACACCATCCAGGCGGTGCTGCCCGCCGTCTATCCCCTGCTCAAGTCGTCGTTCGCGCTGACATTTGCCCAGGTCGGGCTGATGACGGCGACGCAGCAGATCACGTCATCGCTGCTTCAACCGCTGGTCGGGCACTTCACCGATCAACGTCCCGCGCCTTACGCGCTCGTCCTCGGCATGACCATGACGGCCATCGGCATCGTCTGGTTGTCGAGCGCTGGAAGCTTTCCGATGCTGTTGGTCGGCGCCGGCCTGATGGGCATCGGCTCGGCCGTGTTTCACCCCGAGTCGTCGCGCGTCGCGCGGATGGCATCCGGCGGACGCTACGGTCTGGCGCAGTCGGTCTTCCAGGTCGGCGGAAACGTCGGATCGTCGCTCGGTCCGTTGATCGGTGCGTTCCTTGTCGTACCGCGCGGCCAGTCGAGCATCGCGTGGTGTGCATTACTCGCCATGCTGGCGATGGCCATCCTGTGGCGGGTCGGGGGCTGGTACCGCGCGCGCACGAGCGGACGCGCGGTCCGAACGTCCGATGACGGCGCTCAGGTCGGGCTGCTCGCAGCAGACAAGAACGTCGCCTGGCCGATCACGATCCTCTGCGCCCTGATTTTCTCGAAGTATTTCTATCTCGCCAGCCTGACCAGTTACTACACGTTCTACCTGATCACGAGGTTTCATCTATCAGTGCGCGCCGCGGAGCTGGACCTCTTCGTGTTTCTCGCGGCGGTTGCGGTCGGCACCGTGATCGGCGGTCCGATCGGCGATCGGTTCGGCCGCAAGTACGTGATCTGGATCTCCATTTTCGGTGTGTGCCCATTCACGCTCGCATTGCCGTACGCGAACCTCTTCTGGACACCGATTCTGACCGTGCTCATCGGCCTGGTCCTCTCGTCTGCATTCTCGGCGATCGTGGTCTACGCTCAGGAGCTGCTGCCCGGACGCATCGGCCTCATCTCAGGTGTGTTTTTTGGTTTTGCGTTCGGTGTGGCCGGGATCGGCGCGGCCGTGCTCGGAGCCATCGCCGACCGATCCGGGATCGAGCTCGTCTACAAGGTCTGCGCGTTCCTGCCGCTGATCGGCGCGCTGGCCGCCTTCCTGCCGGACGATCCGCAACAGCGGCCGGTGGCAGCCTAGCGTGGTGATCGCCGCTGCGCCGCGCCTTCCTGAGCGTCGAGCAGGCTACGAATCGCGCAACGCAACCGTTGGCGCGACATGCGTTGCACGCAGCGCAGGGATGTAACACGCCATGAATGCGACGCCGAGCAGCAGCGCGGTGACGCCGCCGTACACGGTCAAATCGTGGGTCCCGACTCCAAACAGCAGACTCTGCAGATAGCGGGTGAGCGCGACCGCACCCGCGAGCCCGAGCACGACACCGAGCCCGGCGGTTCGCATTCCCTGTGAAAGCACGAGCGAGAGAATCGCCCGCGGCTCGGCGCCGAGCGCCTGCCTGATGCCGAACTCTCGCGACCGCTGCGCCACGCCGAATGCCAGGACCCCATAGATGCCGACGGCCGACAACGTGAGCGCCACGGTGCCGAACAGCACCAGCAGCAGCATCGGCGCCCGGCGCCCTTCGAGCGACCGCGCCATCCACTCGTCCATGGTGCGCACGTCGGCCATCGGCTGCTCGGGATCGATCTCGGCAACCGCCGAGCGCACCTGCGAGACCATCGCGCGCGGATCGACCCGCGTCTTGATCATCAGCGCCATGTTGGGATTCGGCCGCTGAGCGATCGGGTAGTACAGCCGCTCCTTGGCTACCGGCTCTCCGAGATCGATGCTGTTGATCGTGCCGACGACACCGACGATGGTGAACGCTGGGCTGGTCGGACCGCCGCGCCGGATCTGCTGTCCGATCGGACTTCGGTCCTGAAAGTAGCGCTTGACCAGGTATTGATCGATCGCCACGACAGGTGGGCTGTCGGCCGAATCCGCGTCGTTGAACAGCCGTCCGGCGACGAGCGGAATCTGCATGGCGCGAAAGTAGTCGCCGCCGACGATTTCCTGGCGCCCGTGCGGCTGCGCCTCACCGGCAGGCGGGTCGTAACCGACGATCGAATACGAACCGGATCCGACGTTGCCGTTGAACGGCACGTTGGACGTCAGCCCCACGGCGGTAACGCCGGACAGTCCACGCACGCGATCGACCAGGCGCGTCCAAAAGATGCGGCGCGCAGTCGGGTCGGGATAGCGAGTCGCGGGCAGCGCCATCTGGGCGGTCAGGACGTTGTCCGCAGTGAAGCCCGGGCTGACGTCTTTGAGACGGGCGAAACTCTTGAGCAACAGGCCGGCGCCGACGAGCAGCACGAGCGCCAGCGCGGTTTCGACCACGACGAGTGTGGCGCGCGTCAGCCCGGTGCCCTTTCCCGCCGATCCGCGGGCAGTGTCCTCTTTCAACACCGCGTTGGCGTCGCCGCGCATCACCGCCAGGGCCGGCACCAACCCAAACACGAGACCAGTGACGAGCGCGAGCGTCAGCGTGAATGCCAGGACCGCGGGATTGAGAGAGGCGTCGGCCATACCGGGAATCTGCCGGGTGCTGAGCGCAACGAGGCCACGGACACCGGCAAGGCCGAGCATCAGGCCGCCGGCCGCGCCAAGGGCAGCGAGCACGACGCCCTCGGTCAGCAGTTGTTGAACCAGACGCCAGCGTCCGGCGCCGAGGGTGGTCCTGATCGCAAGCTCTCGCGCGCGACCGGTCGCCCGCATCAGCAACAGGCCGGCGACGTTCGCGCATGCGATCAGCACCACCACCAGAACGCCTGCCTGCAATACGAAGAGCGAGGTCCGCGTGTCGCCGACCAATTGATCGCGCAGAGGGATGGCGTAGCCCGTGAAACCGCTTGACGTCCAGAATGCCCGCGATGCGGGCAGCCGCTCACTGTTCCGGGTCACGATCGCTCTGAACTGGCCGGTGGCCTGCGCTACCGTTGCGCCAGGCCGGAGCCTGGCGATCATCGAACTGAACTCGTTACCGCGCTCGTTGTCGGTGAGCTGCGCCGGGGTGAACGCGAAGGGCATCAGCAGCGAGATCCCGACCGCCGGCAATTCGACGTCGGCCGCCATCACGCCGGTGACGCGGAAGGGCTCGCCGTTGACGCGAATATCCCGACCGACAATCGACCGGTCCGACCCGAAATGGGTGATCCAGAGGCTGTAGGTGAGCACTGCGAACCGATCGGCGCCGGGAACAGCCTCGGCGTCCGTGAACGCACGGCCGATGAAGGGCTGGCGGCCGATCGTCGAGAAAAATGATGGCGTGACCGCGAGTCCTCGAAGCTGTTCGGGCTGGCCCTCTGTGGTGAGGTTGACCGCCCGCATGGTGAAGAGCGTTGCGTCCTCGATCGCAATCGCTTCGTTCTTCCTGTCCAGATAGTCCGGAATCGAGACGCCGGCCTGGGACAGCCCCATCAGCGGATAGCTGTTCCACGCGAACACGAGGCGGTCCGCGGCCGCGTAAGGCAGGGGCCGGAGCAGCACCTGATACAGCAGACTGAAAATCGCGGTGTTGGCGCCGATGCCCAGTGTCAGCGTCAGGACCGCGACGAGCGTGAAGATCGGCTGCTTGCGCAGCGAGCGGAGAGCGTAACGGATGTCCTGCATGGCTGCGCCTCGCGTCCACCGAGACCGGTGATGTCTTGGACGGGTACCGCGCAGCGAAGGTTGTCGGAGGAACCGGCTGGCGTGCGGGCTCTAGTGTGCGGGCTCGGGATGGTCGGCGAGCGCGTAGATGCGCCGCACGGCGGCGACATCGACGCCGGGTGCGCGCAGCTGTGGGAAATCCGGCGCGAACGACGTCATGTCGATGCGCGGCGCCGCCGCGTCAGCTGCCACGCCCTGTTTCTTCAGGTCCATTGTCTGCTTCAAGAGCGCGTTGACGTAGCGCTGAAACGCCTGGATGTGCGCCTTGCCCTTGAACACCACACCATGGCCCGGCAGCACGGTGTCGAAGTCCAGCGTCATCAGGCGATCGAGCGTCGCCGACCACTCGTCGGCGTAGGCGTCGCCCATATAGGAGATGACCGACTCCATCAGGTCGCCGGTGCAGACGATCTTCTCCTTCGGCAGGTAAATGACCACGTCGGTATCGGTGTGGCCGCGGCCAAAGTACAGCAGCTGAATTTCGCGGCCGCCTCGATAGAGCGTCATCTTCTTGTCGATCGTCACCGTCGGCGGCGTGACCTTGATTTCCTTGACCTGCTCGAGATACGCCAGCTGGTTCGCGAGCGCACGCTCGAGCGGTGCCTTCTGTGCGGGATCCTTTTCCGCCGCGATTCGCTGGCGCAGAGTGTCCGCGCGCGCCGGGTTCAGGCTGACCTGATACGTGTACTGTTCCTGAGTGTTGCCGAGCAGGCGCTTGCGCGTGTTTTCGTGACCGATGATCTGCACGTCCGGCCCGAACACCTGGTTGCCGAACGCGTGATCGTAGTGATAGTGCGAATCGATCACGTACTTCACCGGCTTATCGGTAATCGCCTTGATGTCCGCGATCAGCGCACGGGCCGCCGCCGGCGTGATCTCCGAATCGACCACGATCGCTTCGGTATCGGTGACGATGATCGGCGAGTTGGCGCCGACCGTCATCGTCCCCGATGCGGTGGCGTAGTAGACGCCGTCGGTGACCTTCTCGAAACGATGCGCGCCGCTGACGATGGGCGCGTTGGTCTGGGCGCGGGCATCGATCCAGAGCCAGCCGGCGATGAACAGCGCAAAAGCTACGGTCACGCGTACGCGCATGGATAAGCTCCTGAGAAGGACGCTGCGAATTGTGCGCGAAGCGGAGACGGGGAGCAAGCGAAAGCGGACGGCCCGAAGGCCGTCCGCCTGTGTGGGGTGTGGGTTACGGTTTGACGGTGACTTTCACGACCGACGTCGTCCAGCAGCAGCCGAAGCCGCCGCCGCCGTCGCCGGAGTAGTCGTTGGTGGAGAGGTGGAGCACGTAGTCGCCGGGCTCACTGAACTTGGCGGTGGCCGTGGCCTTGCCGTTGAACTTCAGCGGACCCGTTGGCAGTTTCTCAACCGCCGGTTTGGCCTTGTCGAACGTCACGTTGCCGGGCCCCCGATATTTCGACCAGGTCATGGTGACCGGCGAGCGCTGCTGACTCAGAGGCGCGCTCGTTCCGCTGGTGTACTTCTGATCGTCTGAAGCCCACACCACGAGCGGCACCGGCGCGGACACCGACCCGGTCAACGTTGGCGCCATCGCCAGCGTGCCGACCGGCCCCTGAATGGTGTTGCCCGCCGGATCGAACTTGACCACCGGCGGTGTATTGCCGACCGCGATTTCGCTGAACGGGCTCATCACGTAGTCGGGCGTGGTCCGCAGCGGGATGCTCGTGCTTTCGCCGTTGGCGACAATCGTCCAGACGAAGCTGTCGGTCACCTTGAACGTCTTGGGCGTCGGCACGATGAACATGCCCCACTGACGGCCGGTGAGGAAGTGCGTCGGCTGGCCCATATCGGGCCCGCCGGGATCGATGTGGTTGTTGGGACCGATCGGGATGTCCACTTCCTCGCGCGAGTTGCGGTTGTAGTAGCCGACGAGAAATGCCCGGCTGCCATCCGGCTGGTAGAACCAGCCCTCATACGCCCCGGTAACGCTGTCGCCGAATCCCCGGCGAGGTTCGGGGATCGCCTGCGCGGACAGAATGACACCGCCGGCGATCATCGCCATGATGATCGCGCCGGCGGCGCTGAGTTTTCCGAATCGGTTCACTGCTGGCGGTCCTCGTTGTTCGTGGTCTTGGCCAGCTTCGCCTTGCGCTCGGCCTGGAGGGCCTTGTATTCGTCGTCGGTGAGATAAGTGACGTTCATCCAGGCGTGCGCCATCTCGTCGACCGTGCGGTCGCCGTAGCCAACCCACTGATCGGGATCGGGGTTGTTCTTGTTCGCCTTGGTGTTGTCGTACCAGGCGGTGACGTGGATGACGGTGCCCTTCGGCAGCAGCGGCGCCGCGTCATCGTCGTAGATGTAGTTCGTCATCCAGTTGAAGTTGAAGTGGCCAACGTAGCTGATGACCTGCTTCGCGCCGTCCGGCAGAATCGCTTCAACCTGCATCGCCTTGCCGCGCAGATGGAAGTGCGGCTGGAAGTTCTCGATCAGCGTGTTCTCCTTGAGAACCGTGAAGCCCTCGGTCATGGCCATCGAGTTCGGCGGGATGTCCAGCATCTTGGTGCGGTCGATACCCGTGAAGCCGATCAGGTAGCTGCGGTGCTTCGGCTCTTCACCCTTCGGATAGAACCAGATGCCCAGTTCGGAGCCCGCGGTAATCTCCTCGCCGACCGCGTGGATGTGCGTATCCCAGGCGATCTGTTCGCCCGGCACGAGCAGCTTGCCGGTACCCGGACGATAGAGGTCGTAGCCTTTGCCGATCGCCCATTCCATCAGCTGCGGCCGACGGTTGACGAGGTCCGCGGGGCTGGCGCCGCCGAACCGATCCGGACCGTTCGCCGTGCCCTGGCTCACCGCATCGGGGTCGTTGTTCAGCACGAGGTACGCGATCGAGTGGTGAATGATCTTGCGGCCCTTCAGTGAATCGGGACGCATCTCGACCATCTTCACCCAGCGCGATTCCTGCAGCGGGATGTCAGAGGTCGGACGGAACCAGACATCCTGGTGTTCCGCCGGCATCGTGTAGTCCGGTTCCTTGATGACAAGATCCGGCGGCCCGAAGCCGTCGCGCTGCGCCTTCCAGCCGTTGTCGGTCGAAACCGCCACGGGTGGCGGCATGTCCTTCGGATCGCCTTGCAGCGCGCCGCCGTCAACCCACTTGACGATCGTGTCGATCTGGTCCTGGGTCAGCGACATGTCGTTCTTGAACTTCTGTACGCCGACGCTCGGGTCGATGTGCCACGGCGGCATCTGACGCTGCGAGACGCGCTCCTTGATCGACTTGGCCCACGGGCGCGCTTCCTGGTACGTTATGAGCGACATCGGGGCAATCGAACCCGGCTGATGACACTCCTGGCACCGTTTCTGTAAAATCGGCGCCACGTCCTTTGAAAACGTGACCGGCTTGGCGGAATCTGCGGCCAGCGCTGGCGCGGCCATCGCCAGGACTACCGCCACCGACATCGCATATCTCATTGCACCCCTCCATACGCACGACCGGTCCACACCCGACGTGCCGTACTACCCCACACCGCGCATTCTGAGCCAATTCCGACGAATTTGCAATGAAGTTACGGCCTCGACACGCTGGTGTCGGCCGGCCAGGAATCCGCCAAAAATGTATGCAATCAGGCCTGCGGGCAGAGGTTCCCAAGCACGCCCGACCCGCCGCAATAGCTGACATCCTGAAGCTGAAGCAGGATGCCGTCCGGGTCCGTAAAGTAGAGCTCAGGCGTGCCTTCCTTGGCACCGCCTCGGTTCTCCATGCGCATGCTGACATACGACGTCATCGGGCCGACCGGTCCTGGTGCGCTGCCCCGGGGCTTGATGCCGTAGCCATCGAGCGTCTTCAGCACCTGATCCGGGTTGAAATTCTCCATGTTCATGCAGACATGGTTGATGCTCGCCGGACGTGGCGGCGCCGGCGGTGCGCCAGCCCTGGCGGGAGCCCCGCCACCAGTGAACATGATGAACTCGACGCCGGTGCCGACTGCGAGCGTCGGCGCGGTCGGACCCTGAAACGACCGGATCGACATACCGAACAGCTCCTTATAGAAGGCGTTCGATCGCACCGGATCGGGGCTGAAAATCGTGAAGTGACTGAGGTCGCGCACCGCCAGTAATCCCCTGCCGGGCGCCGGTTCAGGAGTGCAGATCTCACCGCGGGTTCCCGCGCCGCCGCAGTAGGCGGGGTCCTGCAGTTGCAGCACGATGCCATCGGTGTCGGCGAGGTAGATTTCGGGCGTCCCGTCTTTCGCACCGCCGTTCTCCGGTCCACGCATACGGACGCGTACCTTCATCGGGCCGCCGCTCAACCCGCCGCCCGCGCCGTCCGCCTTCGACACGCCGCGCTCGGCAAGCGCCTTCAGAATACGGTCGACGTTGAAGGCCTCGACCGTGACGCAGTAGTGATTGATGCTCGGCGTCCCGTTCGCCGGCATCTGGCTCACCGCGAGAAATTGCGGACCCGGACCGATGCGGAGCAGCGTCGTCGGCCCCTGACGCGCCTGAATCGGCATGCCGAAAAGGCCCTGATAGAAATCGATGGTGCGCTTCGGGTCGGCCACCGAGAGCGTCATGTGGTTCAACGCACGCACCTTCATGGGCGCGGCGCCGGCCTGGGCCAGCGCGCGCCGGGCCACGGCCAGCGCTGGCAGCGAGAGGATCAGCGCTCGCCGGCTGAATTGCGCGGGCTGACGCGGGAAATCAATCGCCATCGGTTTCTCCCTCACAGTAGGGGCGGAGCTTGCTCCGCCGCGGCGCGACAAACGGGCGCCATCATATCCCGGGCGCGGCGGCGCGCTCGTACTGACGCCGATTCGCTTCGGCCCACGCCGCCAGCCGCTGGCGGAGACGCACACAACGCTCCGGCTCCGCGGCGGCGAGGTTGTGCTGTTCGGTCGGATCGCGATCCAGATCGAACAATTCCTGGGCGCCGACCCGCAGGTCGAGAATGTACTTCCAGTTGTTTTCCCGGACGCCGAGCTTGAACTCGTCCTGTGCGACATAGAAGTACGCGCGCGGCGGACGCGTCGCGTCGAACAGGCTGCTGCCCTGCCAGTCCGCGGCAGGCGGCATGCCCGCCAACGCCGCAATCGTCGGAGCCAGGTCGACCTGGCCGCCCACGACGGTCGATCGAACCGCGGTCCGATAGCTGCGGGGAAACCAGAACATCAGCGGCACGTGGACGTCCTCTTCGTAGACGGTTCGCCCTTGCAGGTAGCTGTCGTGCGGGAAACCGAATGCCTGGCCGTGATCGCCCACGACGATGATCAGGGTGTCGTCGGCGAGGTTGAGGCGCCGCACGGCGTCGAAAAGACGTGCCAGCTGCGCATCGGTCTCGTGCAGGACGTTCAGATAGCGCCCGAGGTCGTAGGCGTCAGGCACCGTCTCCTTGAAGAGGTCGAGCACCGGAATCCCCGGCGTCGGCTCGTAGGGATGATGGGTCTGCTGGGTCCATCCCATCGCAAAAAACGGCTGACCGGGATCGCGGTCGATGAACTCGATCAGACCATCGACCAGACAGCGATCCTCGACACCCCACGACGAGACCAGCTTGTCGCACGGCAGGTCGTGATCGTCCCGCACTTCTTGGAATCCGCGCGCGGACACGAACGGCCGCCAGTCAGCCCAGGTCATGTCGCTCGCGGTCAGGAAGCTGGTGCGATAGCCGCGATCGCGAAACAGCGTCGCCAGCGAGGTTCGCTTCACGAGCGGAAATTCGTCGGTGAAGTCGCGGAAGTCGAGACGCGGGTAGACCGACAGCAGGATCGACGCCAGCGAGTTCGAACTGCGCCCGACGTGCGCGTAGAAATTCTCGCCGACCAGACTGCGCGCCAGCTCCGACTGGAGCGTCGGCGTCGTATCGTAAGCGCCGCCGCTGATCCCGGTCCATCGGGCCGCGACCGACTCCAGCACCAGGAGAATCACGTTCGGCGCACGTCGCGGTGCGGACGCGCGACTGACCCTGGCCACCGGCGGCTTGCGTCGTAGCGTCAATGAAAGCGGCGGCGTCTGGCGCAGTCCGATCGGCTCGAAATCGGTCAGATCGCCAGGAGGAAACGTGTCCGCGAGACGCACATTGCGGTCGCCGCCCAACGAGCGCGCCCACGAGGCGGCCAGGACCCACGGCGGGTTTTCCGCGATCCGCCAGTCGTAGTGCGTCGTCCAGTCGGTGGCGTAGACCCGAAACCCGACAATGACCCAAGCCGACAGCGCGATGACGATGCCGGCCGAGCGCCAGCGAGCGACAGCCGGAGCCGCCGGCATCCGCGACGCCCAGCGAACCGACGCCGCCACCAGCCCGACGTAGACAAACGGCAGCAGGGTGAGCCCGATCACGACGCCGGGAGTCAGATAGGCGGTAATCGACGACGTGATCATCCGGACGTTGCCGACCAGGTGCAGCAGCGCGATGGTCAGAAAGCCGCCGAGCACACCGAATGCGATGACGCTTGCCACCGAATAGAGCGTCAGCGAGGCCGTCACCAGGACGAACAGGCTGACCAGCGCCCGGGCGAGACGGGGACGCGACCCGATCAGCGTCAGTGCGGTGCGCGCCGCCGCCCACGCCGCCGCGGCGGCGAGCACGTCGCGGAAAGAAATCGCCGCGAGCGAGCGCCAGAAATCAGCCAGGTCGGACAGATGCGGCACGCCGAGGTAACAAGCCTTGGCGGCAACCAGCACCGCTCCAAACCAGACGGCTCCCCAGAAAATCCAGCGCGACACTGAGGCATTCTAGTTCGGGGCAACTAGATTACCGTCGCGAACGTCTACTGAGTAACCATGGAAGCCTTCGTCAAAGACCTGCGGCACTCGCTGCGGATGTTCAGACGCAGCCCGGGCTTCACCATCGCGGCGGTGGCGGCGCTGACGCTCGGCATCGGCACGAACACCGCGATCTTCACGGTGGTGAACGCAGTACTGCTGAAGCCGGTTCCCTTCCCGGAACCTGACCGGCTGGTGATGTTCATGAACACGTCGCCGCAGGGCTCGGGTGCCGCGGCGTCGCCGGCGAAGTTCGCGCACTGGCGCGCACAGACCGAGGTGATTCAGGACGCCGCCGCCTTTCGCACCGGGGTCATCAACCTCACCGGCGGCGACACACCCGAGCAGCTGCGCTACGGCCAGGTGTCGGCCAGCTATTTCCAGCTGTTCGGCGCACCGATCGTCCAGGGACGCGGCTTCACGCCGGAGGAAGACCGGCCCAACGGCGAAAAGGTCGCGGTGATCAGCTCCGGCTTGTGGACGCGCCGCTTCGGCGCCGACCCGCAGATTCTCGGCCGCAGCATCTCGCTCGGCGGCGATCCTTACGTCATTGTCGGCGTGGTCGGGCCGTCGTTCGACGTGCGCGAATTCGGTCTGCAACCTGAATTGTGGACGGCGTTTCAACTCGACCCAGAGTCGAGCGACCAGGGACACTACTTTCAGGCCGCGGCTCGCCTGAAGCCTGGCGTCAGCCTCGAGCGGGCAAAGGCCCGCCTGCAGGTGTCAGCCGCCGGCTTCAACGCGAGGTTTCCAAACGCGCTCGGTCCGAATCAGAGCTTCAGCGTCACACCGTTTCAGGAAGCCTTCGTCCAGAACGTGCGGTCGCTGTTATGGGTGCTGGCCGCGGCCGTCAGCTTCGTGTTGTTGATCGCGTGCGCCAACGTCGCCAATCTGTTGCTGGTCCGCGCGACCGCGCGCAAGCGCGAAATCGCCATCCGTTCCGCGATTGGTGCGGGACGCGGGCGAATTCTCCGCCAGTTGCTCACCGAGAGCGTGGTGTTGTCGCTTGCCGGCGGTGCGCTCGGTCTGGTGCTCGGCATCGTCGCGATCCGATCGCTGCTGGCGATCAACACCGCCAACCTGCCCCGGCTCGGCGAACACGGATCGGCGGTCGCTGTCGACTGGCGCGTGCTCGCCTTCACACTCGCCGTTTCGCTCGGCACCGGCATCCTGTTCGGCCTGCTTCCAGCGCTGCAGGGATCGCGGACCGACATCAACGCGACCCTGAAAGAGAGCGGCGGGCCGTCAGGCACCGCGTTCCGCCACAACAAAGCGCGCTCGCTGCTGGTGGTGAGCGAAGTGGCACTGGCGCTGATCCTGTTGATTGGGTCCGCACTGCTGATTCGGACATCGATGGCGCTGCGCGACGTCGATCCTGGATTCGACACCCACAATGTGCTCACCATGCGGATGTCTCTCGCCGGTCCGAGGTTCGCGACCACGGCGGGCGTGTCGCAGATGGTGCGCGACGCAACCGATCGTCTGAATGCGGTACCCGGCGTGGAGATCGCGACCGCGACCTGCTGCGTGCCGCTGCAGGGCGGTTTCGGCCTGCCCTTCACCATCGTCGGACGGCCGCTCGACAAGGCGCCGTTTCACGGCGGCGGCAACTGGTTCACGGTGTCGTCTGGATATTTCGAAGTGTTCAAGATTCCTGTAAAGCGCGGTCGCACCTTCACTGCGCGCGACGATGGCGCGGCGCCGCCGGTTGTGATCATCAACGAGACGATGGCCAAGCGCTTCTGGACCAACGGCGCCGACCCGATGAACGATCGGCTCGTCATCGGCAAAGGCGTGATGCGCGAATTCGCAAGCGAGCAGCCGCGGCAAATCGTCGGCATCGTCGCCGACAGCCGCGACGGCGGGCTCAACAGCGATCCCGGTCCGACGATGTTCATTCC
>DASXGC010000232.1:0-7202 GCA_036489235.1 Vicinamibacterales bacterium
CCATCCTGCACCAGCCGAAGACGCTCCCGGGCGCGTCGCGGCGCCGGACGCAAACGCAGGATCACGGCCTGGATCAGGCGCTCGACAACGAGTTGATCGCGGCATCGGTTGACGCGCTCGATCACGGTCGTCCGGTCTCGCTGAACCGCACCATCCGCAACGCGCACCGTGCCGTCGGCACCATGCTGGGTTACGAAGTGACCCGGCGCTGGGGTGGCGGCGGTTTGCCCGACGATACGATTTCGCTGCAGTTCACCGGGTCGGCCGGCCAGAGTTTCGGTGCGTTCGTCCCGCGCGGCATCACGCTGACGCTCGAAGGCGATGCCAACGACTACGTCGGCAAGGGTCTGTCGGGCGGACGAATCATCGTGACGCCGCCGCGTGGGTCGAGTTTCGCCGCCGAGGACAGCGTGATTGCGGGCAACGTGGCGCTCTATGGTGCGACCAGCGGCGAGGCTTACTTCCGCGGCCTCGTCGGCGAGCGCTTCGCGGTGCGCAACTCCGGCGCCACGGCAGTGGTCGAAGGCGTCGGCGATCACGGCTGCGAGTACATGACCGGCGGCCGGGTGGTCGTGCTCGGCAGGACCGGGCGGAACTTCGCGGCGGGCATGAGCGGCGGAGTCGCCTATGTGTTGAATAGCTCACGAGCGTTCGAACGCCGCTGTAATCGCGAAATGGTCGATCTCGAACCGCTCGAACGCGATGACGCGGCTCTGGTCCGCGATCTGATCGCTCGACACGTTGCCCTGACCGGCAGCGAGCTCGGCTCGCGTCTGCTGGCGACGTGGGATGCGACGTCGAAGGCATTCACCAAGGTGATGCCGCGCGAGTACAAACGCGCGCTTGCCGAGACGATGGTGGTCGAGGCACATGGGTAAGGTCACGGGGTTCATCGAGGTTCAACGTCAGAAGCCGGCGTCGCGCGCGGTGGCCGAGCGCGTGCGCGACTGGCGCGAAGTGACGCTGCCGTACGAGGAAGCTGTGCTCCGGGACCAGACCGGCCGCTGCATGGACTGCGGCATCCCGTTCTGTCATCAGGGCTGCCCGCTCGGCAACCTGATCCCCGATTGGAACGATCTGGTCTATCGCAACCGGTGGGACGCTGCGATCGAGCGGCTGCACGCGACCAACAACTTTCCCGAATTCACCGGGCGGTTGTGTCCGGCGCCGTGCGAAGGATCCTGCGTGCTGGGGATCAACAACTCGCCGGTGACGATCAAGTACGCCGAGAACGCGATTATCGAGCGCGCCTTCGAAGAAGGCTGGGTTGTGGCGAAGCCGCCGGCAATCCGCACCGGCAAACGCATCGCCGTGGTCGGCTCAGGTCCGGCAGGGCTGGCCGCGGCCGATCAGCTGAACCATGCCGGTCATCTCGTCACCGTGCTCGAGCGCGCCGATCGCATCGGCGGCCTGCTGCGCTACGGCATTCCTGAATTCAAGCTGGAAAAGCGCTGGCTCGAGCGACGGCTGGCGCTGATGCGCGAGGAAGGCGTCAGCTTCCGCACCAACTGCCACGTCGGTGTGAATGTGGATGCCCGGCAGCTGAAAGACGAGTACGACGCGATCGTCCTGGCTGGCGGCTCGACCGTGCCGCGTGATCTGCGCGTGCCCGGACGCGAGCTGGCCGGCATCCATTTCGCGATGGAGTATCTGACCGTCCAGAACAAGGCCAACGAAGGTGACAACGTCGAGGTGATCAGCGCGCGGGACAAGCACGTGATCATCATCGGCGGCGGTGATACCGGTGCCGACTGCCTTGGCACCGCGCATCGTCAGGGCGCGAGGAGCGTGCGACAGCTGGAGCTGCTGCAGCGTCCGCCCGACACGCGCGCGTCCGCCAATCCGTGGCCGACCTGGCCGAACATCTTCCGCGTGTCCGGCGCCCACGAAGAAGGCGGCGAACGGCACTACGCGATCGCGACGGATCACTTCTCGGCCGGCGCGGACGGACGTGTCGCCCGGCTGCATGCGATCGAAACCGAGACGAAGCAGGCCATCGACTTCGATGCCGACCTGGTACTGCTGGCGATGGGTTTTGTCGGACCGGAGCGCAACGGCCTTATTGACCGACTCGGAATCACGCTGACCGAACGCGGCACCGTCGCGCGCGATGCGAGCTGGATGACCAATGTCCCCGGCGTGTTCGCCGCCGGCGACATGCAGCGTGGTCAGTCGCTGATCGTCTGGGCAATCGCCGATGGCCGCAGCAGTGCCCGAGCGGTTGACACGTATCTGATGGGCAGTTCCTCGCTGCCGGCCCCCTTGGCATAGCGAATGGCGACGTCGCTCTCCAGCGTGGAAACCGCGCGCGTGGAGCTTCTCGCGGCAAGCGGACGGGGCGAAGGGGGCGCCCGCGCTCTCGACCTGTTCTCGCGCTGCGTCGACAGTCTCCTGCAACGTCTCTGGAACGAGGCACCGGCGGCAGCGACAGCGGGCGTCCTGGTGGCGCTCGGCGGCTACGGCCGCCGTCAGCTGAGCCTCTACTCCGACATCGACGTACTGCTGTTGTTCGATGGAACGATCGGTCCGGCCGAGGAAGCCCGGGTCCGCGCGATTTTGCATCCGCTCTGGGATCTTCAGTTCTCGGTCGGCCATCAGGTCCGGCAGGCGAACGAGTTCATCGAGCTCGAGATCGACAACCCGAAGTTCCTGCTCGCGCTGCTCGACGCGCGGGCCGTCACCGGCGATTCGGCCCTGCTCGAACGCGTCTCCGCCCTGGTCCGGACTCCCGATGCGCGTGCCCGAATCGTGGACGCGCTGACGCGCCTGATCGACGAGCGTCACGCGCGCTTCAACGACACGTTCTATCAGCTCGAACCCGACGTGAAAGACGCGCCCGGCGCGCTTCGGGATCTGCTCGCCGCGCAGACGATCGCGGCCCTGACCGATCCGTCGCTGCTCGATCGCGGCCCCACCGATCGAGTCAAGCTCGACGAAGCCGCCGAATTCCTGCAGCGGCTGCGGTCCGTCGTCCACGTCGCGCACAAGCGCCATCGCAACGATCTGCTGCACGAAATTCAGGAACAGGCCGCGGCGGTGATGGGCTACACCGGCGGACCCCGGCAGCAGGTCGAGCGCCTGATGGGCGACTATTTCCGCCACGCACGGGTGGTCAGTCGTGCGCTTGCGTGGATTCGTCAGGCCGCACCCGTTCCGGTCGGCGTCAACTTGGTACGTTCCCGCGACGGCCACGGCATTCGATTTGTCGACTCCGAGGCCGCCAAGGGCCATCCCGAGCGCTGGCTGCCGCTGTTTAAGGCCGCGATTGAATCGGGCGTGCCGGTCGCCGACGAGACGCTGACCTGGATTCAGCAGCGGGTGGAGGGTTGCGCCCCTGAGGCATTTTTCCCGACCGCGGTCGAGCGCGACGCGCTGCTCGAATTCCTCAAACCGCGAGCGGGACTCTACGCTCGTCTGTCCGAGATGCACGACTGCGGGCTGTTGGGCCGGATGTTCCCAGAGTTTCAGGCGATTTTCTGCCGCGTCGTCCGCGACTTCTATCACAAGTACACCGTCGACGAGCACACGCTCCTGACGATTAGGAATCTGGAGCGCCTGGCCAGCCGCTCGGTCAAGGGACGCGAGCGTTTCAGTTCCCTGACTGCCGACCTCGCCCATCCCGAACTGCTGGTGTTGGCGCTGCTGTTCCACGACGTCGGCAAGTGGCGCGACGCGGAGGATCATTCAGCCGAGAGCGTGCGCATGGCGGTGGACGTGATGCAGCGCCTGCAGCTCCCCGCCGAGTCGATGGCCGTAGTCGAATTCCTGATCCGCAACCACACCAGGATGTCGCTGATCGCCTTCCGCCGCGATACGGACGACCCCGAGATGGTTCGTCAACTCGCGGACCTGGTCGGCATCGAGGAACGGCTGAAGATGCTGTGCCTGCTGACGCTGGTGGACATCGAAGCCGTGAATCCGGAAACGCTGACGCCGTGGCGCGAAGAGCTGCTCTGGCGTCTTTACGTGGACACCTACAACCACCTGACTCTTGGCTACGCTGACGACCGCATCGAACAGCGGGAAGCTGGCGTGCGCGCGCTGATCGCCGGCCGTCCCGCCGACATCACCGATGCCGAGATCGCGCGATTCGTCGAGGGACTGCCGCGCCGGTACCTGCGCTTGTTCCCGGCCGACGCCATCTATCGCCACATTCGACTGTCACGCGACATCAAGCCCGATGACGTCCACACCGACCTGCAACGAAAAGGCTCGTTGTGGGAGCTGACGGTGGTCACGCTCGACAAGCCGAGCCTGTTTTCGAACATCTGCGGAACGCTGTCGAGTTTCGGAATGGACATCACCCGCGGTCAGGCGATGACCAGCCCGAACGGCCTGGTGCTCGACGTCTTTCAGTTCGCCGATCACGAACGATTCCTCGAGCTGAATGCCAGCGGGCAGGAACGGTTTCTCGCCGCGCTCGGCGAAGCGATCGGCGGCAGCACCGACGTGGCCGAGGCCGTGCGCTCCCGCGAGCGCGGCGTCCTGCATCGGCGCCGCCCCGGCGTCACCTCGACGCCACCGGTGATCCACGCGGACAACCAGTCGTCGCACCGCTACACGATCCTCGATATCGTCGCCGACAACGTGCTCGGCTTGCTGCATCGCGTCAGCCGCATCATCTCGACGCACGGTTGCGACGTAGGGCTGGTGTTGATTTCAACCGAAGGCCAGCGGGCCATCGACGTATTCCATATCACTCAGGCGGGCGCCAAGCTGTCCGATGGGGCTGTCGCCGAATTGATCGCGGATTTCCCTCGGATGCTGGAGGCATGAGATGAAACTGATCAAGGCGATCGTACGGCCGAACAAGGTCGACGATGTGAAGGATGCGCTGGGACGGGTGAACCTGCCAGGCATGACAGTCACCGAAGTGCGCGGCCACGGCAAGCAGAAGGGCCACATGGCCATCTACCGCGGCAAGGAATACGACGTCAGCCTGCTGCCGAAAATGGAAATCGAAGTCGTCGTCCCCGACGAGCTCGTGGACGAATCGGTCGCGGCGATTATCGAGGCCGCCAGGACCGGTGAAATCGGTGATGGCCGGGTCTTCGTGATCCCGGTTGAGCAGAGCTACCGGATCCGCACCGGCGAGAGGATCGATCGATGAGGCGCATCGCCGCGGTGATGCTCCTGTGTTGCGTACTCCTGCCGGCTACCTCACTGCTGGCACAGCCGGCAGCCACAACTGCGAACACGACCGTCACGACCGCCGATCTCGCCAGGCTCGACCAGAAGATCGCCGCCGCACAGTCGTCGGCCGACAACGCGTGGATGCTGACCAGCGCCGCACTGGTTCTGATGATGACCGGCCCTGGCCTGGCGCTCTTCTACGGCGGACTGGTGCGTCAGAAGAACACACTGTCCATCATGATGCAGAGCTTCGCGATGATGGCGCTGATCACGGTGCTGTGGGCCGTCGTGGGCTACAGCCTCTGCTTCGGCGAAGGCACGCCGATCATCGGCGGCTTCAGTCACATGATGCTGCACGGCGTCGGCCTCGATCCCAACGTCGACTACGGCGCCACCATCCCGCAGCAGACGTTCATGATTTACCAGCTGATGTTCGCGATCATCACGCCGGCGTTGATTACCGGCGCCACCGCGGAGCGGATGACGTTTCGCGGCACGGTGATGTTCATGACGCTGTGGTTCCTCTGCGTCTACGCGCCGCTCGCACACATGGTCTGGGGCAAGGGCGGATTGCTGAATGCATCGCTCGGCGGGCGTTTCCCGACGCTCGATTTCGCCGGTGGCACGGTGGTGCACATCACTTCCGGTGTGTCGGCGCTGGTGTGCGCGCTGTATCTCGGCAAACGCAAAGGCTACCCGAAGGATCCGATGCCGCCGCACAGCCTGGTGCTCAGCTTCATCGGCGCCTGCCTCCTCTGGGTCGGCTGGTTCGGGTTCAACGCCGGCAGCGCCCTCGCGTCGAGCGGACTGGCGACCAGCGCGTTCGTCGCCACCCATTTTGCCGCCGCGGCCGCGACCGTCGGCTGGCTCGGCGCCGAATGGGCGACACGCGGCCGCCCGAGTGCGCTCGGCGCGATTTCTGGCGCCGTTGCCGGCCTGGTGGCGATTACTCCCGCGTCCGGCTTCGTCACTCCGATGCCGGCGCTCCTCATCGGACTGGCCGGTGGCATCGGCTGCTTCCTGATGGTCACGTTCGTGAAGGGCATTTTCGGCTACGACGATGCGCTGGACGCGTTTGGCGTGCATGGCGCTGGCGGAACGATCGGGGCGCTGTTGACCGGCGTGTTCGCCACGCAGGCGATCAATCCGATCTTTCACGACGCGCAGAACCGCGCGCTGCCGGTTGGCCTCATCGACGGCAACGCCGGCCAGCTGGGCTATCAGCTTGTCGGCATCGCCCTCGCCTGGTCCTTCGCGCTCGTCGGCACCATCGTCATCCTCAAGGTCACTGACGTTGTCGTCGGGATTCGCGTCAGTGAGGGCCAGGAGACCGAAGGGCTCGACCTCACGGAACACGGCGAAGAGGCGTACAACTTCGAAATGTAGTGTCAGCGCTCTCGCGCCTCGAAATCGTATGTCCGCCTGAAGGCGGACACTACGACCCTCGTGATCACCACGACACTCGCGATCACGTGTCAGGCGCTGGAAGCAGAACCGGCGAGTGAGGATCCGGCACGGATCACGAAGCCAAGCGCGACCAGAAGCACGGCGCCAAGCGCATTGACGGTGTCGCCGACGGTGGCACCGGCGAGAAATGCGGTTGCGCCCACGAGCACGAGCGCGGCAGACCACGGGTAGCCCCACGCTCGAAACGGCCGCTCGCGGTTCGGCTCCCGGCGGCGCAAAACGATCAGCGCCAGGCAGCAGACAACATAGTTGGCGGCGAGGAAGAAGGACGCGACCGCGACCAATCGCTGAAAGGTTCCGGTCGCAACCAGTGCGAGTGCCACCGTCGTCGTGGTGAGCATGGCGACGGCCGGTGTCCCGCCGACCGTGACGAAGGACGCTCGCCGCCACAGCAGTCCGTCACGCCCCATCGCGAACAGGATCCTGGTCCCAATCATCAGGATGGCGTTGAGCATCGGCGGAAGCGAGACGATCGACAGGATCGTGATGATCTCGCGTCCTCGCCCGCCGATCAGAATCTGCGCGGCGTCGGCCGCCGGCAGCGTCGAGCGCGCGAGGTCGGCGAGCGGCATCACTCGCAGCAGCGCGACGTTGACCAGCAG
>DASXGC010000257.1:0-3231 GCA_036489235.1 Vicinamibacterales bacterium
TCCAGTTGCGATCGCATCATCTCGTACGCGCTCATGACAACCCCGAACGTCACCGTCATGTAGATCGAGACTTTCAGCGATCCGCCAAGCCAGTTGGCAAAGACCTGGCCGCCGCGAATGTATCCCGCCGCTGTCAGCAACGTGATCGCCAGCAGGCTGCCGGCGCCGGCCACGACGATCATCATCGCAATCATCACGGCCCATTTCCACGCGAAGCCCAGGTGGCAACTGAGCTCTCGGCTCAGGCGCGGCATGATGAATGCGATCGGCGGGCCGATGCACAGTGAAAACAGCAGCGACACGCCAAACGTCTCGATCGCCTGCGGCCACGGCGTCGTCCATGTGACGCCGTTGAACGCCACCGCGACGACGATGGATGCGGCAATGAGACCGGTGGAGATTCGTGCCCAGTAGCGCACGGACCGAACTCGATTCATCGGCACTTCATGTGTTCCAGCGTCAAATCATGCTCGAACGCTTTACTTGTGACAGCCGACGCATCCAAGGCCCTGGCTTTTTGGCAACGAGCCGGTCGTCAGCCAGGTCCGAGCCTTTGGCGCCTGGCCGGACGCCGGCGTGTCGGCGATCAAACGGTTGAAATACATCCGCGCCTTGTCAGCGTTGCCAAGGCGGCTGAACCCCTCCGCCAGCCCGAACAGCAACTCGCCCTTCGGGTGATCGCCAAGCGTATCGAAATATGCAGATTGCAGGGCGAGAACCTGTTCGTAGTCCCCGACGGCCTTCTCGAGCAAGGGTCGCGCCCGCTCTGGCGGCATGTTCATCGTCGCCTGAAGCAGCATGGCGCCTCGGGGAATCAGCACTCCGACATTTTCGGGGGCCATCGAGACGGCGCTGTCCATTTCCTGAAGTCCACGCGTCCAGAGCGCAATACCTGTCTCTTGATCGCCCTTTCGAAACGCCATGCCGGCCTTGAACGCCAGGCCCGCCCCGTGCCAGACCAGCGCCTCCGCATTTTTCGGATCGGCGGCCAGCGCGGCTTCGCATGCGGCCATGGCTTTCGCCAGCCGAGCGTCACTGCCGGCAAAGCCGGCGAAGAAATCGGCGCGGACGACCATGTCGAACCGCGGCGGCTGGGCCGGTTGCGGCGCCTGAGGCAGAGGCTGCGACCAGGCGAGCAGCAACGAAGCGATGAAGGTCAGAATCGCTGTCATGTCTTAACTCCTTGATGTTGACGTTAGCCGGCGGTCGGCGGCGCGCGTGACAAATGGCGACGAAAGGCCGAAAAACGTTGCCCAACTGGCGCGGGCGGCGATAAATTCGTTCTCAACATGAAACGAGTTCTGCTGCCTGTTCTCTGCTTCACGGTCACGGCCCTGATCGTGTTCGTGCCCGGCGACTCGCCGATCTCGGCGCAGAACCGCATGACCTATTCGGTGGTGACGCCGGACAACGGTCACATCGCCCTGGGCTTGGCTATCCGCAAGCTGAATGTGTCCGGGACCTTCATGCAGGCGCCGGCGCATCCCGACGATGAAACCAACGCGCTCTTCGCCTTGTTCACGCTCGGCATGGGGCTGCGCTCGGTGGACGTGCAGAACAACCGCGGCGAAGGCGGCCAGAACGAGATCGGTCCGGAGCTGTTTCGTGATATCGGGGTCTTGCGGACGTCGGAGCTGGTCGCGGCGCATCGCATCGACGGCGCCGAGCAGTACTTCACCCGCGCCATCGACTACGGTTACTCGTTCGACCCCGAAGAAGTCATGAACAAGTGGGGGCGCGACGCGATCATCGGCGACTACGTGCGGCTGATTCGCACGCTCCGGCCCGACGTCATGGTGACCATGAATATTCAGGGCCGCGGCGGCGATCGCGCGCACGAAGCGACGACGGTGCTGGCGCGCGAAGCGTACCGCGCCGCTGGAAATCCGTCGATGTACCCGGAACAGATCAGCGCGGGCTTGCGTGCCTGGCAGCCGAAAAAGTTGTACTTCTCGGCGGGAGCGGGAGTGATCGCCTCGAGCGGCCGCGGCGGCAGAGCCGGTGGACCAGGCGGAGTAGCCGCCACTGCGGCCGCAACCACTCCGGCGCCGGCTCGCGTCGCGCGGGTCAACACGGCGCAATACGACGAGCTGCTCGGCAGAACCTACGCCGAAATCGGCGCCGACGCGCACAGCAATCACAAATGCCAGGGCACCTCCGGCCTGCCGGCGCTGCCGGGATTCGCGACCGGGCGCGGCGGTGGTGGAGGCGGCGGAGCCTACGCGCTGATCGATTCGACGCTGCCAGGTCAGATGCAGAAGGACGAAACCGGCATCTTCGACGGCATCGATGTGAGCCTGTCGTCGATCGTCCAGTTTGCAGGCGCCAATCCACCCGAGGCGTTGACGAACGGCGTCGCGGCGATCGTGTTACAGGCTCAGAACGCGAAGAAGGCATTTGACGGCGGTCACGACGGCGACACGGCGGCGCCGATCGAAGCGGGCCTGACCGCTTTGCGTGCGCTGCGCGCTCAGCTGCCCTCGATCCGGATGAGCGAGTCAGCTCGCTACGAAATCGGATTCCGGCTGGCGCTCAAGCAGCGCGACTACGAGGACGCAGTACTCGCAGCGCATGGCCTGACCTTCGACGCGGTCGCGGACGACGGTCTGGTCATCGACGGCCAGCCAATCAAGCTGTCGCTGCTCGCGGTCAATCGCGGCGCATCGGACGTCAACGTGAGCAGCGTCGCCATCGCCGGATTCGACGGTGCCTCGGCCTGCGCGGCCGCGTCGATCAAGAAG
The DNA here is from genome assembly GCA_036489235.1 of Vicinamibacterales bacterium. Classification (GTDB taxonomy): domain Bacteria; phylum Acidobacteriota; class Vicinamibacteria; order Vicinamibacterales; family CAVVIG01; genus CAVQFC01. The sequence goes on from DASXGC010000257.1 coordinate 2,742, forward strand.
GACGCGGTGTTCACCTGCAGCTCGGACGCCCATATCCCGAAGGACGCGAAGCCGACGACGCCGTATTTTTCGGACAACTATTGGAAGACGCCCTCGAACCCGGCGATCAATATCTTTGAGGCCGGCGTGCCGTTCGGTGTGCCGTTCGCACCGACGCCGTTTCGTGTCACGTTCCACATCACCGCCGGCAGCGTAGATGTCACGAAGGACCTGCCGGTGCAATTCCGCTACGTGAAGGACATTTACAACGGCGACAAGCGCATGGAGTTGAACGTCGTGCCGTCCTTCTCGGTGCGCGTGACGCCGCCGTTGTCCGTGATTCCCGCCGCCAGCGGTTCGACAGTGGTCGAACGCGAGATTCACGTCGACGTGACCAACGGCACCAAAGGAACGGCGGAAGCTACCGTCGCGCTCGACGTGCCGGCTGGATGGACGGTTGCGCCGCGGACCGTTCCGGTGACGTTCGCGCGCGAGGACGAGTCGCTGTCGG
>DASXGC010000308.1:0-3516 GCA_036489235.1 Vicinamibacterales bacterium
GCCCCAGGACGGCGCGATCCGTTACGTCGCGGACGACAACCCAACGGGCTAGGGCTAGGACGGAGTTCACGATATGCGCCTGGCACATTTCTTCATCGATCGCCCGCGCTTCGCGGCAGTGCTCAGCGTCTTCGTGACTGCATTTGGTTTGGGCGCGCTCGCGATCCTCCCGGTCGCCCAATATCCGGAAATCGTCCCGCCGACGGTGCAGGTCACGGCGTCCTATCCCGGCGCATCCGCTGAGACCGTCGCCCGCACCGTCGCAACGCCGCTCGAACAAGAGATCAACGGCGTCGAGAACATGCTTTACATGAACAGCCAATCGACCGGAGATGGCAATCTCACCATAACGGTCACGTTCCGCATCGGCACCGATCTCAACGTCGCGCAAATGCTGACGCAAAACCGGGTTCAGGACGCGCTGTCGCGCCTACCGGACGACGTGCAGCGCCTGGGTGTGCAGGTTCGCAAGTCGATACCCAGCATCCTCTTGGCCATTCACCTCTACTCGCCGGACGAGTCGCGCGACACGCTCTACCTGTCGAATTACGCGACGTTGCACATCAAGGATGTGCTGGCGCGCCTGCCGGGCGTCGGCGACGTGAAATTCCAGGGCGCGCGCGAATACGCCATGCGCATCTGGCTCGATCCGGACAAGTCCGCGGCCTACAATCTCAGCGCCACCGACGTGCTCGCGGCGCTGCGCGCGCAAAACCTGCAGGTCTCGGCCGGCATCTTGAATCAGCCCCCGGCCCCGGGCGAGGAGGCCTATCAGATCAATGTCGAGGCGCTCGGCCGGCTGGCCACGCCCGAGCAGTTCGGCGACATCATCGTCAAGTCCGACAACCGAGGACGGGTGACCCGCGTCCGCGACATCGGCCGGGTCGAGATCGGCGCCGCCGATTACGGCAGCACGGCCTATATGGACCGCAGCAATGCCGCGACCCTGCTGATCTATGCGGAGCCCGGCGCCAACTCGCTCGCCGTCGATCATGAGGTGGTGGCCGCGATGGGGGAGTTGAAGAAGGATTTTCCATCCGGCGTCGACTCGATCATCATCTATGACCCGACGGTGTTCATCGGTAAGTCGATCCACGAGGTCGTCGTCACGATTTTCGTGGCGATCCTTTTGGTGGTGGGCGTGGTCTTCCTGTTCCTGCAGAACTGGCGGGCGACCATCATTCCGGTCATCGCCATTCCGGTCTCACTGGTGGGGACATTCACGATCCTCGCCGCCTTCGGCATATCGATCAACAATCTATCGCTGTTCGGCCTCGTGCTGGCGGTCGGCATTGTCGTCGACGACGCGATCGTCGTCGTCGAAAACGTCGAGCGCAACCTGCGCAGCGGCATGTCGCCCGCACAAGCCGCCCATCGGACGATGGACGAGGTCGGCGGGGCGCTGATCTCGATCGCGCTGACGCTCTGCGCAGTCTTCGTGCCGTCCGCCTTCCTGTCCGGCATTTCCGGACTTTTCTTCCGTCAATTCGCGGTGACGATCTCGGCCTCGACGGTGATCTCCTGCTTTGTCTCGCTCACGCTCAGTCCGGCGCTGTGTGCCGTGCTGTTCAAGGCGCATCACGAGCATGAGCGCGCACGTGCCAGCTTGGCACGGCGCGTGCTTTACGCCGCGTTCGATCGCTTCAATCGAGGCTTCGACCGGGTCTCTTTTGGCTACGGGGGCCTGACGCGGCGGCTGGTGCGCGGCACCGCCATCGTGCTCGTTGTCTATGCGGGGCTAATTGGCGTCGCCGGCATCGAGTTCTCGAAGACGCCGACCGGTTTCATCCCCGAGCAGGATCAGGGCTACCTCATCAACGTCGTCCAGCTTCCAGCCGGTGCGACATTGGACCGAACCGAGAAGGTGGTCCGGCGCGGCATCGACATCATTCTCGGGACGAAGGGCATCGAGCATGTCGCGCCCTTCGCCGGCCTCGATGCCACGACGTTCACAGTGGCGTCGAATTCGGCAACGATCTTCTCCGGCTTGCCGTCACTTTACAATCACGATCTGCCGGGCGTGAACGCGAACACGGTGTTGGCCGATCTGCGTGGGCGTCTGTCGGTCATCAAGGAGGCCAACGTCCTGACCATCCCACCGCCGCCGGTTCAGGGGCTCGGCAGTGCCGGCGGCTTCAAGATGATGCTGGAAGACCGTGCCGGGGTCGGTTCCGAAGCACTGCAGCAAGCCGCACGGGCGCTCGTGGGCGCGGCCAACAAAGATCCGACCTTCGCCGGCGTGTTCACGCTTTTCAACACCGGTTCGCCGTCGCTCTATGCCGATATCGACCGCTTGAAAGCAGAGAAAGTGGGACTGACGCCAACCGACGTCTTTTCGACGCTGCAGGTCTATGTCGGCTCACAATACGTGAACGACTTCAACTATCTCGGCCGCACCTATCAGGTCAGGGTCCAGAGTGACGGTGAATTCAGGCGCACATCACAGGACATCGCACGCCTGAAGGCCCGCAACGCATCCGGCGAAATGGTGCCGATTGGGACGGTGGCGCAGCTCAAGAGCAAAACGGTCCCATACCGCGTGCCGCGCTACAATCTTTTTCCCGCCGCCGAGGTGCAGGGCGTAGCGGCGCCGGGCGTCGCCACTGGGACCGCCTTGCACCGCATGGAGGAGCTCGCCCGTGAGGTCCTCCCGAACGGCATTGCCTTTGAATGGACAGACCTCGCGTTCCAACAACAGCAACGCGGCACGCCTACGCTTCTCGTCTTCGGCGCCGCCGCGCTCTTCGTCTTCCTCGTTCTCGTCGCCCAATACGAAAGCTGGAAGCTGCCGCTGGCGATCGTGCTGATCGTGCCGATGTGTCTGCTCGCCTCCGTCACAGGCCTGCTCGCCCGCGGCATGCCGATCGACATCCTGGCGCAGATCGGCTTCGTTGTTCTCGTCGGGCTGGCGGCCAAGAACGCTATCCTGATCGTCGAGTTCGCGCGGCAGAAAGAGGAGGAGGGTGTCGCCTCCGGCGAAGCCGCGGTGCACGCCGCCCATACGCGCCTTCGCCCGATCCTAATGACCTCGCTTTCGTTCATTCTGGGCGTCGGCCCCCTTGCCGTTGCGACCGGAGCAGGCGCGGAAATGCGGCAGTCGCTCGGTACGGCGGTACTGTTCGGCATGATGGGCGTGACCTGTTTTGGCCTTGTATTCACACCCGCCTTCTACACCTTCATCCGCAAGCTCGGTCGCAAGGAACACGTCAGAGATCAAGTCACCTCGTCAGAAGTCGCCAATTTCTCGATAACGCGATCCAGCCGAAAAGGATAAGGCAGCGTCCGGAAGTTCAAAGTTGAGGGCTTCCGTATCGCGAACGCATCGCTCGCTAGATAAGGACGCGCCCTTTCTCGCGCCCAGTTCAACGAGCTGGGAGTATCCATTCCCACGCGATCCTTGGCGGACCGCATCACCATTATGTTCGAGTTTGAGTTTTCGGTACACACAGGTGGCCCGTTGATCGGTCTCAAACCCGGACTATATCCATGCCGGCGCCGGGGTCGATGATTTGCAGT
>DASXGC010000319.1:0-1697 GCA_036489235.1 Vicinamibacterales bacterium
AAGTGTTACCGAGCGATCCATCGTCGCGCCGGAATGTGGGTTACCCATGAAAGGACGGCTTCATGGGAGCCTCTCGAGTGGGACCACACGCGACACGCGAGTATCTGGCACAGATGCGGGAGCGGTACGAGCAAGCCAAACCGGCGGCCAAGGGTCCGCTCCTGGACGAAATCTGCACGCTGACCGGCTATCACCGGAAGGCCGTGATCCGGTTGTTGCGGCGGCCGGCGACGACTCGGCCGAGGCGGCCGCGCGGGCGCCAGCTCGCCTATGGGCCCGAGGTCGTGGTGGCGTTACGCGCGATTTGGACCGCGGCGGGCTATCCCTGGTCGGTGCGGTTAAAGGCCCTGCTGCCGGCGTGGGTACCGTGGGCGCGGCGCCGGCTGCGGTTGACCGCGGCGACGGAGCAGGCGCTCCTGCGGATCAGTGCGCGGCAGATTGACCGCCGGCTTCAGGCCGACAAGCGGACGTTGCGGACGCGGATGTACGGCCGCACCAAGCCGGGCACGCTGCTCAAGCACCACATTCCCGTCCAGACTGAGCGATGGAATGTTCACGAGCCAGGATTCACCGAAATCGATTTGGTCTCGCACTCAGGCGATAGCGCCGATGGCGAGTTTCTGCACTCGCTGAATGTGACCGACATCCACACGACCTGGGTGGAAACGCGGGCGGTGCTGGGCAAGAGTCAGGAACGCGTGCGGCAGGCGCTCGAAACGATCGCCGGGGCGTTGCCGTTTGCCTTGCGCGGGATCGATTCCGATAACGGGTCAGAATTCATCAACGACCATCTGTACCGCTACTGTCGGGCGCGGGCCATTCAGTTCACGCGAGGACGCCCGTACAAGAAAGACGACAACGCGCATATCGAGCAGAAGAATTGGACCCACGTCCGCAAGGTCGTGGGCTATGACCGCTATGATTCGATGCTCGCCCTCGCGGCGCTCAACGCCCTCTATGCGGACCTGCGGCTGCTGCAGAATCTGTGGTTGCCCTCGGTGAAGTTGGTCACCAAGACGCGCATCGGCAGCCGCCTCCGCCGCGTCTACGACCCGCCGCAGACGCCGCTGGATCGCGTGCGCGCGTGTCCGACCGCGGATGCGGCGAAGGTCGCGGCCCTCAGCCAGCTCCAGGCGACGCTGGACCCCTTTGTGCTCGCGGCGCGCATCGACGCGCAGCAGCAGCGGCTCTATGCGCTGGCCAGCAGGCGTCCTGGCGATCCTGCCGTCGTGCCGACCGCTGCGGCCGCACGCCTGCCTCCGCGCAGGAAAGACCCGCGCCGGTTCCTCGATCAAGGGCGAAGACCACGGGAACACCGGTAACCCGATTCATGGCTCGATGATGCCGCGGTCGGTAACACTCTTGGATGGCTTGACAGGTGCCGCGCTTATGCCTTTTTTGACGTGGAGTGAAGTTAGATTCGCGCCGACGCCGTGAGTCCCATCTGCGTCAGAAGCTCGGCGAATCTCGGCTCGTTTCGAAGGCTGGCGAAGACAGGACGGACGCCAAGCCAGGCGAGGTCCGCGGCTCGTTCGGTATGGGCATCCTCGAGGCGCGCAAGGGCCTCCCGATGTTCACCGATGCCGACGTGTACCTGAGCAACCTTTACGGGCGACACATACCGGGTGTCCGCGACCTGCTTCAACTCGCCCAGAACAGTCCGCGCACCCTCGACATTTCCGGAAACGCCATGGAAA
>DASXGC010000322.1:0-11757 GCA_036489235.1 Vicinamibacterales bacterium
GACGCCGCGCATTGCTACGTCACCCGCACAGCGAACGACAGGCCCTGCAACGCGGAGGCCTCGACGTTCTTGCTGAAGATCATCACCTTATGTGTGCTGCCGAGGCCGCCCGGCATCAGCAGCGTCTTCAACGCCAGCCGGTCCTTCAACTCATCGAACGTGCGGATGCCGGCGGCGTTCAGCAGACCGAGCAGGAAGTAGGTCTGATCCAGAAAGCCGACCGTGGTCAGCCCCGCGGCCTCCGCCGCGACCCGCACGCTGGTGAAGTCCACGTGCGAGGTAATGTCCTGCTCGCCCGGGCGCTGCAGCCAGCTCGGCGTCAGCGACTCAGGACCGCTGCTCCGATGCGACGCATAGGTCGTCAGCGTACCGGCCGAATGTGTCGGCGAATAGAGCTCGGCGGCTTCGTGACCGTAGTCGATGATGATGATGAATCCACGCGTGAGGCGCCGCGCCGCGTCGCTGATCCAATCGAGCGCGCGCAGGTTGATCTCGACGCGCCAGCCAGGCTCGAGGGTCACGCCGAGGCGATCGAGATACGCCGCCAGCGCGGGCGTGGAGGGCTCGGCTTCAAGTGTTTCCAGACCGATCTCTTCAGTGTCGCCACGGCGGTCCTGAAAGGACCGCTCTACGTACGTTTCCCGCAGCCCGCTGTCGCGCATCACGACCTGGTGCACGGGAAACGCATCGAGGAGTTCATTGGCGACCAAAACGCCTTCGAATGCCGTCGGCAGCGTGTCACTCGAGCTGGCGAGCCGCGGAGCGACGTCGGCCAACGATGCCGGCTGGTCGCGTCGTGCTTCCGCGCTGGCTTCGACCAGGTGAACACTCAGGAAATTGTAGAGGCCGGGGTCGCGGCGCCGCGCGGCGCGGAGGATGTCAGCCGACAGCCGTCCGTTGCCGGCGCCGGCTTCGACCAGATCGAACGGTCGACGGTCGTCCTCTGCGCGAATCGAATCGTCGGTCGCCCGCAGAATTCCCGCCATCTCGGCGATCTGTACTTCGAGCAGTTCGCCGAACAGCGGCCCGACGTCCACGCTGGTAAAAAAATCGCCCGCGCGCCCGGAACGTCGGGCGGCGCGGGCGTAATAGCCGAACGCGGGATGATAGAGCGCGAGGTCCATGAACGCCTCCACGGTAAGTGGACTGCGTTCACGGATCAGGTCAGCAGGCAGCAATCAGCAATCTGCCGTTGACGGTTATTCCTTCTTGACCGGCACGAACACCTCGGTGTCGCCGCGCCACACGCGCAGCTGGGCGATGTGTCCGGTCTGGACCTTCTGGAGTTCGGCCGCGGCGGCGGCCGCCGACGTGATCGATTTGCCGTTCACCGACAGGATGACGTCGCCCGGACGCAGCGCGCCCGCGGACGGTCCGTCGACGTCAACGTCCGTGACGACCGCGCCGGTCTGTCCGGACGGCATCCGCAGCCTCCGCGCCATCGCCGGCGTCACGTTCTCGAGCGTGAGACCGAAGCTGCCGGTGTTCTGCTGTTCCGGCGCCTGCTGGTCGTCTGGTGCCGGACGCCGCTGCGGGCTCTGTTCGGCCTCGAGATCCAGTTCCTCGACGGTGACGTTGAGCGTCTTCTCGACCTTGTTGCGCAGCACTTTCACCGGCACCGTCGTGCCCGGCTTGGTCGCGATCACCATCTTCACCAGTTCGTCGCTGTTGTTCACCGGACGGCCGTTGTACTGCACGATGACGTCGCCCGGCTCCATCCCGGCCTTGGCCGAGGCGCCGCCCGCGGGCAGCTGCGCCACCAGCGCACCCATCCGGGTCTTGAGGCCGAAGTCCTCGTAGCCGTCACGCGGCACGGCGATCACCTGCACCCCGATCCGCCCGCGCACGATCTTGCCGGTGCGCAGCTGCGGCAGCAGCTCGCGAACCGTGTTGCTCGGCACGGCGAAGCCGATGCCGATATTTCCCTCGTTGCGCGAATTGGTGATGATCGCGGTGTTCATGCCGATCACTTCGCCGCGCACGTTCAGCAGCGGACCGCCGGAGTTGCCCGGGTTGATCGCCGCGTCGGTCTGCAGCATGTCGTTGTTGCGGCCGTTGGTCACAGCAAACGCACGCTGGGTCGCGCTGATCACGCCGACCGTCACGGTGTGCGAGTAGCCGAACGGATTGCCGATCGCCATCACCCAGTCGCCGGGGAAGATCTGCGACGAGTCGCCGAACTTCGCCTCGACCAGCGGACGATTCGGCTTCTCCACGAGCTGAATCAGGGCGCTGTCGGTGAGCTGATCGCGGCCGACCACCTTGGCCTGATAGAACTGGGGATCGTTCTCGTCGTCATTGAACGCGACTTCGATCTTGGTCGCATCCTCGACCACGTGGTTGTTGGTGAGGATGAAGCCTTCCTTGCTGATGATGAAACCGGTGCCGGCAGCACGGGTGGTCTGTTCCTTCGGCTTGCGGCCGCCCCGGCCGCTGCCGTTGCCATTACCACGTCCCTGCGGCGGCGCGTTCTGGTCGTCGGGGTCGCCGCCGCCGGGCGTTCCGAAGAAGCGGTGGAAGAGATCGTCCGGCGCGCCACCGCCGTTGCCGAAGAACTCGGACAAGTCCTGAGCCTTGGCCTTCATTTCGGTCCGGATGTTCACCACCGCTGGAGTCATCGCCTTGGCGATGTTGCGGAAGGTGTCGGCGTTGAGCGCGCCGGTCACCGGCGCGCCATTTACCGGCGCCATCGTCATCGTCTGCGCCGAGGACGTGGGTGCGAGATCGAGCCGTGACGCAATCACCATCCCGACAAAGAGGGAAGCGACGGCGAGCAGGACGGCGTAAAAGGCGGTGGTCTTGCGAGTGGACATCGTCACGAACCTCCGGCGGGTCCATCAGGACCCGCCCTGCTTAAACGAGTGCCAGAATGTCGGTTTGCAGCGGCCCGGTGACCACTGCGTCGCGCGCCGCGACGACCATGTTGATTTCCGTGCGAACGCCGAAGTCATCGAAGTAGACGCCCGGCTCGATCGTAAAGCCGGTCCCGGCCAGGAGACGGCGATCGTCGTGTGTCTCGTAGTCGTCCATGTTGACGCCGTTGCCGTGCACCGACTCGCCGAGGCTGTGGCCGGTGCGGTGCAGGATGTGGTCCGCCAGTCCTGCGTCGCGAATCACCGCCGAGGCCGCGCGATCCACCTCGAAGCCGCGCACATCGCGGCCGGAGCGGGTCGCGTCCTGAACCAGCGAAACCGCGGCGTCGCGCGCCCGGCAAATCGCCGCGAACGCGTTGACGATCCGGTCCGGGGGCCGCGCGCCGGTGTAGCCAATCCAGGTGATGTCCGCGTAGACCGCGCCGGGACGATCGAGCTTGCCCCACAGATCCAGCAGCACCAGTTCCTCGGCGCGAATGCTGCGGTGGACCGCCGCGGTCGGCAGATAGTGCGGGTTGCCCGCATTCTCGGCCGCCGACACGTTGGGCTCGGCGTCGGCCACCAGCCCCTCGTCGCGGAACCATCCGCTCATCAACTGTTGAATGTCGAACTCTGTCGTCGGGACACCATCTCTGATGCGCTGCGCCACCGCTTCGAATGCTCGATCCTTCACGCGGTACAGCTTATCGGACGCTTGCCGATGCGTCGTGATTGCGTCGGCGCTCCAGACTGCGGAGAAACGCTGAATCAGATCGCCCGACGAAACCACTTCGGCGCCAGCCTGCCGGACGAGCTCGACGGTACCGCCATCCACGCGCGACACATAAGGGATCGCACAAAGTGGTGAATATTCCATGGCAACCCGCCGCAGCCCCGTCAACAGGCGCTTCAGGCCGGCCGTCAGCTGATCGCGTCCGGCGTAACGCTCGGTCGATCCGGGCAGGTGCGCGAGCGAATTTTTCTCGATCGCGTGCACCAGTCCGCGCGGCTCGCCGACCGCCGGAATCAGGTAATACCATCGGCGCGTCGCGAGGTGGCCGCTCTGGCGGGCGACTGCGGTGACGTCCGCCGCGATCGGGTTCAGACCGCGGAAGTCATACAACAGCCAGCCATCCATGCCGTCGGCTTTGAGCGCCGCCTGCACTGCACCGATGTCCAAGCCTGCCTCGGTCTGCGACGAGATCATCGCTTCCAGTATAGCCGGGACGCTTATAATCGGACCAAGGTCATGAACATGCATGCACGTGCTCGAATCGCGGCGCTGATCGCTTTCCTGATGGGCACCGCGCTGACCGCCGGCCAGGCGCCCGCCCCGGCGCCCGCGCCCGCGCAACAGCCGCCGGCAGGTCAGCAACCGGCCCCGCCGACCTTCAAGGTCCGTGTGGATTATGTCGAGGTCGATACCATCGTCACCGACAAGCAGGGCAAGTTCGTCCGGGACCTCACGAAGGAAGACTTCCAGGTCCTCGAGGACGGCAAGTCGCAGACGATTGCGCAGTTCACCACCGTGGACATACCGGTCGAGCGCGCCGATCATCCGCTGTTCGCGGTCTCACCGATCGCTCCCGACGTCAGGACCAACGAAAAGCCGTTCGACGGACGCGTCTACGTGATGGTGGTCGACGATCTTCACACCTTGTTCGGCCGGTCCCAGCGCGTGAAGATGGCGGCCAAGCAGTTCATCGAGCAGCGCCTCGGCGCCAATGACATGATGGCCATCGTTCACACCGCCGGGCCGTCCAACGGGAACCAGGAGTTCACGAACAACAAGCGCCTGCTGCTGGCGGCCGTCGACAAGACCCAGGGCCGGAAGCTGGACTCGGCCACGATCAACAAGACCAACGAGTACAACAACACCCGGGGTACGCGTCAGGCGGGCGATGCGCTCAACGACCCGGACGATTCCGAGCGTGCCTTCAACGCGCGTTCGTCACTCGATACGCTGAAAAATGTCGCCGACTGGTTCGGATCGGTACGCGGCCGGCGCAAGGCGATCCTCTTCGTGAGCGAAGGCATCGACTACGACATCAACGACCTCATCCCGCAGCAGGGCTCCAACCATCAGGGCGCCTCGATGGTCATGGACGCGACGCGCGACGCGATTTCTTCGGCGACGCGGTCGAACGTCGCGATTTACGGCATCGATCCGCGCGGCCTGACCGACCTCGGTGACGAGTCGATCACCGTCGGTGCCTTTCCCGACGATACCTCGCTCGGCGTTGGAACCTCGTCGCTGTTCAACGAGGTCAGGCTCTCGCAGGACAGCCTGCGGACGCTGTCAGACGAGACCGGCGGCTTTGCCGTCGTCAACAAGAACGATTTCACCACCGCGTTCCAGCGCATCCAGGAGGACAACAGCTCCTACTACGTGCTGGCGTACTACCCGCCCGACCCTCGTCCGGGGCGCTTCCACAAGATCGACGTCCGCGTGACACGGCCGGGACTGACCGTGCGCGGCCGCCGCGCCTACGTCACGCCCAAGAAGGTGGACGACAAGAACAACAAGACCACCACCAAGAGCGTGACCACGCCGGAAGTCCGCGAGGCACTCGACAGCCCGCTCCCGGTCAGCGGCTTGACCATGCATGTGTTCTTCTCGCCGTTCAAGGGGACGGCGCCGAACGCCTCGGTGCTGATGGGCGTGGAACTGCGCGGCCGCGACATGGCGCTGAGCCAGACTGACTCGCTGCAGCTTTCGTATATCGCGATTGACTCCAACGGCAAGATCAAAGGCGGCAACACCGATTCGCTGACGATGTCGGCGCTGCGGCCGGACACCAAGGCGCGCATCGAGCAGACCGGACTGCGGCTGTTGAATCGCATGGACCTGCCGCCCGGCAAGTATCAGGTGCGCGTCGCGGCGCAGGATTCGGGATCCAACAGCGTCGGTGCGGTGCAGTACGACCTCGATGTTCCGGACTTTGCCAAGGCGCCGTTCAGCATGAGCGGCATCGTGATGACCTCGCCGATCGGCTCGGCGCTCCCGACCGCCCGCGCCGACGAACAGCTGAAGCCGGTGATGCCCGGGCCGCCGATTGCCCGACGCAGCTTCCCACAGAACGACGAAGTCACACTCTTCGCGGAGGTCTACGACAACGCCGGCAAGCAGCCGCACAAGGTCGACATCACCTGCACGGTGACCGCCGACGAAGGCAAGGTGATGTTCAAGACCGACGAAACGCGCGACTCGAGCGACCTCGGCGGCCAGCGCGGCGGCTATGGTTACACCACCAAGATTCCGATGAAAGACTTGGCTCCCGGCCGCTACGTGCTGAAAGTCGAAGCGGCGTCGCGGGTCAAGGACACCCCGAGGGTCGCTCGTGAGGTCGAGTTCACGGTCGAACCGGCGGCGGGCAGGTGAAGGCGTTCGCCGTCGCAATTGCGGCGCTTCTTTGGGTGATGGCTCCAGTCGCCGTGACGACTCTCGACAAAGGCAGTCAGAGCAACGTCGACGAAGGCCGCCAGGTATCGATCCGGACCGAACAAGAGTGGACCCGGCTGTGGCAGCAGCACAAACCGGATCGGCCGAAACCGGCGGTCGATTTTTCGACGCAGATGGTGCTGGGGGTGTTCATGGGCAGCCGCTCGACGGGAGGATTTGCCGTCGAGATTCTCGGCGCGTCTGAAGCCGGCGGTGCGCTGATCGTCCAGTATCGCGAGACGATTCCGCAGCCAGGCGCGATCACCGCCCAGGTGATCAGCTCGCCGTATCACCTGGTGGCAGTGCCGAAGGTCACCGGGGCGGTGACCTTCGAGAAGGTTCGCTAGCGTCCTAGGTTTTCGCCGGATCCGGGAACTTGTCCACGCGCTTGGGTTTTGGCACCGTGCCGTTGGCGTGGCTGAAGTTGTAGTTGTTCGAGGTCATGCCGGTCTTGAACGGCGTCTCGATCGTGATGGTCTGCACCTCGCCGGGCTGCAGCAGGCCGTTGATGATGCCCTTGCTGCCACCCACCGCCGTGCCGCCCTTGTCGTACCAGGTTTCGGCGATCGTCAACCGCGCGATCGGCGCATTCGAGGCGTTGCGGACCTTGATCTTGGTGATGATCATGTCCTTGTCGCGCTTGGTTTCGGGCTTGGTGAACTCGACTTCCGCGGCCCCTTTGATCGGCGGCGTGAATTTCTTGCCCGCCAGCACCGACGTCATCGGCGGCGGGGTCTGTGCGAAGGCGGCGGTCGCGGCGAACGTAGCGCTCAAGAGCGTCACGGCAGCGGTCAAACGCACGCGTGTCATAAGATCCTCCCGGTAATAGACGAAGAAAAACGACGGCGAAACTGCGGGATTATATATTACATCTCCCCGTTCCAGTCCTCCGGCTCAGGGTTCACCGAGCGGAAGATCTCCATGTGCCATTTGCCGCCGCCCCACGGTTCGATGACTTCGGCGGCGACGACGTCGACGAGCAGTTCGGAGAAGAGCCGGCCTTCGGGATCGCCTTCGAGGTGGTAGGCCGGTTCGTCCCAGCCGAAATTCGGATAGAGCATCAACGTCAGGAACAGGTCGTAGCCATCGTCGACCACGATTAGCTGGCCGCAGGGCCGTTTCTGCGTCGAGTGATAGATCAGGTATTTTTCAGCGCTGTGCGCGCGGATATAGCGTTTGAGCGCGAACTCGCGCGCCACAATTTCTTCGACCGCGATTTTCTTGTCCCAGCAATCGCGGCAGTACTTCTCCTCGCCGCGCGGCTCCGACACATCCTTGGCCCCGCACAGGGCGCAGCGGGTTTTCTCGACAGACTTGCGTGGCATGCCACCAGTCTAGCATCTACGACCGCGTGACGGTCGCACGCTCGAGCGCCGGCGCGTACATCCGCGCGACGTATTCCTTCACCATCCGCCGGGCTGAAAATCGCGGCGCGACCGTGCGAATCGCTTCCTTGACCGTGCCCACCCAGCGATGCGGCACGCCGGCGTCGTCGCGATCGTAGAACGCCGGCACCACCTGTTCCTCGAGCAGGCGATAGAACGCGTCGGCATCGGCCGCATCGACCGCGTCCGGATTGTCGCTGCCGCCGTTGATCACCCAGCCGTTGTCGCCGGTGAAGCCTTCCGCCCACCATCCGTCGCCGATGCTCAGGTGCGGCACGCCGTTGATCGACGCTTTCATCCCGCTGGTGCCGCTCGCCTCGAGCGGCTTGCGCGGGTTGTTCAGCCACGCGTCGCACCCCTGCACCAGGAAGTGCGCGACGTGGAGATCGTAGTCGTCTACGAACGCGATGCGGCCACCGTAGGCCGGGTCGATCGCCCGCTTGTAGACACGCTGCAGGTGGTGCTTGCCGATGTCATCGGCCGGGTGTGACTTGCCGGCGAAGATGATCTGCACCGGACGGTCCGGAGCGTTGAGGATCCGGGCGAGCCGTTCCGGATCGTGGAACACCAGTTCCGGACGCTTGTAGCCGGTGAACCGGCGCGCAAAGCCGAGCGTCAGTGCAGCCGGATCGAGCAGCGTGCCGGCGGCGACGACGCGGGGCATCCCGACGTGGTCGACCATCCAGCGGTCGCGCGCCCGTTCGCGAATGAAGGCGAACAGATAGGCGCGCAGCGAACAGCGAACCCGCCACAGCTCCGCGTCCGGAATCGTCAGGATGCCGTCCCACAACGCGGGATCGTCGTGCCGTTCGATCCAGTCGGCTCCGAGGAATCGCGCGAACAGAGCGGCGAGGTCGCTCGCAATCCAGGTCGGCACGTGTACGCCGTTGGTCACCGACGTCACCGGCCGATCGGCTTCCGCGCGATCCGGCCACATCGGTGCGAACATCGCCCGGGTGACCTGTCCGTGCAGCTGGCTGACCGCATTGGTCGAGCCGGACGAGCGAATCGCCAGCGCGGTCATGTTGAACTGCACGCCGCCGCCGTTGTCATAGGCGCCCAGTGCCAGGAAGCGATCGCGGTTGGCGCCGAGCGTGCCCCAGCAGCCGGCGAGATGTTTTTCGACGAGATGAAACGGAAACGCGTCGTGCCCGGCCGGCACTGGCGTGTGAGTCGTGAAGATCGTGGTCCGTTGAATATCTTCCAGCGCGCTATCGAACGTCGATCCGTTCGCAATCAGATCGTGAATCCGCTGCAGGACCACGAAGCCGGCATGGCCCTCGTTCAGGTGGCAAACGCTGGGATGGAGTCCCAACGCCTTGAGCGCGCGGACGCCGCCAATGCCGAGGATGATTTCCTGCTGGATGCGCGTCTCGCGGTCGCCGCCGTAGAGTCGAGCCGACAACTCGCGATCCCAGGGCGCGTTCTCATCCAGATCGGTGTCGAGCAGGTACAACGTGATGCGGCCGAGGCGCACCTTCCACACCGCGACGAGGACCGATCGGTCGCCCAATGGAACGGCCGTCACGCATGGTTTGCCGTCGGGCGTCAGGGCCGGTTCGATCGGCGCGTCCGCCCAGGTCAGGCGCTCGTAACTCTCTTCCTGCCAGCCCTCGGTCGAGATGTGCTGGTGGAAGTAGCCCTGCGGATACATGAAGCCGACGCCGATGAGTGGAACGCCCAGGTCGCTGGCTTCCTTGCAGTGATCGCCCGCGAGCACGCCGAGACCGCCGGCGTAAATCGGCAGCGACTGGTGCAGCGCGAACTCGGCCGAGAAGTAGGCGATCGACTGATCCGCAAGTTGTGGAAAGCTGCGGCTGAACCACGTGTTGCCGGGTGCGCGCGCCTGGTCGAGCAGGGCGATGGCGCGATCGTAGGCAGCCAGGAAGTCGGCGTCCGCCGCTGCCGCCTCCAGCCGCTCCTGCGCGATGGTCCGCAGCATCAGGACCGGGTTATGAGCGGTCGTCCGCCACAGCCTGTACTCGAGAAGACGGAATACCGCGCGCGCCTCGCCGTGCCAGCTCCACCACAAGTCGGTGGCCAAATCTTCAAGGCGGGCGATGCGAGCGGGCAATTGACGCGAAGGGGCGTTGTCGCTCATGACTGACAGGCGCCTACCAGCGCCGCGAATTTTGCGAGGTCGATGTTGCCGCCGGAGACCACCGCGACGACTTTTCCGGGACCGGCGCGTCCACTGAGCGCCGCCGCAACGGCGCAGGCCGCCGCGCCCTCGGCAATGACATGAGTCCGTTCCGCCACCAGCTTCATCGCGCGCGCCACATCGTTCAGTGAGACCACCAGTGAACCCGAAAGCGTCGAGAGCAGCGGCCACATCGTGGCCAGGACCGATTTCCCACCGGCGCCGTCCACGAACGATGCGGTCCACTTGTCGAAGTAAATTGGCCTCCCCGCCGCGAGCGACACCGAGAGCGGCGCCGCCGTTTCCGGCTCGGCCGCGTAGACGCGCGTGTCCGGCTTCAGCGTGCGCGTCGCGGCTGCCAGTCCCGACAACAGTCCGCCGCCGCCGAGCGGCGCGACGATGGCAGAAACGTCCGGCAGGTCTTCGAGAATCTCGAGGCCGGCCGTCGCGTTGCCCGCGATGAAGCGGTCGTCGTCGAACGGATGGACGAAGTAGCCCGACATCCGATCCGAGGCGTGTGCTTCCACGGTCTTCCAGCACTCGTCGTAGGTCACCCGCACGATCGAGGCGCCCAGCCGCTCGATGGCGCGAATCTTCGCATCGGGCGCGGTGTCCATCACCATCACTGAGCAGCGAGCTCCCACCTTGCGTGCGGCAAGCGCTACGCCCTGGGCCGCGTTGCCGGCACTGACTGTCCAGATGCCGTCGCGCAGTTGCTCTGGAGTGAGTTGCCGGACCACGTTGTAGGCGCCGCGAATCTTGAAGGATCCGATCGGCTGCAACACTTCGAGTTTGAGATACAACTCGACGTCGGGGCCGTTCTGATTGTCGGGCAACATGACGCGCACCAGCGGCGTGCGGATTGCCGCACCATAGACCGCGCCGGCGGCGTCGCGGATCGACTCGAGGGAAATCTGGCGTTCAGGCATCGTCAATGACACGGCTCGGATCGTAGCCGCCTCGACTGATGAGCGTCAATGGCGTGAGGAGGCGGATCCGCCTGGCGGTGCGAACGTCCGATCGATGAACGCGGTCAGCTCGTCGATTGACGCGTATTCGAATTTGGTGCAGGCTGCGTCGCAGTTCCCGGCAATCAGGCGCGACACCTTGTCGCGTCGCGCCGAATCGTAGATCAGCACGACTCTCTGACCGCTGGCGGCTGCGCGGCCGAGCACGTACCCAACTTCGAAGCCGACACCGTAGCTCGAGCCCGACGCCTCTGCGACCAGCACGTCACAGCGTGTCAGCCATTCAAGATCGCGCGTGTAGACCTCTGCTGCCGTCAACCGCGATTCCACGGCCTCCACGTCGTCAGCCAGCAGATGGGTGGTGAGCACGTCATGGCCGTGTGACTGAAGGCGTGCGCAGATGGCGCGTCCAGCCAGCACTCCGCCGCGATCGCCGCGAACGGTGCAGGCGAGATAGACAGTCATTCTTCGCGCCATCATTTTCTCAGCAGTTCACGGACCTTGTCGATCGGAATCGCTTCGGCCGAGCCGATGGCGGAGTGAACGGTCGTGGCCTGAAACAGCGAGTTGTAGATCGCCTCCTCGGTCGCCTCGAGCGCGGCCTCGAAAAGCGGCGAGGTCGCATCCGGCGGCAGGACAGTGCGGGCGCGCGGCGCGGTGTCGTTGAACCGGCTCCGCATCGTCGGCGCGGTTGAGAACGCGATCGCGAAATCGCCGCTGCCGTTGCTGTACGAGGATCCGGTGCGGGCCAGGCCGAATACCGCTCGCGCCGCCAGGCGATGCAGGTCGCGCGCATCCAGCGGCGCGTCGGTGGCGACGACCAGCATGCAGGAGCCATCGCCGTTGTCATTCGCTGCGGCGCCGTCTCGCCGCCGCGGTGGCTGCAGCGAACGGAAGACCGGCACGCCGGCGATCGTCAGATTGCCGCCGAAATTCGTCTGCGCCAGGACGCCGACGATGAAGCCGCCGC
>DASXGC010000339.1:0-30829 GCA_036489235.1 Vicinamibacterales bacterium
TGCGCAAACCAATGCGGCGGATTCCAATCCGTCCTGGGACCTGCATTTGCGGTGTGACCAGGCGCAGTGCCCGCGGTTCGTGGTCCTGTCGAAGTTCGACGATGCAGCGGTCCTGGACAGGGAGACCGGTCTCGTCTGGGAACGTACTGCAGGCCCGGATCAGATCGACTGGTTCAATGCGCAGTTTCAGTGCAACCGGTTGACCGTGGGCAATCGCAAAGGTTGGCGGCTTCCGACCATCCAGGAACTCGCGAGCCTGCTCGATCCAAGCGTGGCCTTTACCGGCGTTCCTGCTCTGCCGATCGGTCATCCGTTCTCGGTCGCGTCGGTGTTTTACTGGTCGGGCACGTCCGACCACAAGAGCCCGGACCTGGCCTGGGGCGTCATCATCAACAATGCCAGTCCGGTCACAACGAACAAGGACGTTCCCTTCTTCCGGTGGTGTGTGCGTGGCGGTCAGGGAGTCGATATGCAGTGACCCTCGCGCGCATCGACGCGGGCGGAGTGGATCGGTGGCTGAGGGCACCGATCGCGCCCTTCTGCGTTGGGAAGGCGTCGGCCGCTCTCAGTGAACGATGTTTTGAAAAGCGCAGCGGCCGCCTGACGGGATTGTGCGTCAGATGCGACAATAGTGAATCGTCCACTTTCGTTCACTGGAGCAGCATGAGAGCCAAGCGCAAGACAGCCACAATTGCAGTTGCGTGTTTCCTGATCGCCGGCGTGGCTGGCGTGACCGCGGCGGGCGACAGTTTCGCGTCGGCCATGAACGCGGCGATGGAGAAGATGCACGCAGCCATGGGCAAAGCGTCAGGCGGGGATCCTGATCGCGATTTTGCCTCGATGATGATCCCGCATCATCGCGCTGCGCTCGAGATGGCAGAGGCAGAACTGCGCTTCGGCAAGGACGAGCGGTTGCAGCGACTCGCGCAAGGCATCATCGTCGAGCAAGCGCAGGAGATTGCCGTGATGCAGGCGGTCCTCGACGCGCGCCAGGATAAAACACCGTCCAGTGATGGTGCAACGGGGGAGCGCTGACGTGAAGCTGCTGACACTGCTCTCGCTCGCTGTCATGATGTCGTTCGCCCCACAACAGATCCCCAATGGGCAGCCCGACGTGGCAATCAGCGCGCGCGACCGCTTCTATACGTCGGATCAGTTCTCGAATACCGTCTCGGTCATCGAACCATTCACCAACACGCTTCTTGGCGTGATCAAGCTGGGCGACCCGACGCCGGCCAACCTCAGTCCGCTTTACAGAGGCCAGTTGCTCGTTCACGGCATGGGATTTTCGCCAGACGGCCGAACCCTGGTTGTGGTGTCGATTGGCTCGAATTCGGTGACGTTTATCGACACCGCGACCAATGCGGTGAAGCACACGACCTATGTCGGGCGCTCGCCGCACGAAGCGTTCTTTCGCCCGGACGGCCGCGAAGTGTGGGTCAGCGTTCGTGGCCAGGACTACATCGCTGTGCTCGATGGGACGAGCTTCAAGGAAGTCGGCCGCCTGGCAGTGCCGAATGGACCCGGCATGACGATCTTCTCCCCCAACGGGAAATATGGATACGTCTGCTCGAGTTTCTCCCCCGAGACGGTCGTGATCGATGCGGAGACGAAGACGATCGTCGGGCGGGTAGCACAGCCAAGTGCGTTCTGCCCTGACATCGCCGCAACGCCAGACGGTTCGCAGGTCTGGCTCACGCTGAAGGACGTTGGCAAGGTGATGGCGTTCGATGCCAGACCGCCGTTTGGGATTCTGAAGACGATCGACACAGGTCCGATCACCAACCACGTCAACTTCGCAAGAACTGCCGCAGGGCAATTCGCCTACGTCACCGTGGGTACTGAGAACGTCGTGAAAGTATTTCGGACGGCGGACTTTTCGCCGGTCGCGACCGTTTCCGTCGGTGCGGTGCCACACGGCGTGTGGCCCTCTGGAGACGGCCGTCGCATCTATGTGGGACTGGAGAACGCGGATGCCGTGGCGGCGATCGACACCGCGACCAACCGCGTGGTTGCCACGATCCCGATTGGCCAGGGACCTCAGGGGGTTGCCTACGTGCCTGGCGCCGTTCCAAGCGGAGACGGCAGGGCCAACCTCGTTCCTCTGCACACCGTGGGTGAGAAGGTCCAGTTGAACCTGAATGGCCAGGGTATGAGCCAGGTGACACTGTTCGACCAGGGCCAGGTGCAGGTGCTGCAGGCGGTCGTCTCAGGGCTGGCCCCACGTCGGTCGTTTGTCCTGGGTCTGTCGGCGAAGGCAGACGGCAGCGGCCCAGTTCAGCCGTTGGCGACATTTGTGACCAACCCGGCCGGGAGTGCGATCGTGAACACGATCGGACCGCTCCGGCAAATTGTGTCGAGCGACGCGGGCGAGGAACGTCGCTATCTTGTGATCACAGGTGGAGAGGGGGCGTCAGCACGCTCGCCATTGCAGGTACAGCAGTAGGCCCAGGCAGTAACTAGCGAGCCCAGCCTTCACGATGGAGAAGCGTCTCGACGCGTCGGCGAATCTCGTCACGAATCTCTCGGACGCGTGACAGAGATTCGCCCTTCGGATCGTCTACCGGCCAGTCGTCGCGTCTCAGGCCAGGGACGACTGGACACTGCTCGCCGCATCCCATCGTGACCAGCAGGTCAGCTGCCTGTGCGAGTTCCTGCGTCAGCTTCGACGGCCTCGCGTTCGACAGATCGATTCCCATTTCGCGCATCGCCGCGACAACTTCCGGATGCACATGCGGCGCGGGATCGGTGCCGGCGGATATGGCCCGGGCCTGCGCCGGATCGGCCAGCAGGTTGAACCATGCCGCCGCTATCTGCGACCGGCCGGCGTTGTGGACACAGGCAAACAGGACCGTGTGCGTCACGGGCAGCAGGTCGGACCGCAGCACGTCGCACTGGCCGGTTTCGTGGCGCGGACGAACGCGCTGATGAACCTGCCTTCGACTTCCTTTGCGAGCGCGTCCGCGTCCAGGCCTTCGCCAGTCAGGAACGTCCGCGCATCGTTGATGTCATAGACGCGAGTCGCCTCGATCGCGACATTGTCGAAGCCCGCCCTCGTCAGCTTGGCGACGTACTCGTAGTCGCTCAATGCGCCGGCGACGCAACCGATCCACAGTTCCATGCTGGTCCTGATCGCCTCGGGCACCTCGCCGCGCACGACAACATCGGAGACCGCGAATCGCCCGCCAGGCTTGAGCACGCGGAAGGCTTCTTTGAGGACACGGTCCTTGTCGCCCGAGAGATTGATCACGCAGTTCGAGATGATCACGTCCACCGTATTGTCGGGCAGGGGGATTTGCTCGATCTCGCCCTTGAGAAACTCGACGTTCTGAAGACCGCTCTTTCGTCGGTTCTCCTCGGCAACCGCGAGCATTTCATCAGTCATGTCGAGGCCGAACGCCTTGCCGGCAGGCCCGACCCGGCGAGCCGAGAGCAGCACGTCAATGCCGCCGCCAGAACCGAGATCGAGCACGGTCTCCCCAGCTTTCAGTTCCGCAAGCGCCGTCGGATTGCCGCAGCCGAGCGATGCCTTCAGTGCGAGCTCGGGGACATCACCCCGCTCGCTGCCGTCGTAAAGGTTGGAGGTGATCGGGTCGCACGACGACTCGAGGCCCCCGGCGCCTCCGCAGCAGCTGTTACCGGCGCCTGCCTTCGCGCGGAGCGCCGCCTGGCCGTACTTCTCTCGAACCACGTCTTTCACGTTGTCGGTCACATTGCACCTCGTACTGATTGCGTCTGCGTCGTAATGTGTTCTTTAGATATGCGTGTTAGCGTATTCGAAAGTTAGCGAAGTTCTGATATATCTGTCAACGCGTATATATGAGCACGCAGATTCAATCGATGGAACGCCTGTTCAAGGCGCTGGGTGACGCGACGCGGCTGCGGATCCTTGGACTGTTGTTGACCGGCGAGGTCTGCGTCTGCCACATCCACGAAAGCCTCAACATTTCGCAGCCGAAGGCGTCGCGCCATCTGGCGTATCTGCGCCGTGCCGGATTGGTAGCCGCGAGAAGGGAAGGGCTCTGGATGCACTACAGCTTGGCCAGGATCAGCGATTCGCAAGTGGATGCCATTCGGAAAGCAGTCACGCTTGCCCTCGCCCGAGTGGCGAGCGTGCGGCGGGATACCGGCCGGCTTCAGAGAACGCGCTGCTGCGCCTGATCCGGCGGAGTGGTTGGTATGCGAATTCTCCTCGTCGAAGATGAACGCTCGGCGTCGCGGATGCTCATGAAGGGCTTGCGCGAACATGGTTTTGCCGTGGATCATGCAGGCGACGGACGGTCAGCACTCGATCGCGCTGTCTCGACGCTATACGACGCGATCGTCCTGGACGTGATGCTTCCATCCATGAACGGCCTCGAAGTCTGCCGTGAGTTGCGCGCCAGCGGTCGCGCGGTTCCCGTGCTGATGTTGACGGCGCGAGACGGGCTGGACGATCTCGTTGGCGGACTCGAAGCCGGCGCCGACGACTACCTGACAAAACCCTTTCGGTTCGCTGAACTGCTCGCCCGCCTAAACGCGCTGACGCGGCGCCGGATGCGCCCGCTGATCGCCGAGCACGTCGCGTGTGGGCCGCTGGTGCTGAACACCCGCAGGCACGAAGCGAGACTATCGGGCCGGCTGATTGACCTGACCGCACGCGAATACGCGCTGCTCGAGTATTTGTGCCTGAGGCCGGGCGTGGTCATCTCGCGCGAGGAGATTGCCGAACGCGTGTGGGACGACCGCTACGATCCGTGTTCCAACGTCATCGACGTCTATGTCCGTCGGTTGCGCAGGAAGATTGACGGGGACGGCGCGTCGTTCATCAGGACGCGCCGCGGTTCCGGGTATCAGTTGCTCGACGATGCGGACCAGGACGCATGACGCTGTCGATTCGTTCGCGGCTCACGCTGTGGTACTGCGGCCTGACCGCTGTTGCGCTCGCACTGCTCAGCGTCGGCGTGATGTCGTTGCACACCCGGTGGGGGCAAGAGCAATTCGACACGGAACTCCTCGAGCTCGCGTCCGGGATTTCGCGCGTCATGATCGAGGAACTGGCCGAGAGCGGCAAGCTCGCCAAGGCCGCTGCCGAAACCCGGGAGACCATGGATGTGCCGGACCGGGCGACCGCTATCTTGACGCCAACCGGAACGCCATCCGCCGCGGTCTGGCACGGCTTCACCTACGATCGCGCCGCCGTCGTTGACGCGACCGCCGTCCCTCGATTTGATACACTCGACCAACACGGCGCCGCATGGCGGGTTCTCCGCATGCGCGAATCCTCGGTCGCCGGCGACTACGTGATTCTCGTCGCGGGCCAGCTGGAACCATTTCAACGGCAGCAAATGCTGCTCCGACGCGTCCTCTTCACGGCCACGCCGATTATTGTCGCGGTCACCGCGGGCCTTGCCTGGTGGGTGGCCTTCGTGGCCCTTCGTCCAGTTACCATCATGGCCGCAGAGGCCGAGGCGTTTACCGTTCGTCCGGCCGACTGGCGTCTCGACGCGACGGCATCCAACGACGAACTGGGCCAACTCGCGCGCGCATTCAACCGGTTGCTCGGACGGCTCGAAGGCGCATCCAGCATGCAGCGTCACTTCATGGCCGACGCGTCGCACGAACTACGGACTCCGGTCTCGGTCATCCAGACCGCAGCCGAGGTCACGCTCGAGCAGGCGGACCGGGCGAGCTCGGAATATCGCGAGGCGTTGACCATCGTCAGCGAGCAGAGCACGAGGCTGGCGCGAATGGTTCAGGACATGTTCGTCCTGGCACGCGCAGACGCCGGCCAGGCGCCGGTGATGAAACCGTTGTATCTCGATGATGTCGTTGCCGAATGCGCGCGGGCCATTGCCGTCGTCGCCGACGCCGCCGGCATCGCCGTCACGGTCGATCTGGACGAGGACGTCAGCGTGATGGGCGACCAGCATCTGCTTGAACAGATGGTGACGAATCTACTCGACAACGCGGTTCGATTCAGCCCGCCCGGCGCTGCGGTCTCCATCGCGCTGAGGTCTGCGAATGGCGTCGTCACCGTTGCAGTCGTGGACCATGGGCCCGGTATTCCTGTCGAGGATCGCGAACGGGTGTTCGAGCGTTTCGTGCGGCTCGATCGCGCGCGTTCGTCCTCGTCTGGCGCCGGCCTCGGCCTTCCGATCGCCCGCTGGATCGCCGAACAACATCAGGGTACGCTGATCGTTGAAAGCGGTGACGACGGCGGGAGTCGATTTATCGCGGTGTTGCCGACGCTCGTATCCAAGATGAACGTCAGGTGAATCCGACGCAGTTGTTCCGCCGGAGAGGACACCAGCCCGGCCGATCGGCGGCGTCCCCGGGCCAATGCTTTGGCCGCGTTGTTGCTTTTATTCTCAACAAGATTTCCTGAATGGCCACGGGGAGACGATGCGATTGCTGATTGTGCTGATCGTTTCAGCGTTGATGGCACCAAGTGCGTTGGCGGCACCAGTCGAGGCTGTTCATGTACCTGACATGTTCGCGTCTGTCGGGGCGTCGCGGTCATGGCCGGCATGCGATGAATCGCTGGCGTCCGTTCGCAAGACGACATTGAGCGCGTCCGTCCAGTTCGCAGAGCAGGAGCCCGCTCAACCGCTCCACGCGGCAGCAGTCGAGCATAGCGACGCGTATCAGACGCGCGCGAAAATTCACAAGTATGCGAGTTTTGCCACACTGCCGCTCTTTGCGGCGGAGGTGGCCCTCGGTCAGTCTCTGGCCACCGGGACGGAATCCAACGGCAAGAAAACGGCGCACGCCGTCGTGGGCACCGGAATCATCGGCCTCTTTGCCGTCAATACCGTGACCGGGGCCTGGAACATGTTCGGCGAGGGCCGCCAGGACACCGAGGGCCGAGGACTGCGGCTCGCTCACGGTTTGTTGATGATGGCTGCCGACGTCATGTTCGTAGTAACAACGGCCGCTGCCCCAAGCAGCCACAGAGAGGGCACGGTCACCTTCAATTCAGACCCTACGACCCATCGCAACCTCGCGATCGCGTCGGTCAGTGTTGGCACGGTGGGTTATCTGATCATGCTGTTTGGAAATCACTGACGACATGAATCACTTGCTCGAGTCCTGGGTCGCGTTGTACGCCAATCATCCGATGCTGCGGACCGGTATCGGCTTCGCGCACATCGGTGGCCTTGTCGCCGGAGGCGGAAGTGCAATTGCCGCAGACCTCGCCACGATTTCGGCGGGCCGTGGCGGCCCGGCGGGACGGACGACCCAGTTGCTCCTGCTGAAACGGACGCATCGCCTCGTCATCGTCGGACTGGTGGCTCTCACGATCAGCGGCCTGTTGTTGTTCGGCGCTGATCTCGACACCTACCTGTACTCAAAGGTGTTCTGGCTGAAGATGGGGCTGCTCGGACTTCTGCTGATCAACGGGTTGTTCTTCCTGCGAGGGGAAGGGCTGGTCATGCGCGACTCGCCGGACGCATGGCCGCGTCTCCACTTCACGGCGGTGTGCAGTCTCGTGCTGTGGTTCCTGACAACGCTGGCCGGCGCCGCGCTGCCCAATATCGGATAGAGAACATGTCAACTGGAAAAGACGGTCGAGAAGAGTGCGCCTGCGTCGAGGAGGACTGCCACGAGTCTGCCGCGTGGGACCGCCGGCGTTTCCTGCAGACCGGCGGGCTCGGCGTCACGCTCGCGATGCTTGGATTGTCGTCGGCCCGTGTCAGCGCGTTGCCGATCACCGAACTGCAAGGCGCGGCCAACGCCAACGAACGCCGCTACCCGATTCCTGCAGCAGACAGCGTGAACATCGATCGGTCAGCTCAGACCATCGTGGTCAGGGCGGACGGCCACATGTACGTCTTCGCGCTCTCGTGCCCGCATCAGAACAACGCCGTGAAGTGGGTGGCGAAAGAGCACCGGTTTCAGTGCACCAAACACGATTCCCAATATCGCGTCGATGGGCTGCACACCTCCGGGCGGGCGACGCGGAACATGGACCGTTACGTCCCCCACCGCGATGGTGACGCCGTCGTGATCGACTTGAGGCAATGGGTTCAGTCCGACAAGGATCCCGCCGCCTGGTCGGCTGCCACCGTCAGCGTCTGATCGTCAGAGCTTCGGAGGTTCCACCTTCAGCGGCTCCGCCTTGATCGGTTCGAGCTTGACGCCCTGCAGTAATCGGTTGACCGGCGGCATCCGACCCTTGACGCCTTCGAGCGCCGTCAGCTGTTCGTCCAGCCGGTTCGACAACGTCCGGAACATCGAGTACGACTGTTCGGTCGGCTGCACGTCCGCGCTCTCGATCACACCTTGCAGCGCCGCGATCTTATTGTTCAACTTGATGGGGAAGTTGAGCGGATCCTGGCTGCTTTGCAACTTCACCTGGTAGATCTCGCCTTCGATCGTGCTGAGCGCCACCTCGAAGTCATTCAACGCCTTGAGCACGACCGCGTCCTTCTTCGCATCCAGCTTGCCCCGCCGATCGTCAATCTGCTGTTTGATACCGCGGACCATCAGTACCGCGTCGTTGGCCTGGCTCGCCTTGTCGCGAACCTTCACCGCCAGATCGAACTCTTCGCGCAGGTCCTGGTCCGTCACGTCCTTGAGCAGTTGCGTTTCCCGGCGTACGGCGAACGGCTGCGTCTCGGTCTGGCCGTCGGCGGTCACGCGCACTGAATACGTTCCTGGAGGTGCGATCGGACCGCGCGAATTCGCCGCCCACATGATCAGTCCCGGAAAGTCAGTCGCGCCTGGATAGCGCAGGTCCCACGTCTGCCGATGCAGGCCCGCGCTGACCGCCGGATGCGGTTCCGGCGGACGGCGCGGCCCATCGTCGGTCGGCGGCTCCGGCTTGCGGTCGGCGTCAGCGGGGGTTCCAGTGAACGTCCGGATTGCCTTTCCCTGGGCGTCGAGAAACTCCATCGTGATTTTCTCGACCGGCGTCTTCAGGAAATAGTTCACGGTGACGCTGCGATCCAGCCCGCGCCGCGCGTCCTCCGGCTTGTAAAGACGCAGCGTGGTCGTGGACTGCAATCCGCCCTGTCGAAGCGGTGAGATATCGTCCATCACGAAGAAGCCGCGGCCGTGCGTCGCGATAACCAGGTCGCGCTCTTCGACCGCGATGTCGTGGACTGGCGTGTCCGGCAGGTTCTGCCGCAGCGATTGCCAATTGCCACCGTCATCGAACGATACATAGACACCGTGTTCCGTGCCGAGATAGAGCAGCTTCGGCTGTTTGATGTCTTCGCGAACCACGCGGGCGAATTCGTTTGCCGGCACGCCGTTGGTGATCGTCGTCCAATTTTCTCCGTAATCGTCCGTGCGGAAGATGTGCGGCGCGAAATCGTCCATCTGATACCGGTTTGCCGCCACGTACGCAGTGCCGGCGCGGAACGGCGACGCCTCGATCAAGCTGATTCGCGCAAAATCGCCGAGCGTCTTCGGCGTGACATTCTTCCAGCTCGTGCCGCCGTTGCGCGTCACCTGCACGTAGCCATCGTCGGACCCGGACCAGATCAGATTGCCGTCTTTCGGTGATGGGGCGATCGTGAATACCGTGGCGTAGGTTTCGACGCCGGTGTTGTCCTTGGTAATCGGACCGCCGGATGCACCCATTGTCTTCGGATCGTGGCGCGTCAGGTCCGGGCTGATCCGCTCCCAGCTGCGTCCCTCGTTGGTGGACTTCCAGATGTGCTGCGAGCCCACGTAGAGAATTTGCGGATTCGTCGGCGCCATGACGATCGGGAACGTCCACTGAAAACGTTCGGCGATGTCGGCGGACGCGTACCCCATCGGGTTGTCCGGATACGGGTTGATCTGCCGTTCCTGCCCCGTGCGCTTGTCCTGACGTGTAATCAAGCCGCCGTAGCTGCCTGCGTAAAACACGTCAGGCGCGCGCGGGTCGCTAACGATGTAGCCGCTTTCGCCGCCGCCGACGGAATAGAACACCTGATCGGCGCTGCCGCCGGCGCCTCCAAGGAAGCCCTGGGGCGCCTGACTTGACACGCATGCGGTGCTGTTGTCCTGCTGTGCGCCGCATACGTGATAGGGCACGTGCTTGGTGGTGATGACGTGATAGATCTGGGCCGTCGGCATCAGCTGCGCGGACCACGTGTCGCCGCCGTTGATCGAGACGATGGCGCCGCCGTCGTTCGCTTCGATCATGCGATTCGAATCGTTCGACGCGATCCACATGTCGTGATTGTCGCCGTGCGGCTGGGTGACGGACTTCCAGGTCTTGCCGGCGTCAGTGGATTTGTAGAGATTGACGTTCAGCCCCCACACGGTGTCTTTGATTTTGGGATCCGCGAACACGCGCGAGTAGTAGAACGCGCGCTGGCGTAAATCCCGTCGATCGCTCACCTTCGTCCAGGTGGCACCGGCGTCGTCGGACGAGAAGAAACCGCCGTCCTCAGCTTCGATTTGCGCGTAGACCCGATTCGAATCAGCGCGCGAGACGGTCAGACCGATCTTGCCGAGCATCGCTTTGGGCAGTCCGGGGTTCCGTGAAATCTCGGTCCAGTGGTCGCCGCCGTCGGTGGACTTGAAGATGCCGCTGCCAGGCCCGCCGCTCGACATCTCCCAGGCGTTGCGGGACGCCTCCCAGAGGGCCGCGTAGAGGACCTTGGGATTGTTCGGATCGATGATCAACTCGTCGGCGCCGGTCTTGTCGTCGCGGAACAGAATCTTGTCCCACGACTTGCCGCCGTCCTTCGAACGGTAGACACCGCGATCGGGATTGGGGGCCGCATGATGGCCAAAGGCGGCGACATAGACGAGATCCGGATTGGTCGCGTCGACGCGGATCTTGGCGACGACCTGCGTGCTCGCGAGTCCGATGGACGTCCACGTCTTGCCCGCGTCGATCGACTTGTAGGCGTCACCACCCTGGATGATGTTGCCGCGGATGTCCGCCTCTCCGGTGCCGATGTAGACGATGTCGGGGTTAGATTCGGAGACGGCAACCGCGCCGACGGACGAATAAGCGATCTGTCCATCGGTGACCGGCTTCCACGTCAGGCCAGCGTCGGTCGTTTTCCACAGGCCGCCGCCGGTGGCGCCCATGTAGTACTCGTTCGGGCGCGCGGCGCTGCCTGCCACCGCGATCGACCGACCACCCCGCGCTGGTCCAAGGCTGCGCCAGCGCAGCGCGCCGAACGGACCCGTATCAGCCGCCGGTTTAGCGGGCGCGTCCTGGGCCCGGAGAAATGCCGTTCCTGAAGCGACGGCGATGATGATGACGAAGGAAAAGAGAGCGAGTTGGGATCTACGCGACATTCACTGATTCTACCGCGCTGCCCGGGTGGCAGCGCGGGTACAGCCTTGGAGTCCGACTACTTCATCGCCGTCCACTGCGCCAACAATTTTGTCAGCGCGGCTTGACGTACGGTGACGGCCTGCGTCAGCTGCGTGGTCGGCGTCGCATCGGCGCCCTGGAGCAGACCCATCAACTGGTTCATGCTGCCGATGACGCTGTTCAAGGTGTCCGGGCCTTCGACTGCTCCGCGACCGCCACCGCCCTGACCTTCGATCGCATTCAATTTCGCCAGCAAGGCCGGGTCGCCGCTCTGGCCAAGGGCGGCCTTCTTCGCGCGCAGTTCCTGCACCGCCTTTTGTCCGTCGATGATGCCGTCGTAGAGGCGCTTGGACAGCGTGAACTGCTGCGACAGTCCAAGCGGCGGCGTGCGGACGCGCGGATCCATCTTCAGCGTCAACGGTTGGCTGAAGCTCTTGCCGTCAACCGTCAGCTTCACGGTGTACTGACCGGGCGGCGCCCACGGACCTGACGGGACCGGCACGGTGTCATGCGGCACGGCCGCGATCGGCAGTCCGCCGCGCCCCCCGCTACCTCCAGGCAACGGTTGATAGTGAATGTCCCAGAGAAACCGATGCATGCCGGCAGCGGTCGAGAGTCGCTGCACCGGGCGGTACCAGTACATCGGCACCGGCGCGTTGGTTTCGTTGGGCATGTCGATGGGGTCGTCGCTCGAGTAGCGGTGAACCGGCTTGCCGGCGCTGTCGAGGATCTCGAGCACAATCGGTCCGGCGGCGTTGGACGCCAGGCTGTAATTGATAATCGCGCCGTCTGGTGGATTCTGGCCTGCGGCTTCGTCAGGCGGAATCGGCGTGTCGGTATTAGTGTTTTGACGCACGCGGTAGGCCACCTGCGGCTTGAACAGGTGCGTCGCGCCGACACCTGCCGCTGACGCCATTTCCCTCAGCGGTGTGATGTCGTCGAGGATCCAGATGCCGCGGCCGTGCGTTCCGGCGATGAGGTCGTCACCCTTCACGATGACGTCGCGCATCGAGGTCGCCGGCATGTTGAGGCGCAGCGATTGCCAGCGGCTGCCATCGTCAAATGACACGAACACTTCACGCTCGGTGCCGGCGAAGAGCAGTCCCTTTTGTTTCGGATCCTCGCGCACCGCGTCCACCGGTGCGTTGTCGGGGAGGCCGCTGGTGATGGCGGTCCAAGTCTTACCGCTGTCGTGCGTGCGGTAGATGTGCGGCCGCATGTCGTCGAGCCGGAGCGTGTTGATCGCCGCGTAAGCGGTAAGCGGATCGAAGTGCCCGGCGTCCATCAGCGACACCTTCATGAACGGCTTCAGATCCGGCGGCGTCACATCGTGCCAGGATGCGCCGCCGTCCGTCGTCACCTGGATCAGGCCGTCGTCGGTGCCGGCCCAGATGCGTTTGATGTCGAGCGGCGAAGGCGCGACGGTGTAGATGACGCCACGCTGGCTGGATTTCGCGGTGTCGGCGCCTCGGTACTTGCCAATCGTCGCCGGCGGCTCCCAGGTGGCGCGAGTGAGGTCGGGACTGATTTTCTGCCAGCTGCGGCCGCCCGTGGACGTCTGCCACAGCGTGTTCGAGGCGAAGTACATCACGTGCGGATCGACGGGGGAGAATGCGACCGGAGCCGTGCGCAGCGTGCGGAAGTCAGCCGGACGCACCGGCGTCGGCGCGATGTTCTGCACCTGACTGACGCGGCGGTCGTAGCGGGTTACCTTGCCGCCATAGATGATGTTGTCGTTCAGCGGATCGGGAACAGCATAGCCGTACTCCTCGACACCGACGGGATGCCATTCACGAAACGTGATCATGCCGTCGTTGCCGCGGCTCGACACGCAGGCCGATCCGCTTTCCTGCTGCCCGCCGCAGACGCGGTAGGGGAACGCGTTGTCGGCGTTGACGTGATACATCTGCGAGGTCGGCTGGTTGTACCAGGAGCTCCAAGTCTCGCCGGCGTTGACGCTGACGAGGGCGCCCTGGTCGCTCGCCATCGCAATCGTGTTCGAATTGTCAGGGCTGATCCACGGCCGCTGATAGTCGTCGCCGCCAGGCGCGCCGCGGAGCGCGACCCAGGTCTTGCCGCCATCCTTCGAGCGATAGCTGACGGTGCTGGCGATGATCACGGTGTCCGGGTTTTTCGGGTCAACCACGGGCACCGGCAGATCGCCGCCGCCGATACGGCCAGCGGGCCTGGCGTCGGTCGTGATCTGCGTCCAGTTTTCGCCTGCATCGTCAGACCGGTAGATCCGCACCGTCTGCGGATTGGCGACCGTTGCATAGATGCGCGAGCCATCGCTCGCCGCGACCGCGATGTCGGCCTGCACGATGCCTTCGGCAGGAAGGCCGCGCGTCAGCTGACGCCAGGTCGTGCCGCCGTCCGTTGACTTGAAAATGCCGCCGTTGACGCCGGCCCACGCGCCGTTCTCCCAAGGACCCTGACGCTGCTCCCACATGCAGGCATACACGATGTCGGGATTGGTCGGGTCGAATTCGAGATCCGAGGCGCCGGTGTTCTCATCCTTCGACAAGACTTTCTGGAAGGTGGCGCCGCCATCCGTCGAACGATAGACGCCGCGCTCTTCATTCGGTCCGTACGGATGTCCGAGGACGGCAACGAACAGCCGGTTCGGGTTCTTGGGGTCCACGATGATGTACGGAATCTGCTGGCCATCGCGCAGGCCGAGGTGTGTCCAGGTCTTGCCCGCGTCCGTGGATTTGTAGATGCCGTCGCCGACCGACAGATCCGGACGCGCGAGTCCTTCGCCGCTGCCGACATAGATCACGTTTGGATCGGATGGCGCCACCGCGATCGAGCCGACCGATCCCGTCGGCTGATCGTCGAAGATCGGCGTCCACACGCGGCCGAAGTCATTGGTCTTCCACACCCCGCCGTTGACCGGCGCCATGTAGTACACGTTCGGCTGGCCTGGCACGCCGGTGATTGCTTTCGTGCGGCCACCTCGGAACGGTCCGATCGAGCGCCAGCGCATCGCGCCGGTGAGCAGCTTTGCGTCAAGCGTACCGCCACCGGTCGGGCCCTGCGCGCGGATTCCGACGCCAGCCAGGAGGGCCGCCCCGGCCAGTGAAAGGACGAATAGCGCCCCGCCAGTCCGGCGGTTCACGACGTGCTTTTTCCAACGAAGTGTCGACACGTTATTTCTCCGTAATCGGCTGAAGTCCCAGCCGCTGTGCCAGCTGATTGAAGCGCGGCACGTAGGTCGTGATCGCCGCGTGCAGGCGATCGGTTTCGGCCTTCAGTTCCTTCTCCAGGTCGTCGAAGATCGGCTGCGCGTTGCCAACCGGTTTTCCATCGCCGGCTTCGACCACACGAAGCAACGACGCCAGACGATTGTTGGTGCGGATGGGGAAGTTCAGTGGATCCTGGTTGCTCTGGTTCTTGACCTGATAGACATCGACTTCCACCGCGGTCAGGTCTTTCGCGAACTGCTCGGCGATCGCCTTCACATCGGCGCTGTCGCTCTGTTTCATGCGGTCGTCGAGCTGCTGCTTGATGTGGCGCAGCTGGATGATGGCGTTGTTTGCCTCGTTCACCTTGTCGCGGATGCGGCTGGCGAACTCGAATTGCGCCTGCAGGTCTGCGTCGCTCACCGTCCGCCACGGGTTTTTCCTGATCGTGAAGTTCTGCGTCAGCACCACCCCGTCAGCCGTCAGGCGCGCCTGGTAGGCGCCGGGCAGCGCTAACGGACCGTTGGTCGTCGCGCCCCACAGCACCATGCCGGTAAAGCTGACGACGGGCTCGTACTGCTGATCCCAGGCGAAGCGCTGGAGTCCGGCCGTCATTGGCGCGGTCTGCGGACCGCGGCGCCCGAAGCCTTCCTCGTCGTCGCTCGGTGGCAATTCCGCTTCGGCCGGCACCGGCACGACGGGAGCATTCGCGGTTGGTGCAGGCGGCGTCGATGGCGTGTCACCCCGTCCGCCTCGACCGTCCGCCTTCGGCAGCGCGCCGTCGAACTTGCGAATGACCTGGCCCTTGCTGTCGAGAATTTCGAGCGTCAGCTTCTGCGCCGGCTTCTTCAGCCAGTAATAGATGTTGGCTGGCTCGGCCTGGCGGAAGACGTCACCGGGCTTGAACAGGAACGCGTCGGTCGCGGTCACCGCGGGCGAATCGTACTGCCGTAGCGGCCCGACGGCGTCGAGGATGTAGAATCCGCGCCCGTGGGTGGCGATTGCGAGGTCGTTGCCCGCGACCCACAGGTCGGACACCTGCGTGTCGGGGAGGTTCAGACTCAGTGACTGCCAGTGATCACCATCGTCGAGCGACACGTAAATGCCGTGTTCGGTTCCGGCGTAGAGCATGCCCTTGCGCGTCGGGTCTTCCCGGACGGTCTGCGCGTAGTCGTTCGCGCCGATCCCGTTCACGATCTTCGTCCAGGTGCGCCCGAAGTCGTGGGTCCGGAAAATGTACGGGGCGAAGTCCTCGAGCAGCGGCTTCTTGACCGCGATATAAGCCGTGCCCGGGTCAAAGATCGACGCATCGATCTGGCTGACGCGGCCCAGATCCGGCATCTCCTTCGGCGTGACATTGGTCCAGTTCTTCCCGCCGTCCCGCGTCACCTGCACGATGCCGTCATCCGATCCGGACCAAAGGATGTTGACGTCGGTCTTGCCCGGTCCCAGCGAAAAGATCGTTGCGTAGATTTCCGGGCTGTTCATGTCGTGGGTGATCGGACCGCCGGAATCCTGCATCGTCTTCGGATCGTGCCGCGTCAGGTCGCCGCTGATGCGATCCCATGTCTGGCCGCCGTTCGTCGTTTTCCATACACGCTGCGACGATGTGTAGAGGACGTTCGGATCGACGGGCGAGAAGATAATCGGGTAGGTCCACTGCCACCGCTCGACCACCGTCGCCGAGTTTTCACCGGAGAAGAAGCGCGGATAGGGACCGACTTCACGCAAATCGCCCGTACGACGGTTGAGTCTGGTCAGGAAGGATCCGTTGTTGGCGCCGGAGTAGAACACGTCCGGGTCTTTCGGATCTGGCGCGATGTAGCCGGGCTCGCCACCGCCGACCTCGTACGGTAGTTCGGCCGGCCCACCCCGACGGCCCAGTCCAGAGTTGCTTGGCAGGCACAACGTGCTGTTGTCCTGCTGCGCGCCGCAGATGTGATACGGGACATGGGCCGTAGAAATCACGTGATAGAACTGCTCGGTCGGAAAACCCTGGCCGGACCAGCGACGTTTCGCATTGGCGACGTCGTAGGTGACCGCGCCGCCGCCGTCGTTCGCCATCAGGACATGCTGCGAATCGTCCGGGTCGATCCACAGGTCGTGTGTGTCGCCGTGCGTGCTGTTGTTGCCGCTGATCGTCGCGATGGTCTTGCCGCCGTCAACTGAACGGAACGCGGACGTGTTCAGCATGTAGACGGTGTCTTTGTTGTTCGGATCGGCGAAGACGTGCGTGTAGTAGAACGCGCGCTGACGGATGCTCCGCGCCTCGTTGATCAGTGTCCAGTTCGCGCCCGCATCGTCGGAGCGGAAGAGACCGCCCTTTTCGTTTTCAATCAACGCGTAGACGCGATTCGAGTCGGCGCCTGAAATCGCGACGCCCATCTTGCCGTAGACGCCCTGCGGCAGCCCGCCCGTGCGCGTGATTTCCTTCCAGGTCTCGCCACCGTCGGTGGATTTGTAAAGGCTGCTGCCCGGACCGCCGCTCGACATCTGGTACTCGACGCGATAGGCCTCCCACAAGGCCGCGAACATCACGTTGGGGTTGTGTCGATCGATCGTCACGTCAACGGCGCCGGTCTTGTTGTCCTTGAACAGCTTGCGCTGCCAGGTCTTGCCGCCATCCACGCTCTTGTAGAGCCCGCGCTCGTCGCTCGGCTCGCCGTAGCGACCGAAGTCGGCGACGAACACGATGTCGGGGTTGGTCGGGTGGATGCGAATCTTGGCGATCGCATCGGAGTTGCCGAAGCCCACGTGGGACCACGTCTTGCCGGCGTCGGCGGACTTGTAGACACCGTCGCCGGGCATGATGTTGCCGCGGATACAGGCCTCGCCCATGCCGATGAACACGAGGTCCGGATTTGACTCCGAGACCGCGACCGCGCCGACCGAGGAACTCTTGATCTGACCATCGGTGACCGGCGTCCATTCGGTTCCGCCGTCAATCGTCTTCCAGAGACCGCCGCCGACCGCTCCGAAGTAGCCTTCCTTCGGCCGTCCCTTGACGCCTGACACCGCGATCGAGCGTCCACCACGCGGCGGGCCCAGGCTACGCCACTTGAACGCCTTCAGTACCGCGTCGTCGATAGTCGTAGCGGACGCCGCCGCCTGACCGGCGAGCGCCGTTAAATGAAAATTCCATCCGAACGACACAGCCAGGAGCAGGACGGAAAGAAAGAAAGCGTAAGAGCGTGGTCTGGCGGGCATGATTGAGAATCCTTCAGTGAAAAAGAACACAGTCTAGCATCAGCTAGACAGACGAAATTGTCGGGCCCGACGGCCGCCCGTCCTGAATCTCCAGATTGTCGCCGTCGCGACGAGCAGCGCGCAGGCTTCGACGTACACCTTTTCCGCATCAATCCAGTCGACCGGGTGGTTCTCGAGCAACGGATCCGCCAGCACGCCATGGACGTAGAACACGATCGCGGCCGCGTAGGCCGTGTAATGCAACAGCTTCCAGTTGTGATGCCCGAACAACTGGCGGAAATACGAAGTGAGTACGACAAACGCCACAAGGTAAAGAGCGACAGCGCCAAGACTGTTCGGCAGCGGTTGCACCGGCGACCAAATCGGGAAGAAGACGTCGATCGGTCGAAAGTGGACCTTCGTGCCGGCGAGCAGAATCAGCGGATGCGTTAGTGCAGTTGCGAGACCGATGTAGCCGAGCCAGTTGTGAAACGTGAACAACTTCAGCCTGCGGCGCGGCCACTGCCGAACCGGGTTGTAGCCGGTCGACAGCAGCAGCCCCAGTAGAATCTGTGCTGTGAAAATGCCGACCGCAACGAGTCCGACAACGGACGAAACGTCAATCGCAGTGGGCAGCTCGATCCCGAACACGACGGCCTAGAAGTTGAAGCGTGCCGTGAACTGCATCATGCGGCCCGGATCGATGTTGGCGAGTCCGGGGCTCGCCTGGCCGAACGTCGGCAACGGCGTGCCCGTATCACTGTAGGTGCCGTTGCGGCCGAGCACGTTGGCGTGGTTGAAGACGTTGAACATCTCCGCCCGCAACGTGATCGACTTGCTGCCCGTCGGCAAAACTTTGATCTCGCCGAACAGCGACGTCTCGTAAAGCGGCGTACCGCGGAACGCGTAGCGACTCACGACGACACCATTGATGACCGGACGGTCGTTATTGTTGCCGTCGCCGTTGTTGTCGACGCCCGTGGTCGCGTTGAACGGCTTCGACGACGCCAGGTAGTTGTTGGTGCCGACCGTCACGCGATAGGGAAGCTGATAGCTCAGGAAGATCACGGCGCGATGACGCTGGTCGAGCAGGCTCGGTCCGCGTTCCTGTTCGCCGATCTGGTTGAAGTCGTTCTGCCCGGCGCCGTTGCCGTTCGGCTCGGTGGTGTTAGTCGCCTTCGACAGCGTGTAGCTGACTGAGACGTAGGCTTTCGACGTCCGCCACCGGACCATTGTCTGCAGGCCGTCGTAATCGGCGACGCCGTTGTTTTCGACGACGTTGATCTGCCGATAGCCGCCGTTGACCGGCAGGATCGGCCGCGTGAGATCGGCCGCCGCAGTGCTGCGCACTTGTCCCGGCGCCGTGCGCGCGAACAAGGACGGTGCGTTCAGGTCGACGGTCTGGTCGAGATCGGTCCAGTGCTGCTTGACGTAGTCTGCCGAGACGAAGAGGCGCGGCGCGAGCTCGCGTTCGAACCCGATCGATCCGACCTGGCTCCTGGGGTTGACGAACGTGGAGTTGCTGTAGCCGGGCAGCTTCGCGATGTCGAAGAACTGCGCGTAGTACGACGCTTCGCCAGGGCGGATGGTGATGTTGCGGGCCGGCAATGTCGCCAGGGCGCTGTTCTGATCGTAGGGGACCGGCGTGCATGTCAGGCAGGTGGGAAAACCGGTCTGCCCCGGCGTGGCGGTGTAGGAAAAGATTCCCTGCGGTCCGCCGAGTTCGAAGCTGGCGTCGGTGTTGGCGCGCAGCATCGTGTAGTAAAGACCGTAACCGCCACGGACGGCGGTCTTCGGATCGGCCGCGGGATTCCAGGCGAACCCGAGGCGCGGCGCGAAGTTCTTCGTGCCGTCGCTGAACGTCTGCCGGTCGTAGCGCAGTCCGAGGTCGAGCGTCAGGTCGGACAGCACACGGTAGCTGTCCTGCGCGAACAGGTTGAAGATCTGCTGCGTGAGCTGATACGTGCCGGCGCCCAGGTTGAAGCTCTGTTGATACCGCTGCATGTCGCCGAGCACGATCTGATCGATCGGCTTGGTCGATGACGCGTTCACGGTGTACTGGCCGAGGACGAAGGCACTGCCGAACTCGGTGCCGTCGCCGCCCGAGGTGTTCTGCGCAAAGCTGCCGCCGAACCGGACGTAGTGCTTGTCTTTCGTCCACGACAACGTGTCCGAGAACTGCGCAACGCGGCTGTACACGTGCGCGTAGCGCGACTCGCCGGAGGTGAACGGCGCCGCGCCGGCGCGGGTCTGCTGGGTTGAGGGCGTCACCGGATCGAACGCCGTCACCGGATCGGCATTCTGATACTCCAGTCGTGCCTCGTTCAGCATCGACTCGGAGATGACGGCAGTTTCGTTGCCCTGCACGGTCCACGAGTGACGCGTGAACTGACGTCCCGCACTCGGCAGCACGTTGCCGCCGACCGCGTCCTGAGGGTTGGTGTCGTAGAACCGATCGACGTTGACGCGCGCCATCAGCGCATTCGCCGGATTGATCTGGTGATCGAGGCGTCCGTCGAGCAGACCCTGACGGTAGTTTCCGAGATATGTCGTCCCCGCCGCAACCAGCGGCGTGGTGATGGCCGCGGTGCGATCCTGATGCGTGTAGTCGCCGGCCACGAAGTAGTGGGTCTGGTCCTTTACCAGCGCGCCGCCGATCGCAAACGAGCCCTGACCGAGGGAGTCAGGGATGTCCGGCGGGACGAGCG
This sequence comes from Vicinamibacterales bacterium, assembly GCA_036489235.1. Classification (GTDB taxonomy): domain Bacteria; phylum Acidobacteriota; class Vicinamibacteria; order Vicinamibacterales; family CAVVIG01; genus CAVQFC01. Next base: position 20,328 of record DASXGC010000339.1, read on the forward strand.
CGGTCGGCACACCGCCGGTCGTGGGCGGCACGCAGGTGGAGATGGACGAGGGGCACTGAGCGTCCGCCGAGAACGTGGTCGATTGCGCACCGCCCGGACGACCGAGGAACAGCGCTTCGCCGTGGGTTGCGTTGGTGCCGGATTTGGTGACGATGTTGACGCCGGCGCTGGCGGTCCAGCCGAACTCGGACGAAAACGCCCGCGACATGATGTTTATTTCCTGCACCGCGCTCGACGGAATCGTCGAGAACATCGTCTGGCGTCCCCACGGCTCGTCGCCAGAGGCGCCGTCGACGATGAAATCTGCCTCGCGGCGTCCGCCGGCCCCAGTCACGACGTACACCGAGTTCATGAAGAGATCGCCGGTGCCCTTGGCGTTTCGGAACGCCGCGTTGAGCAACGGCAGCGCCGAGATCTTCCGCCCGAGCACTGGAACGCTCTCGATCAGATCGGCATCGAGGCGTGTGCCCAGCTCGGGGTCGGCATGAACGCCCTGCGCCGTGCCGAATACCGTCACCTCGCTCTTGCCGCCGCTGGCCATCAGCTTGACGCGGACGGTCGCAGTCTCGCCGGCCCGCAGGGCGACGATGTCGACATTTTCCGGTGAGAAGCCGCTCTTCGAAACCGTCACCTTGTAAGCGCCGCTGATCGACAGCGCCGGCAGCGTCACCGAACCGTCGGCGTCCGACGTCGCTTCACGTGTGCCGCCGGCATCGACGTTGACCACCGACACCTTGGCGCCGGGCACGGTCGCGCCGCTCTGATCGATCACCGTCACGATCAACGCCGCGGTGTTGGGAGACTGCGCGAGCGCCGGAACCGCCGACGCCAGCAGGACCACGATCGCAGTTCGAATCACGCACCTCCTCACTTCGGGCTCACCACGTAGTCTTTGAAGTAGCTGGTCGAATCCGTCTTGGCCCAGAGTCCGACCTTACCGGTGACGGGCGGGCGAACTACCGGGTTGTTCGCGGCGAACAGATCGGGGCTGGGCGGCGCATTGTTGCGGCCAGGAGCGGGCTCGCTTCCCAGCACATACGTCAACACTCGGACGCCGTCGAGCGATCCGTAGATGTTGGCGCCGTCCACCTCGAGTTTCAGCTCGTGCCACTTCGCGCGATCCCCTTCGGCCTTCAGCAGTTCACCATCACGCGGCCGAATAAGCGGTCTCCGGATGCCGTTGTGGAATTCCCACAGGATGACATTGTGTTCGGTGTCGTTGTAGCGCAGCGCCAGCCAGTCGCCGTTCGGCTTGACGTTGAAGAGGATGCCCGAACACCGGTCCGCGTCGCCGGCGACGGTCTTGAACTTCATGGAGACCGCGCCGTTCGAGAAGTTGTCGACGCCCTTGAGCACCGCGACCGGGTAGTAGGCGAACTGCTTGGCGTTGTCCATCAACTCTTCGTTGTTGGTGCCGTACAGCTTTCGTGCGCTCTCCACGAGCAGCTTGGTCGGCGTGTCCTTGCTCGCCACCCACGGCCGGCCGTCCACCATGATCGCCTTGTCCGGGCCGTCCTGCACCACCGTCCATGTGCCGACGATCGGCTCGAACGTCACTGGCGGTCTGCCGACCTGTTCCTTGCTGAGATCGACTTTGATATCAGCCGCGTGCAGCGGCGCGATGGCCAGAAATGCGGCGAGAAGGATGAAGCGCTGTTTCATACGAGCCTCCGTCGACACAAAAGGCCACCGGTGCCGATCAACGCCGGCCAGATGACATAGAAGACTGGCGCTGCGCCCTTCGGCGGGACCGCCAGCGGATGACCGCGGAACACGTCGTCGTCGTTTTCCCTCGGCGGCGCGATCCCCGCGACAGAATAGATCGTTTCGAGCACGCCCTCGGCCGTTGTCGTGCGGTTCATCGCCCGCCTCCCGCCAATGTCGTACCAGATTTCGCCGTAATGCGGCGAGGTCTGCTCGAACAGGCCGATCGAGGTCGCGGATACATAGTGTACCTGCGTGTGCGGCAGCACTCGCCGGAGTTTGGCGAGGGCACGATGTTCGAGATCGAAACGCCGCGGGTCCTCGGGCGCCAGATGCGCCTCGATGCGGAGCGGAGCCTGGATGTGCTCCAGCGCTTCCTCGTCTGCGCGTGGGAACGAATTGCCTCTGTTTTCCGAGGCGTCCCAGCTCGCCGTCACCAGGTGCGCAGCGAATACTGTCGCGGTTACGCCGCCGGCCAACACCAGCGATTCCAGCACACGGCGTCGGACGGCGACACCAACCCGCAGCCAGATCGCCGAGAAGGTCAGGCCACCAAGCACGAGGGTGAGCGCGACCAGTGCGACGTCGAGCCGAAACAGTCCGTGCTGAAACTCCGCAACCATCGCCGTTGGCGTGTAGCCGGCGATCTGTTCCCAAATGCCGCCTTGAACGGCCGCGATGAAGTTGACGATCCAGGTTCCGACCGTCACGCCGAGCGTCAGGATCGCGGCGGTGGACGGATGTTCGGCCACGGCCGCGGCTGAGGCAGCCACCGCGATTGTGAGGCCGGCGTTCAGCAGCTGACCGACCAGCGCGACGACCAGCTCGGGCGGGTACAGCGTGCCGCCGTAGCTGCGCCAGAGGGCGACGGCCAGGGCAGGAGCGGTCAGCGCGAGGATCCAGCCAGCGAGAAGCACGAGCATCTTGGCGCCCAGCCTCCCAAAGGCGGACATCGGGTGCTGCATTTCGATTTTCAGCGCGCCGCTCTGACGGTCGCCGGCGATCAGGCGTATCACCACGAACGGCAGCAGGAACGCTGCCGCCAACTCGAGAGCGCTGAAGGTCGGCGCCCACACACCGATCAGCGGCGAGAACGCTTCGCCGACGCCTTCCGTTGTGCCGTTGAGGCCGCTGGCCTCGCCATACGTGCGCACGGCGCTGATGAACGACACGCCGACCAGCGGTCCAATCAAGACGAGCATCGTCCACCACGCGGGCGCGGTCATCAGTTCCCGCCATTCCTTGCGCAGCAGCAAACGAAATGACTGCATCCGGCGCTCAGGTGAGGGCAAGAAACACCTCTTCGAGGTCCGGCAGTGCCGGGTCACCAATTGATCCCGGCACGCGTGCCGCTAGATCGTCGAGCGTCCCCTCGCCGCAGACGGCGCCGTTGCTGAGGAGCACGAATCGATCGCAGACGCGCGCGGCCTCGCTGATTTGATGAATCGAAAGAAACATCGTGCGTCCGTGCTTCGCCTGTTCCCGGATCGCGCCCGCGACGTCACGGCTCTGCCGCAGATCGAGTCCGTCGAACGGCTCGTCGGCGAGCAGGACGGGATGCGGCATCAACAGTCCGATCGCCAGCAGCGCCCGCTTGCGCTGGCCCTTCGACAAGGTCCCGATTCGCGAGTTGAGCAGATGGGTCAGATCGAGACGGTTGACGATGGTTTCTCGCTGATCGACGCGTCCGCCGAAGAGTCCCAGCGTGAAGTTCAGCGCCCAGCTCACCGTTTGACCCGGCCACGGAGCGATCGCATCGGGCAGGTAGAACAATTCTTTCGTTCGTTCCGCATGTGTCAGCGGCGCACCGTGTCGCAGTATCATCCCGTGGTCGCTGGGGGAGACTCCAGCCATGCACTCGAACAACGTGGTCTTGCCCGATCCGTTCGGGCCGATGAGGCCGAGCACTTCGCCGGAGCGGATCGAGAACGAGACGTCGCGGAGCGCCGTAAGAGATCCGTAACGTTTGCGCATGTTGGCAACGCGCAGCGGCGTCGGAAGGGTTTGGTCGGGCACGTAGAGGCACTATTATTAGCCGCCGGAGTTCAGGATGAAACCAGTTCGGATTGTGTCTTTCATTGTCATGCTCGGCGCCGCATTCGGCGCGCAGTCGCTTCTCGTTCGTTCGCAGCAGCCACCACCCAGCGCGGCCGTGCCCGGCGGTCCGTTCGATTCGCTACATTTCCGTCCGATCGGTCCGGCGTCGATGTCCGGACGCATCTCCGACCTCGCGGTCTACGAATCGAACCCGTCGATTTTCTACGTCGCCAGTGCACACGGCGGCGTCTGGAAAACCACCAACGCGGGGACGACATTCGAAGCACAGTTTCAGGATCAGGGACTGATTTCGATCGGCGACGTGACGGTGTCGCAGAACAATCCCGATCTCGTCTGGGTCGGCACCGGCGAATCGAACAATCGACAGAGCACGTCGTGGGGCGACGGCGTCTACAAGTCCACCGACGGGGGCAAGACTTACGTGAACATGGGTCTCAAAACCTCCCGCTCCATCAATCGCATCGTCATCGATCCCCGCGACAACGACGTCGTGCTGGTCGCGGCGACCGGCAGCCTGTTCGGACCGGGCGGCGACCGAGGTGTCTACAAGACGGTGGATGGCGGCAAAAACTGGAAGCGGACGCTGTTTGTCGACGAGGACACCGGCGCCAACGAACTGGTGATGGACGCGACCAACAATCGCATCCTCTATTCGTCGATGTATCAGCGCCGGCGCAACGCCTGCTGCATGAACGGCGGCGGACCTGGCAGTGGCATCTGGAAATCGACCGATGGCGGCGACACCTGGGCAAAGCTGACCAAGGGCCTGCCGAACGAGTCGATGGGACGCATCGGCCTCGACGTCTCGCGCAAGCGGCCGAACATCCTCTACGCGCTGATCGAGGGCCAGTCGCCGGTGCCGCAGCGCGGCGGACCGGACGAGGCGCCGCAACCACCGCCCGGCGGCGGCCGTGGCGCGACGACGGCGACGGGTGTGGACGCCACGCCCACCGGCGTGTATCGCTCGGACGATGCCGGCGAGACGTGGCGGAAGGTCAACAACGAAAACCCGCGCCCCATGTATTTCAGCCAGATGCGGATCGACCCGAACGATCCGGATGTGATCTTCTACGCCGGCGTCAAACTGCACCGCTCGCTCGACGGCGGAAAGACGGTGACGTTGAACGTGACGCAGACGATCCACGACGACGTCCACGCCATCTGGATCGATCCGGCGAACTCGCAGCACGTGATCATCGGCAACGACGGCGGCGTGGCGGTGACGTGGGATCAGGCAAAGACCTGGAACTTCGTGCACAACGTCCCGGTCGGCCTGTTCTACCACGTCAGCGTCGACAACGCGACGCCGTACAACATCTGCGGTGGCATGCAGGATAACTACGTCTGGTGCGGGCCGAGTGCCGTGCGCGGCGCAGTCGGCATCGCCGGCTTCAACTGGGCGACGATGCAGGGCGGCGATGGATTCGTGGCGCTGCAGGATCCGGGCGATCCGCGCATCGCCTACAGCGAGTCGCAGGACGGCAACATGGTGCGCATCGATCGCGTCACCGGCGAGACGATGTCGATTCGTCCGCAGCCCGAAGCGGGCGAGCCGGCATTGCGATGGAACTGGGACACGCCGCTGGTGCTGTCGCCGAACGATCCCAAAATCATCTACGCCGCCAGCAACAAGCTGTTTCGGTCGTCGAATCGCGGCCTGAACTGGGAATCGTCCGGGACCGATCTGACATCGGACGCCAAGCGCGACGACATCGTCACGATGGGAGTGAAGGGAAGCGACATTCGCATTTCCAAAGACGACGGCATCGAGGCGTGGCCGACGATCATTTCGTTCGCGGAGTCTTCGAAGCGCCAGGGCGTGCTCTACATCGGCACCGACGATGGCAACGTGCAGGTCTCGCGCGACACCGGCCGCTCGTGGACCAACGTGACGAAAAACATTCCCGGCCTGCCGGCGGGAATCTGGGTGTCGGAGGTCGTACCCTCGAAGTTCGATGAAGGCACGGTGTACGCGACCTTCGATGGGCATCGTCAAAACGATTTCGCGACCTACATCTACGTCAGCCACGATTTCGGTCAGACGTGGAGCTCGGCATCCGCCAACCTGAAGGATCAGGTCGTCAAGACGCTGACCGAGGACACGCACAACGCTGACGTGCTCTACATCGGCACGGAGACGGGCCTTTTCGTCTCGGTGGATCGCGCAAAGAGCTGGGTCAGGATCAAGGCGAATCTGCCGACGGTGCGCATCGACGAAATCACGCTGCATCCGCGCGACAACGCCATGATTCTGGCGACGCACGGTCGGGCAATCTGGGTCCTTGATCACCTCGAGCCGATCCAGGAATATGCCGCCGCTCAGGCGGCCGCGACCGACGCCAAGCTGTTCACGCCGCCGCCGTTCGCGATGTTCCGCCGCGCGACGCGCGATCGCAACTACGAATTCTGGGGCGACCAGACCTTCTACGGCGAGAATCCGCCGGCGGCCGTCGTGCTGTCGTGGCTCAATAAGAAAGATGTCGGCGAGGTAAAGCTGCGGATCACCGATGCGGCCGGGCGCGAGATACGGGAATTGGCCCCCCCGGCTCTGGCCAAGAGTAACAAAGCCGGCCTGCAGTTCGCGTGCTGGGACTTGCGCGTGCAACCCGCGCCAGCGCCGCCGCCGGCTGCCGACGGTCGAGGCCGTGGAGGACGAGGACGCGGTGGCCGTGGCGCAGGCGCACCTGGCGATCAACCCGACGCCGATGCACCACCCGCCCCGCCGGCGACGAGTCCGTTCGGCGCCGGGTGTCCGGTTGTCGGTGGTGCAGGAGGCGGCGGCGGATTCTTCGGTGGCGGCGGCAACCTCCAGGGGCCATTGGTCGTCGGCGCGGTCTACAACATCGCGTTGATGGTGGACGGCAAGACCGTGGACACCAAGGCGTTGCGGGTCAACGACGACCCGGAAGTCATCCTGACCTCAGTCGAGCGGAAGCGTCAATTCGACATGGCGATGGAGATGCACGCGTTGCAACCTACGATTACCGATGCGTCGGCGGCGTTCGTATCGCTGACCCGGCAGATGAACGAACTGGCACCGACGATTGGCAAACGCGATGACGTGCCTGCTGACGTCAAGACGGCGTTCGATGCGTTCAACAAGGACCTTGTGGCGCTGGCGCCAAAGCTCGCCGCACCGCAAGGTGGAAGGGGCGGCGGCGGACGCGGCGGAGCGACCGAGAGCCTGACGGCCAAGGTCGGTCAGGCAAAGAATGGACTGATGGGCGGCATGGTCGTGGGAGAACCAACGACGCGCGCCTATACGGAAGTGAAGGTGCAGACACCGAAGACGATCGCCGATTTGAACGCGGTCATCGGCAAGGCAGGCACGTTGAAGGCGGCGATCGCCAAATACGACTTGGCGTTGACCGTGCCGGAACCGATCAAGCTGGCGGCGACGCCGGCCAGGCGGGCCGCCCGCTGAGTGATTGGTCCTCCGCACGTTTTAGGCTGGGGACCCAGCGGTGATGCAGGCCGAAGATCTGGTGATTCGACCAGAACGTCCTGACGACGAAAGTGCGGTTCGTGCCGTGAACGAAGCCGCATTCGGGCGTTCCGCAGAGGCCGATCTGGTGGATCGCTTGCGACTCGACGGCGCGGTCCTCGTTTCCCTGGTCGCGGAACAGGACGGACTTCTGGTCGGCCACGTCCTCTTCAGCCGGATATCGATCGAATCGGCGGCCGGGCCCCTTCCGTCAGCGGCCCTGGCCCCGTTGGCGGTGTTGCCGGCGAACCAGCGTCGCGGCATCGGTGGACGCCTTGTCGATTTCGGCTTGGGGTCGCTTCGCAGGCAAGGTGAGCGTTCAGTGCTCGTGCTTGGGCATCCTCACTACTACCAGCGGTTCGGCTTCTCGATCGATAGCGCCCGCATGCTTATCGTCCCGTTTCCCGCCGAGGCCTTCATGGCTCTCGAAATGGTGCCGGATGCGCTTCGCGGCATTCGGGGCGCCGTTCGGTATCCAGCTGCGTTCGGGCTCTAAAGAGACGCGTCGCTGTCGCCCGCGACGAAGAACGGCTCCATCTCCTTGTACTCGAGAATCTTCACCGCCGGAGCCGCGGGGCCCTGGCCCTGTGCGAGCGCGAGGAACGCCTCCTCCGACTGCGCGACCATGGCGCGCGCCAGGTCGTTCTTGTGAATCGAGTGGTAGCGCGAAGGCATCGCCCAGTGGAGCACTGGCATGAGAAGGCCCAGTGCCGAAGGCGTGTTGGAGTTGCCGAGAATCACGGCGGGCCGATAGAGTCCGAGGAAGTCGTAGCCGAGCGCCTCCGACTTCTTCTCCTTGTCGCCGATGTTGCGGACGTACTTGGACGAGGACTGCGAGTCGGCGCCGGCCGCGGTCATCATCGCCAGCACACGAGCGCCGCCGGCCTTGGCCGCCGCCGCGAAGGCCGTGGGATAGGTGATCTCGATCTTCCGCACCTCCTCGTCCGCCATCTTCGCGCTGCCCTTACCGACGCCGAACGCCGCGAGCGCGATGTCAACGCCGCCGGCGTGCGGTGCGAGCTCCGCCTCCATCTTGTCCATGTTCACGACCACCTGCCGCACCTTGGGGTTGGTGAGCTCCGCCACGTTGCGCCGGGTCACGACGATCACTGACTTGCAGAGCGGGCTCTGCACAAGCAGATGCAGAATGCGCCCGCCCACGTTACCCGTGGCTCCCAGCAACATCGCGGTGTATTCGACTTTTGGCATCATCATCAGAAGTAGAGTCGCATCGACGGGCAGTTAGCAAGGCGCCGCAGAACCTAAAACCCTGACGGCCGTTCGTGCGCCACGTTGAATGCCCGTTCCAACGCGAGGCCGGCGCGGACGACCGTGCCCTCATCGAACAGACGGCCGAGCAGGGTCACGCCGTGCGGCACCCGCCGCGATGGCGAAAACCGCGGCAGCGGGTGCGCTGGATCGGGCGCCCAGTCGCTGCGCGCTTCGCCGACCTCGACGAACCCGGCACGCAGCGTCAGCGATGGGTGCCCGGTGAAGTTCGAGATCGTCAGCATCTCGTCGCGGAGTGACGGCACCAGCAGCAGATCGACTTCAGCGAAGATGCGGGCCATCTCCTCGGCGACGCGGCGGCGCAGCCGATCGGCCTGCACGAAGTCCACCGCCGACAGAAAGCGCGACTCCCGAAACAGATTCGGCCATGCGTCGGGCACTTGCGCCTTCAACGTGGTCATACCGCCGTTGAGCGTCAGCTCTTCGAATGACGCCGCGGCCTCGCTGAACAGCACGTGCTGCAGCGACCCGTATGGCCAGTCCGGCAGGCTGACGGCGCTGGTGATCATTCCGATCTTTACGACGGCTTCGAGCGCGGCGCGATCGACGTCGGTGGCGGGGCTCTCCTTCATCCATGCCGGAAAGTAGCCGACCCGCAGACCTTTGATTGGTGTCGAGGCGTCGAAGTCCAGATGACTCGGCACGCTCGAGACATCGCCCGCATCCGGACCGCTGATGGCATGGAGCACGAGCATGGCGTCTTCGACCCCGCGAGTCATCGGGCCGAGCTTGTCGAGCGACCAGCACAGCGTCATCGCACCGGAACGCGCGACACGTCCGAACGTCGGCCGAAGGCCGGTGACACCGCAGCGCATCGATGGCGACACGATGCTCCCTCCGGTCTCGCTGCCGATCGAAAAGCCGACGAGTGCGGCCGCCGTTGCCGCGCCTGGCCCGGCGCTCGACCCGGACGCGCCTTCCTCCAGCAGCCACGGATTCATCGTCTGGCCGCCGAACCAGATGTCGTTGAGGGCCAGCGCACCCAGACTGAGCTTGGCGATCAGGACGGCGCCGGCGTCGTTCAGGCGCTTGACGACCGCGGAATCAGCCGCCGGCACGCGATTGCGAAACGGTTCGGCGCCGTAGGTCGTCGCGATGCCGGCGGTATCGAGCAGGTCTTTCACACCGTACGGAATCCCGTGGAGCGGGCCGCGGTATTTGCCGGCGGCGATCTCCGCGTCGGCCTGTTTCGCGCGGGCGAGCGCGCTATCGCGAGTGAGGGTGATGATGCAGCGCAGCTTCGCGTCGAAGCGTGCGATCCGGTTCAGATAAATGTTCGTCAGCCGCTCGGACGTCAGGGCCTTGCGTTCGATCCACCGCGACAGCCGGGTGACCGGCGCGAACGCGATCTCGCTGTCGTCGGTTGGCAGCGGGCCAGGATCGCTGGAACTGCGGACGAACCAGTCTCGAGCTGGCGCTGCCGGCTGGCCCGGCAGCATCGGGTCCCATCGCGTCGCCGGTGCGATCTGCGGCTCCAGCGCAACCTTGCGCGGCCCGACTCGCCGCTCGAGCAGCGGCGCCATCGACTGCCGCCAGTTCGCCGCTGCCATCTCTCGTTCGCCCGCGGTCAACGTCACCTGGACGAGTTTCTCCGCCTCGCTCAGGGTTGCGGGCGTGATGATTGGGCCGGTTGCCGCGGACGTGTTGAACGCGGGCGGCGCGCCCGGCGTCGCCGGAGTTGGCGCGGCAGCCGGCGCGGGCTGAGACGATGAGGGCGTGGACGATTCGCGGCAGGCCAGGGCGGTGCCGGCCAGCGTCAGGGGCGCGGTGATCAGGAATTGGCGGCGGGTATTCATGCGGGGCCATTTAACCGCATTGAACGACCCCTGTGCCACTCGCTCGGCCGGCTCCAGCTGGGGATCGGCTTCTAGTAGAATTCGACTTCGGAGTGACCTGGCTGACTGCGAATCGGGAAATGTTCATGAGCTCTTCGACCGCGCGATCGATGCGCCGCCTGATGGTGGCG
>DASXGC010000359.1:0-3729 GCA_036489235.1 Vicinamibacterales bacterium
GTCCGGGTCGCCGGCTACTGCTGACTCGATGCCTTTGACTCTCGCGGCCTCCTTGCTGATGGCGTTGTCGAAGGCGAGCGGACCATCGAGAATGCCACCCGTGATCTGCCGGCGATCCGCCATCTTGCAGAGGGCCGCAGCATCAATGGTCGACGGCATTTTCGAATTGACGGTCTCGACCGCGGCAAGAATAGCGACCTTTGGCTTTTCCACGCCGAGCGAGATCACGAAATCGATGGCGTTCTGGGTGATGTCAACCTTGTCGTCCAGTGTCGGCGCGATGTTGATGGCCGCGTCGGTGACGATGAGGACTTTGTGGTACGTCGGCACGTCCATCACGAACACGTGACTGAGCCGGCGTCCGGTCCGGAGACCCGTTTCTCTCGCCACCACCGCGCCGAGGAGCTCGTCGGTGTGCAGGCTGCCTTTCATCAGCAGCTCCGCCTCGCCTTTGCGGACCAGTTCGACGGCCATCGCCGCGGACGCATGGCTGTGCGGCGCGTCGACGATTCTGGTGTTCCCCAGATCGAGTCCGCTCGCCTTCGCGACCTCGCGGATCTTCGACGCCGGTCCGACGAGGATCGGCGTGATCAGATGCTTCGCGCCGGCCTCGAGCGCGCCTGCCAGCGCCGTCTCCTCGCAGGGATGCGCCACCGCCGTCGGCACGGGCGCGAGGCCGCGGCATCGTTCGAGGAGAGACTCATATTTTCCTGTTCCAGTGGCGAAGCCCAAGGGTCCCTCTCCTTCAGTACTCGTCGAACAGGCGCTGAATGTCCGCGACGGTGCGCGGTTTCAACAGCGCCAGGCGCAGAATCACCCGCGCCTTCTGCGGGTTGTGTTCCATCGCCGCCACGAACCCCAACTTGTCGTCGTCGAGCTCCACGTTGCGGCCGATGACGCCGGTCGTGACTCGCGAGGAGCGCACGCAAACGATGCCGTTTTTCGCGACTTTGGCAAGCGCCTTGACCGCAGGCTCGGTCAGGTTGCCATTTCCGACGCCGGCAATCACCAGGCCCTTGGCGCCGGCCGCGACAGCGGCATCGATCAGCGCGCCGTCCATGTTTTCGTACGCCATGATGATGTCCACACGCGGCAGCGTGGTGACGCCATCGAGGGAGAATTCAGATTCTGTTGTGTGACGGCCGACGGGCCCACGATAGAACTCGACGGTGCCGTACGCGACCGTTCCGATCAGACCTGACAACGGCGACAGGAAGGTCTGCACCGCCGTTGTACTCGTCTTGGTCAGCGACGCCGCTCCATGAATCCAGTCGTTGGCGACGACCAGAACGCCGCGCCCGCCGGCGTCCTTGTTGGCCGCGACCGCGACGGCGTTGTAGAAGTTCAACGGGCCGTCGGCCGAGAGCGCCGTAGACGGGCGCATCGCAGCGGTGAGCACCACCGGCTTGCGCGACTTCACCACCAGGTTGAGGAAATACGCCGTTTCTTCGATGGTGTCGGTGCCGTGGGTGATCACGATGCCGGCCACGCCGGGTTGCGCCGTCAGCTCGTTGACGCGGCGGGCCAGCTTCAGCCACACCTCATCGTTCATGTCCTGCGAGCCGATGTTCGCAATCTGCTCGCCTCGGAGATTGGCAAGTTTCTTCGCCTGCGGCACTGCGGCGAGCAGTTGGTCGACGCCGACCTGCCCCGAGGTGTAGCCGGCCTGCACGTCGCTGGCGGCGGCGCCGGCAATGGTGCCGCCGGTTGCGAGCACGACGACGGTGGGCAGCGCCGCGTTCGCGGACGGCGCCTGGCCTGAAGCGGCGCTCGCGAAAGTGACGGCGATCGCAAACGCCACGCATCCGGTCAATGACGAGCGATCTCGTAGCTGTCTCTGCATGATGAACCTCCCGAATAATCCCGGCCTGCTCATCGCAGGACGAGGTGGAGCCACGGCGTTCCGATGACGACGTAAATGAGCATCGTGCATGCGGTGGAAAGCGCTCCCATGCGATACAAATCGCGCTGGGACAGGAAACCGCTGCCGGCAAACAGCAGGTTCGCGCTCGAGCCCTGCGGCGTGATCGAGGCGAAGTAGTTGGTCGCGAACAGCAGCTGGAAAGCGAGCGGCGCCGCAGGCACCCCCAGCTTGACGCCGACATCGAGAAAGACGCCGAACAGCGCCAGCAGGTGCGCCGTCTGGCTGACGAAGACGTAGTGCAGCGCGACGTAGGCGAGGAGCAGCGCGAAACCCGCCACCGTCGGTCCCAATCCACCCATTGCATCGGCGAGACGCTGTCCGAGAAACCCCATGAAGCCAAGCTCGTTCAACTGATTGCTCAGCGTGAACAGCACCGCAAACCAGATGAACGTCGCGAGGACGTCGCCTTCGTGGCGGATGTCCTCGAGCGTGAGTACTCCGGACGCGAGCAGGCCGCCGAGACCAAGAAACGCGACTGCAGTCGAATCGATGCCAAGTGTGGCAGCAGACGCCCACAGCGACACCATTCCGGCGAACGCGACCAGCACGACTTTCTCGTCCCGAGTGAGCGGTCCGAGCGTCGCCAGGGCCTTGCGTGCCGCCGCTGGCGCCTCCGGCGTCGAGGTCAGTTCCGGCGCCGTGATCCGATAGAGCAGCAGGGGCATCAGCACGATGCCCGCGAGGGTCGGCACCGACGCCGCCAGCAGCCACGATCCGAATCCGATCTGCACGCCGAAGCGGGTGGCGATCTCGGCGCCCATCGGGTTGGCCGCCATCGCCGTCAGCCACAGCGCGGACGAGAGGCTGAGGCTGACGATGCCCGAGAACATCAGGAAGCTGCCGAGGCGCCGGCGGCTGCTGTCGCCTGGTGTCGCGCCGGCCGCTCCGGCCAGTGAAAACGCCAGCGGAAAGATGACGCCGGATCGCGCGGTATTGCTGGGAAACGCCGGCGCGATGACTGCGTCCACCAGAAAAATGCTGTACGAGAGTCCGAGTGTCGATCGACCGAAACGGCTGACGAGAAGGTGGCCGATTCGTGCGCCGAGGCCGCATTTCACCACCGACCGTGCCACCAGAAAGGCCAGCACGATCAGGAGAATGGTGCTGTTGGCAAACCCGGCGTAGGCTTTCGCCGGAGTGAGCAAGCCGGTGAGGACCGCCGCCGCGACAGCGATGACTGACGCCGTCAGGATGGGCAGTGCACTGGTCACGACGCAGACGATGGCGCCGGCGAAGGTATCGAACAGTCGCCACGCCTGGACCGTCAGCCCTTGCGGCGGTGGTGTGAACCACATCGCGAGGATGGCGATCGAAATGACGGCCGGCACGATCATGTCTCGTCCCGGACTGACCGCGTCCGTCACGGCGTGGTCCTTCGCAGCCGGCCCTGCAGGTCAACAGAACGTCCCTGAATCACGTCATCGGTGTCCTGCGCGACGTACTGCCACGTCAACGCGTAGTCGCCGGTCACGCCTGCATACTGTCCGGTGCCGCCAGTGATGGTTCCGACCACGCGCCGGCCAGTCGCGACCGGTTCGCCGCGAAGCTCGCTGAACACGCGATCGCCCCTCGCATCGGTCCACACCGCACGTCCGACGCTCTGCTTCTGACCGTCGTCGAACGCGATCGCTTCGCCGAGCAGGCCGCCTCCGAGCTCGGTCCTGGCGAGGACGACCGCACCGGAGAGATGCACGATCGCGGCGGACCCGTTGCCTTCCGTGGGAATCACCTGCCGTTGGCCTCGCGCCGACCAGCTGCCGCTGAATGCCCGCCACTCTCCGCCCGGCGTCCCCTGCTGGACAGCC
>DASXGC010000394.1:0-2395 GCA_036489235.1 Vicinamibacterales bacterium
GTGCGGCGACTGCGTGCGGCGCCCCGACCGTGAACCTGGCAACCGGCGTGGCGGTCGAGAATCTGTCAACCGGTTGGCTGGATAGCGGTGCGGTGAACGGCGCGAACAAGGTGGTGCCGGAGCTGTCGTTCACGCTGAAGAACGTGTCCGGACAGAAACTGCCTCCGCTACAGGTCAACGCGGTCTTTCGCCGAATCAGCCGGACCGAGGAATGGGGCAACGGCTTCCGCGCGTTGTCCGGATCCGGCAGCCTTGCGCCGGGCGCGTCAACCGACACGGTTGCGATCGATGCGCCGCTCGGATACACCGGAACCGACCCGACCGAGTCGCTGCTGCACAACTCACAGTTCGTGGACGCGAAGGTCGATCTCTTCGCACGCTACGGTTCCGCGACCTGGACCCACCTGGGCGAGTACCCAATCGAACGCAAGATGATCGAACGTCGCTAGCACGGAGTCTTTTAGACGGTTCCCGGTGATCGGACGGAAATGCGCGCGACCATCCAGCCGACGGCAGCGCCAATGGCGCCACCCACCAGAACATCCAACGGGAAGTGGTCACCGAGATAGACGCGGGAATAGCCAATCGCGGCGGCAAGCAGCCACCACAGTGGGCGGGCGGCCGGCAGGAACAGCGACAGCACCATTGCCGCGGCTGCAGCGTTCCCCGAATGACCTGACGGGAACGACGAATCGTGCGGCCGCGGACCGATCACGTGCACTGCCGCCGTTCTCTGGAAGGGACGTGGACGTGCCACCACCGGCTTAATCACCCAGTTGATCACCAGGCTGGTGCAAATGATCGCCAGAATCATCCGCAGGAGTTCGGCGATGGAGAGCCGGCGAACGATCGTCAGCAGCGCCGCGACAGCGATCCAGCCGAGTCCTCCCTTGCCGAAGGCACTCAGCAGTCGCATCACCGGGTTGAGCCATGCGACACGGTGCGAGAGGATCCAGGCGTCAACGAGATAGTCGAGCCCGAGCATCATTCCATGATGGCATGGGCGCGCGTCGCCGGACCTCTCTCGCGCAGCCGTCGGGGTCGCTCGAGATGCCGAAGCTTCGGCCTACAGCCGCGCTGGCGAAGGCATTACGCCCGACGCCAGGTGCGATGAGCGGCGCGAGTAGCTGAAGTACACGACCAGGCCAATCGCCAGCCAGGCCACCAGCCGTTCCCAGGTCGCCATCGGCAGACTGACCATCTGCGCGATGCAGATCAGCGCCCCGGCGATCGGTACGAACGGCACCCACGGAGTTCTAAACGGACGCGGCAGATCGGGCGCGGTCTTCCGCAGGATGATCACGCCGATGCTGACGAGCACGAACGCCAGCAGCGTGCCGATGCTGACGAGTTGACCGAGCACCGCGATCGGCGTCAGTCCGGCGACCAGCGATACGACCATCCCGGTGAGCAGCGTGCTCAGATGCGGCGTACGGAAACGCGAGTGCACGGCGCCGAACATCGGCGGCAACAGGCCGTCGCGGCTCATCGTGAAGAAGATGCGCGTCTGGCCGAGCAGCAGCACCAGCATCGTGCTGAAGAGCCCGAACAGCGCCGCGACCTTGATCACTGGGCTCAGCCAGGTCAAACCGGTCGCATCGATGCCGACCGCCAGCGGGTCCGAGACGTTCAGCTGCGAGTACGGCACGATCCCGAGAAGGACGGTTGCGACCAGGATGTAGATAACCGTGCAGATTGCCAGCGACCCGAGAATGCCAATCGGCATGTCGCGCGCAGGGTTCTTTGCTTCCTGCGCTGCGGTGGAGACCGCGTCGAAGCCGATGTAGGCAAAGAACATCACGCCTGCGCCCCGCAGCACACCGCTCCACCCGAAATGGCCGAAGTCGCCGGTATTCGGCGGGATGAACGGCGTCAGGTTGGCGCGCTTCACGAACGCCGCGCCGGCGATGACGAAGATGATGAGGACCGTGGTTTTGATCCCGACCAGCCAGGTGTTGGTGTCGGCCGACTGCTTGATCCCAATCACCAGCAGGCCGGCGACGACCAGGACGATCGCCGCGGCCGGCAGATTGAATCCGCCCGCGTCGCCGGCGAGCGACGGCGGAACGATGATGCCGACACCGCGGGCAAGGCTGACAAAATATCCGGACCATCCCACCGCAACAGTGGATGCGCTCAACGCGTACTCGAGGATCAGGTCCCAGCCGATGATCCAAGCCAGGAACTCCCCCATCGTCGCGTACGCATAGGTGTAGGCGCTGCCGGCCACCGGCACCATCGCCGCGAACTCGGCGTAGCAGAGTCCGGAGAACGCGCAGCCGACCGCAGAGATCACCATGGAGAGCACGAGTGACGGACCGGCGTTCTGCGACGCCGCCGTTCCGGTCAGCACGAAAATGCCGGTCCCGATGATCGAACCGATGCCGAGCGCGGT
>DASXGC010000409.1:0-2896 GCA_036489235.1 Vicinamibacterales bacterium
GGTGTCGTAGGTCGCGATCACCTCGACGTTCTTCAGGGTGCGCAGAAAGCGCTCGCACTGGGCCAGTCCCTGCGGATGCGAATAGACCCGGCGCAGGCCTTCGAGAGTCGCACCTGGCAGCGCCAGCAGGTGATGAATCACGGGGAGCTCGACCTCGCCGACGATCGGGAGCTCGTGCGAGACCAGGAGATCGTAGTTACGGTGAATGCTGCCGCCGATGGAGTTTTCGATCGGCAGGATGCCGTAGGTGGTCGAGTCGGAGGCAACCGTCTCGAACACCTCCTCGAAGGATCGGCATGGGACGAGTTCGGCGTCCGGGCTTATCCGCCGGGCCGCCGCCTCGCTGAACGCGCCGGGTTCGCCCTGGTATGCAATGCGCTTGGCCATAAATTAAAAAGGCCACCTTCCTGCGGATGGTGGCCTGAGTCTGTCCTCTGTCGAAGCCCTCATCTGCCGGCGCCTGGGCGCCAGATAAAGAGGACCGGAACAGGGACCAGCAACATCGTGAGCGCTATTACAGCGCCCCAGTGATCAGAAGTCAAATTGATAATCATTACAAGATTATCAATTATGCGAATGGCGCTAGAGGCGACCGGCGCCCCCAGATAACAAGTGAGCGTCGAAGCCGTGAACAGCGGCCGCGCTAGATCTTCGGCAGCGTGACGCCGCGCTGGGCCTGGTACTTGCCCTTCTTGTCCTTGTACGAGCGCAGGCAGGCCTCGTCGCTCTGAAAAAACAGCACCTGCGCGATGCCCTCGTTGGCGTAGATCTTCGCCGGCAGCGGGGTCGTGTTCGAGATCTCGATCGTCACGTGTCCTTCCCACTCCGGCTCGAACGGCGTCACGTTGACGATGATGCCGCAGCGGGCGTAGGTGGACTTGCCGAGGCAGACGGTCAGGATGTCGCGCGGGATCCGGAAGTATTCGATGGTGCTGGCGAGCGCGAACGAGTTGGGCGGGATGATGCAGACGTCGGCGCGGATGTCGACGAATGACTGGGGGTTGAAGTTCTTCGGATCGACGACGGTGTTGTAGACGTTGGTGAAGACCTTGAACTCGTCACCGACGCGCACGTCGTAGCCGTAGGACGAGACACCGTAGGAGATGACGCCGTCGCGCACCTGACCGTCCACGAACGGCTCGATCATCTTGTGCTCGCGAGCCATCTGCGTAATCCAGCGATCCGATTTGATTGCCATGGGGTCAGCGCCGAAAAAAGGCCAGAATGAGTGACAGGATCACGCTCAAGATAACCGACGTCGTCAGCGGGAAATAGAAGCTGACGCTGCCCCGTTTCACGTAAAAGTCGCCTGGTAATCGTCCCAGCGGAAGCCCCAGCATCATCACCAGCCCGAGTGCGGCGATCGCCAGACCGATGAGGACGAAGGTCTTGCCCATTGCCGCCGGTCCTTGGTGCCGATGTTTCAGATTAGTTCGACGCCCGCGAAGAAATAGCCGATTTCGTACGCGGCCGTTTCCGGTGCATCGGATCCATGCGTCGCGTTGCGCTCGATCGACTCGGCGAATTCCTTGCGCATCGTTCCCGGGTCGGCCTTGGCCGGATCGGTTGCACCCATGAGGGTCCGCCACTTCTTGATGGCATCAGGCGCCTCGAGGACCAACACGATCGCAGGGCCGGACGACATGAAGGAGGTCAGGCTGGCGAAGAAGGGACGCTCGCGGTGGACGGCGTAGAAACCCTCGGCTTGTGGTTTCGACAGCTGGACGCGACGCATGGCACGGATCTGGAATCCCGCTTCCTCGATGCGCTGGGTAATCTTGCCCGCAAGACGCCGCTCCACGGCGTCCGGTTTGATGATGGCCAGGGTACGCTCGGTCATATCCGCCGATTATAGCAGGCGATAGCTCAGCCCTTAGGAGTTGGACACATGGTCCCGACCACGCAGCCGCAACTCGACGATCAGGATATCCACAAGGGCGCCATCGAGGGCGATCGACCGTCCGATGAGCAAAATGTGAACAACTGCGGCAAAGGTGTGGACGAGAACGGCCTGCCGAACGACCCGGTGGCGACGGCGCAGGACGCGGAAGGGGCAAACGCGGACAACACGGAAGGATGAAAATCTGCGATCTAGTGATCGGGCATCGGCGATTTACTTAGGGATTTAAGGATCTGCGTTCGGGCATCGCGTCTGCTTCACCTACTGCCGTGACTCCCGAGGAACTCCGTAATCGGACGTTTCAATTCGCGGTTCGAGCTGTGAAGCTTTGTCGCGAGCTTCCGCGGTCCTGGGAGTGCCGACGAATGGGTGGTCAACTGATAGATTCGTCAACCTCGGTTGCCATGAACTACCGTGCCGCGGGGCGTGCACGTTCTCATCGCGAGTTCACTGCCAAATTGGGGCTCGTCGTCGAGGAAGCGGACGAGTCACTCGGATGGTTGGAGTTGATGGCTGAACTGGATCTTGCGACCGGAGTGGAAGCTGGCTGGCTGACCGGAGAGGCCGAAGAACTGCTGAGAATCTTCGCCAGCAGCTACGCGACCGCAAAAGAAAAGGACCGGCGCTCGCGAGAGAGCCGGCCCACTGATGGTAAACGTCTGTCGGATCGGCGATGACCCGATCGCCGATCACCGATTCGCGTTAGCGAAGCCCTTCCATGATCTCTTCGAGCGCCTCTTTCCCGGGTCGGGTGCGCTCGAGCGGGAGGGTGGCGAGCGGCTCGTCGACGACGTTGAGCTGGGTGAGGAAGTCGTCTCGGTCCGGCTCGATGTAGATCAGGCCGGTCGCGTACTCGCCGCGGCGCGCGGTCTCGTGCAGCCGCTTCAAGGCGTTGATCTTGTCGGTCGCGTCGTACTCCTCTTCGAGCTTCTTCAGATACAGCTTCGATCCGTCGTGCATCGTCACTTCCTGTGACGTGCCCGGCTCGTAGTCGAC
>DASXGC010000462.1:0-3692 GCA_036489235.1 Vicinamibacterales bacterium
GCGATCAGCTCCTTGCCGGTGCCCGTTTCGCCGCGGATGAGCACCGTGGTGTTGCTCTTCGCCACCTTCTTGACGATGTCGAGCACGCGTTGCAGCGGCGGGCTCGAGCCGACGATGCGATCGAATTCGTAGATGTCCTGCTGGGTGCCGCGGAGGTAGGCGAGCTCGTTCTTCAGGCGACGGACTTCGAGCGCCTTCTCGATCTTGACCTCCATCTCCTCGATTTCGAACGGCTTCTGCACGTAGTCGAAGGCGCCGATCTTCATCGCCTCGACGGCGGTGTTCACCGATCCGAATGCCGTCATCAGGATGACCGCCGTGGTGGGATGCAGAGCGCGCGTGGTGCGGAGCACGTCCATGCCGTCGCTGCCGCCCATCTTGAGGTCGCTCAGCACGACGTCGAAGTAGCTGTCGGTCAGGCGCTCAATGGCGAGATTGCCGTTCGAAGCTTCCTCGATTTCGTGCCCGGCCTCGGAAAGGCCGCGGGCGAGCCCGCGCCGCAGGGCATCATGATCGTCCGCAATCAGAATTCGACCCATCGTCTTCTCCCTCGCTGCCCGTCTGGCCCACCGGAGCCATCCGGCCCACCGGCTCTACCTGTGTCTCGCCGGCCCCACCTGACCTACTTGAACCATCCCGACGCGCTCGTGACCGGCAGGGTGACGCGGAACCGCGCACCTGCTCCCGGAGTACTGCTGACGTCGATGCGCCCGTCGTGCGCGTCGACGATCTTTCTGACGATCGCCAGACCCAGTCCTGTGCCCGTCACCTTGGTCGTGAAGAACGGGTTGAAAATCTTGTCGGTCACGTCCGCCGGCAATCCGGGGCCATCGTCGATCACGTCAACCACCACCGCCGGCATCGCCGGCACGGCGCCGGCCACGGCCGGGTCGCCTTCGATGGAGCCGGCGACCGCCGAAATCGAGATGTGACCGCTGCCGACCAGTGCCTCGAACGCGTTCGCCAGCAGATTGGTGAACACCTGCGACAGCTGGTTATGGTCGGCCTCGATCATGGGCAGTCCCTGTTCGACGTGCACGGCGACCGTCACCTGGCCCCGCCGCGCCTTGGACTCGGCCATCGTCACCGACTGCTGCACCACATCGGAGAGGTCGGTACGCTCGACCTGGAGACGAACCGGGCGCACGAATTCCAGCATCTCGACGACGATGGCGTTGGCCAGCTTGGCTTCGCTGAGGATGTCGGCGAGCAGTGACTGTGCGTCTTTCGAGTCAGGGACCTGGCGGCGCAGCAGACCCGCCATCACCTCGATGCCGGCGAGCGGGTTCTTCAACTCGTGGGCGATGCCCGCGGCCATCTCGCCGAGCGAAGCCAGCCGATCGCGCAGCCGTTCGCGCTCCTCGAGTTGCTCGACCTGCGTCAGGTCCTTGAAGAACAACACCGCGCCGATCGCCGTCCCATCGTCACTCTTGACCTGCGAGAGCGTGTAACCGATCACGCGGTCGAGGTCGCGGAGCCGCGCTTCCGCGCGATTCGGCAGGTGGCTCAACTCGAACGCCGTGGACAGGATCCGCAGAATCTCGGGACGGTCGCGCAGTACATCGCCGAACGGCCGGCCGACGTCGTGGGCTTGCTGTTCGATCGAAAAGATCCGGTACGCCTCGGCATTCATCAACGCCAAGGTGCCATCGCGCCGGAACGCGATCACACCGTTGCGCATGCTGCTGACGATGTGACGGAAGAACTTGTCTTCGGGCAGAGCCGGGGCCGGGCCGGCCGGGGCCGGCTCATGGTCGACGGGGGCCGGCGGGACAGACGAGGTTCCCTTACGCCGGAGGGCGCGCGAATCGAGTCGGGGAGGCGTGTGGGTCATGAGACTCACTGGAACTGAGCGAGTGAAAGGGCAAACGGTATGCCTGAGCCAGAATCCTCATAAGGCCCCAGAAACCCGCGTGATATCAATCTGTTAGGGAACTTTTCCCTAGCCGGTTTGTATCGATATTGTAATCGAATTACGATTTTGTCAGGCTTCGGTCGCGAGGTCGGCGGCGGACTGAAGCTCTTCCCATTGGTGCATGAGGTCGCCGTGCTGCCACATCAGCGCCTGATGCTTGTCGATGACCGGCTGGGCCGTGGCGTGGTTCTCGTAGAAACCGGGGGCGGCCATCTGCGCCTCGATCTCGCGCATCGCCGTCTCGCATTCCGCGATCCGCGCTTCCATCTGTTCGACGCGAGTCCGCCTAGCCTGAAGCTCGCGTGATTTTTTCCGGGCGTCGGCGTCCTGCCGCTTCTTCTCTTCGTGCGACTGTTTCTGCGGATGCGACTGTTTCTGTGGCTGGTCCTGGGGAGCGGGAGTTTGTTTGGGCGTTCGTTCGGCTGTTGTCTTCGCACCGCGGTTCTGCTCGGCCGGCGGCTTCACGCTGCGTTTCGGTTCCGCGATCTTCACGATCCGATCGTTCACGGTCGTTGATCCGTGTTCCTTTCGATACAGAAACTCCGCGTAGGTACCGGGATACATCACGGCGTCACCGTTGCCGTTGATCTCGATGATCTTGGTCGCCAGCCGTTCGACAAAGTAGCGATCGTGCGAGACGAAGATCATGGTTCCGCCGTAGTCCACCAGAGCGTCGAGCAGTACGTCTTTCGAATCGAGGTCGAGATGGTTTGTCGGTTCGTCGAGCAGCAGCACATTTGACGGCCGCAGCAACATCCGTGCGACTGCCAGCCGGGTCCGTTCGCCGCCCGACAGCACCCTGACCTTCTTGTACACATCGTCGCCGGAGAACAGGAACCCGCCGAGGATGTTCCGAATCATCGGCACCATATTCATCGGCGATCCGTCCTGCAGTGTTTCGTAGACCGTCGGCGCCGGATCCAGCCGCGTCGCTTCGTCCTGTGCGAAGTACTGCATCACGACGTTGTGACCGAGCGTGCGGGTGCCGGCATCCGGCGCCTCCTCGCCCGAGAGCATCCGCATCAGCGTCGACTTGCCGGCGCCGTTGGGCCCGACCAGGGCGATCCGATCGCAGCGCTCGACGTGCAGGCTCAGGTCCTTGAATACGACGACGTCGCCATATGCCTTGCGGGCGTGTCCGAGCTCGATCACCATCCGTCCACTCTTGCCGCAGGACGGAAAATCGAAGTGAATCTTCTTCCGTTCCGCTGGGACCTCGAGCGGCACGACCTTCTCGAGCATCTTGATCCGGCTCTGCACCTGCGCCGCTTTGGTCGCCTGATACCGGAAGCGGTCGATGAACATCCTGACCCGCGCGACCTCATCATCCTGTTCGCGCTTGGCCTTGCGCATCGCCTCGATCCGCTCGTGATGCTCGGCGAGGTAGCCGCTGTAGTTGGTGTGGTAGTCGGTCAGCGTACGGAGCGTGAGGTCGGCAATCCGGGTGACGACAGCGTCGAGGAAGTAGCGATCGTGCGATACCAGGATCACCGCGTGCGGGTAGCCGTTGAGGTACTCCTCGAGCCAGTTGCGCGCCTCGAGGTCGAGGTGGTTGGTCGGCTCGTCGAGCAGCAGCAGGTTGGGCTGGCCGAGCAACAGCTTCGCCAGCGCGATACGCATCTGCCAGCCACCCGAAAACGTTTCGGTCGGCCGTTCGAAGTCAGCCGTCTTGAAGCCGAGACCGCCGAGCACCGTCGCCGTCTTCAGTTCGATGCTGTAGCCGTCACGGAGCCGAAAGCTGTCCTGAAGGTCGCTGTAGCGATGCAGCATCGCGTCG
>DASXGC010000084.1:0-14857 GCA_036489235.1 Vicinamibacterales bacterium
GCAGCTTGGCGATCGCGGCTACCAGGTCGAACAGGCCGACTCCGGCGAGACCGCCCTGGCCAAACTCGCGGACTTCGCCTTTGACATCATCATCACCGACCTGCGTCTCCCGGGCATCGACGGTTCCGCTGTTCTTGACGCGGCCGTGGAGCGCTACCCGCACATCGTCGCGATCGTGGTCACGGGCTACGGGACGGTGAAGGACGCGGTCGAGGCGATCAAGCGCGGCGCCTGGGACTTCGTCAGCAAGCCGTTTCAAATCGACGAGCTGCTGCACGTGCTCGATTCGGCGCTCGAGCAGCGGCGGCTGAAGTCGGAAAACGCGTACCTGCGAGCACAGCTCGAAGCGCGTCACCGATTCGAGGGGTTGATCGGCAAGAGCCGCGCGATGACGAAGTTGTTCCAGCTGCTCGACACGATCGCGCCCACTCACAGCACGATTCTCGTCACTGGTGAGACCGGCACCGGCAAAGAGGTGGTGGCGCGCGCCATTCATCACAGCGGCGGACGCCGCGCGCACCGCTTCGTGGCGCTGAACTGCAGCGCGATTCCGGAAACGCTGCTCGAAGCCGAATTGTTCGGGCACGTGCGCGGCGCGTTCACCGGCGCGGTCGGCAATCGTCAGGGTCGCCTCGAGCAGGCGCACAAGGGCACGCTCTTTCTGGACGAAGTTGGGACGATGAGCGCGGCGCTCCAGATGAAACTGCTGCGCGTGCTGCAGGAACGTGAGTTCGAGCGGGTCGGCGATTCGCACACCACCAAGGTCGACGTGCGGGTGATCGCCGCAACCAACAGCGACCTGAGCCGGCTCGTCGCCGAAGGGCAGTTCCGCGAGGATCTCTTCTACCGTCTCAATGTCATCCCGGTGCAGCTCCCGCCGCTGCGCGACCGCAAAGAGGACATTCCTCTGCTCGTGCAACACTTCCTCGACAAATTTCAGGCGGAACGGCAGACGGACACATCCTCTCCCACCAGGTCGACGGCGGAGCTGGCGGTGTCGCAGGAAGGCATGCGACGTCTGATGGCGTACCAGTGGCCGGGCAACGTCCGTCAACTGGAGAATGCCGTCGAGCGCGCCGTCGCGTTCACCGCAGGGCGATCGCGGATCGATGTGGAGGATTTGCCGATCGAGGTTCAGCAGGCCCAGCAGCTTCCGCTGTCGGCCGGTGTGTCGCTGCCGGATGCCGGGATCGATCTCGACCTGTTCGTCGCCGACATCGAGCGCGAGCTGATTCAGCGTTCGCTCGAGCGGACCGGTGGAAACAAGGGGCAGGCCGCGAAGCTGCTGAACCTCAAACGCACGACGCTGGTCGAAAAACTGAAGCGCCTGCAGAAGTAAGCGGCGGAACCCCGAATCCCTGCGACAATACTGAGATGCCCCCGCGCTTCGCTTACTGGACGATCCTCATCGATGGCAATCCGACCGCGTTCCGCGCCCGCGACCGGGAAGAGCTGCTGCCGACCGTCACCCAACTGAAGCGCAAGAACGCGGACGTCGTGCTCAAATGGTTCGCACAGGGCCGGCTGTGGGACTCGCCCGAGGCACAGCGCTCGGAAGTGCGGCCTCAGTACAAGACCGAAAAGCGCAACGCCGACTGGCGGCCAGGCGGCTCTCACAAGGACCCGCGCGATCGGTTCAAGAAGAGGAACCGGCCCGAGCGTGCGTGGTCGGACAAGGATCCGGCGACACAACGCGATCGCGACAAGCTCGCGGGTCCGCCGCGAGGCGATCGACCATGGCCGAACAAAAAGCCTGGCGATCGACCGTGGCAGGACAAGAAATCTGGCGATCGGCCATCGCAAGACAACAAGGCGAGCGGCTTCAAGCCGTCAGGACCGCGGCAGGACGAGCGGCGGTCGCAACCGCCGAAGCCCGGCGGCCCGCCGGCGCCTTCGTTTCCGAATGATCGCCCGTGGCAAACCAAACCGACAGGACCGCGCAGTCAGCGAAAACCGTGGAGCAACAAACCGGCGGGTGGTCCGCCGCGAAGCGATCGACCGTGGAGCGGCAAACCGTCTGGGACCGATCGTCCATGGCGCGACAAGCCGGCAGGTGGACCACCGCGCGGTGATCGGCCTTCGACGGGGAAATCACCTGACGCCGGCAAGCGTCCGTGGACGCCGAAACCGCCCGGTGGAGAGAAGCGCCCGTGGGCCGGAAAACCCGGCGGAGCAGAGCGACGACCGTGGAGCGGCAGCTCTGGCGTCGGCGAGAAACGCCCCTGGGGGAAACCGGCCGGCGCGGAGAAACGTCCCTGGGCCGGGAAGCCTTCCGGCGAAGGAAAGCGGCCATGGAGCCCTCGACCACCGAACGGCGATAAGCGGCCGTGGACCGGCAAGCCGGCACCGGACGGCAAACGGCCCTGGAGTCCGAAGCCGCCTGGTGGTGAACAGCGTCCGTGGAGCGGGAAACCGCGTGCCGATCGACCCTGGCAGGGCAAGGCTCCGGGCCCGCGGCCCCGCGGATCGTTCCGGCCGCAGCCCCGCAAGCGCCGCGATGACGACCCGTCTGATGGTGACTGATACGCGCCGCCCATCCGCATGAACGAACTGTTCGAGTTCGTGTTCACGGCCGCCGGGCCGGTCACAGCACTCGTCATCATCGCGCTCTGGCTTTCTCGCCGGCCCGCGTCACCTTCAGCACGACGCTTCGCCATCGGCCTGGCGATCGTTTACTGCGCCTGCAGCATTCGCTTGCTCGCGGTCGGCGCGAGCCGGCTCCTGACGATCGGCTATCACCAGTTTGCGGCGGACGATGTCGGCACCGGCCCGACAGCGATTGTGCTGCTGGGCGCCGGTGACGAGTTCATCGAGGGCTGGACCGAGCACATGACCCTGACGTTGCCGCCCGAAGGCGCACGTGTGCTCGAGGCGGCGCGCGTCTTCCGGTTGATCTCACCGGCGTGGATCATCAGCTCCGGCGGGCCGGCGCGAACCAGTCACGCGAACGAGGCGACAGGCGTCACGATGCGCGAGGAGCTGGTCCAGTTGGGTGTGCCTCGGGATCGCATCCTGATCGAGACCGCTTCCCGCAATACGCGCGAAGAGGCGCTGCTGATCGAGCCGATGCTGCGGACACTCGGCAACCCTCAGGTCGTACTGGTGACGTCGCACACGCACATGCGCCGATCCATGGGCACCCTTCGCGCGGTGGGGATCGCGGCGATCCCCGCAATCGCGCGGGATCCGCGGCCGGAGGTACCGCTGGCCGAATGGATCCTGCCGACTGGGAGGGCGCTCAGGGTAAGCGGCGAAGTCGTCCACGAGCTGTTCGGCATTCCGTACTACTGGCTGCGCGGCTGGTGGCGAAGGTGATCGAATGGTGACGCACGTCGTCCTGATGAAGCCACGACCGGATCTGTCTCCGGAAGAACGGCGCGGGTTGATCGACACCTTCGAACGCGCCATCGCCGATATTCCGACCGTGCGCGGTGTCCGCATCGGCCGCCGTCTCGTGCACGGCGCCGGATACGAACAGCAGGCTCCAGACACCGCCGACTTCTTCATCGTCATCGACTTCGACGATCTCGAAGGGCTGCAGACGTACCTCCACCATCCCGCTCATGAAGCGCTGGGCGTGCGGTTCGGCCAGTCGCTGACGTCGGCGATGGTGTACGACTTCGAAGTTGGTGGGGTCGAGGAGTTACGAGCCGGTCGATTCCTTCAATCCAAGTAGGCGGAGGACGCGGTTCACCACGCCAGGCTGGTCACGGCCTCCCGGCAAATCGGCCTGGACAAGAATGTCGAGACACTCGGCGACCGTCTTGACGACGCCGACTCCCCGATGCTTCGCATCGGCCGCCGGCTGACCTTCTCCGCTACGCCAGACCAGGATGGCGCGCGCTTTCGAATCGACGATGACGTCGAGGCAGTTCTCGGGGCGGTCGTCGATCACAAAGTCGAGATCGAGCGCGGCAGCGATTCGACCGCGTGAACCCTGCACGACATACACGCTCGGCAGCGCGAAACCGTGCGCCTGCAGCCATCGCTGCGTCTGCACCTGTGCCGTGGCGCCGGCCGATTCCGGCCGCCGGGTCAGAAAGATCAGCTCCCAGCGTCGTTCGGTCGCGAGCGTCGCCATCCTCTGGATGACTCCGGGCTCGAGCTCCGCGAGGCTTTCCCAGAAATTGTCGATCGACTCGACGTGTTGCCACAGCTGCCGTTGCTGGCGGACGGTCAGGCTGAATCCCGTTGATACCGGGCTGTCAGGCGCGTCGGTTGCAGCCGGATCAGCCTTTTCGACACGGGGTCCGGTGGGCGCGTCCTCAGGCGGCGAATCCGCCTGTGCACCGAACAGGGACTCCGCGAGCCGGGCGAGCTCCGAATCCATATCGGCGAGGACGCCATCGAGATCGAACGCTATGCGCAATGCCACTGGCGTCAGCTCAGAAGTTGTAGGTGAACGACACGCCGTACCTGAGGCCCTCGTAGCGATGATCGGCGAGCTCGGAATCGCGGGAGACGTTGTCGATGTCGAAGCCAAGTCGCGAGTTGTCGCCGAGGTGATAGCCGAGTCCGCCGCCGTACAATTTGATCGTGTCGACGCGGTCGACGAATTCGACGGCGGCTCCGGTCTGATCGCGATACGCCAGGTGGTGCAATCCGCCCCGGACGATGGCGTCGAGGGGTCCGTAGATCTGCTGCGCGACGGACCCATCGAGTCCGGTTTCGAGGTAGTACGGCTGGGTGACGTCGTAGGAGTAAGAGATGTCGTGAAGCGCCTTGAACTCGAATCGCGTGGAGCCGCGCAACACGTAGACCAGGTTGGCGAGCGCGACGAATCCTTCGTAGCTTTCGAGTCCAGCTGAAAGCGGTTGAAAGTCGCGGTAACCAATAGTGGCCGAGCCTTTGATGATCGCGTAAGGATCGAAATTTACGGTTGCCGCCACGATGTTCGAATTGGAATCGCGTTCGGGCGAGAACTCGAATCGATCTTCGGAACGGGACGCGGCGAAGGAGAGGGTGGTCAGCGGGGTCAGCTGGTGCCTGACGGTGCCGGCGAATTCGGTGGTGACGAGGTTCAGCGATTGTTCGAGGTTGACGCCGTCGTAGGTGTCCCCGCTGGCATAGTCAGTCGACTTTCGAGAGGCCCGGATGCCGAAATAGGTCTTGGACAGCGCACGGATCTCCACCGAACCCCGGTAGCCGAGTTCCTGGCGCTCCGCGCGCGTGTCGATTTCGTAGCCGGGCCGATCCTTCGGTCTCGCGTAGGCGAGTCCGACGTCTATGAAGAGTCGGTTGAGCGGCACTTTCCAGCCGACGGTGTAGGCGCCGGTGGCGGAACGCTCGCTGGAGTACGTCTGATACCAGGTCACGGTTTCGCGCACCGAGCCGGTGAGCCAGGTGCGCCCGATGCCGAGCCAGAGATCGACCGCCGGTACCACGGTCAAGGTGAAGTCATCCTTCGGCGACTGTTCCGGTGGGTCGTTGAAGACGTTCGTATCGACACCGAGGTTCGTCAGCGAGATGCTCGGGTTTACCCACAGTGCGCCGATTCTGATGTGCACTTTCGTTGGATCTGGTCCACCTTCGGTCAGGCTACCGGCCGGAGTCTGGGCATTTGCGGGCACCGGAGATAACAGCGCCACTGCAACGATCAACAGAGATAAGCAAAGGCGACGGCAGCAGCTGTCAAACATGATCAGACCGGGAACCAGAGAGACGTACGTAAACGATGCGATGCATTCATTGTCGGCGGGCGCGTGCCACGCTCAACGATCGCATCTTCCGATACAGGTTGGTCCGTTGAATCCCAAGTGCCTTGGCGGCGTCGCCGATGCGACCGTGGTGCTGATCGAGAACGGCGGCGATGTAGTCGCGCTCGAAGCGCGAGCGCGCCTGCTTGAGCGTGCTACCGGTCGCCAGCACCGTCGCGCCCGAATCGAGCTTCACGTGCGCGAGCAGGTCCTCAAGCCCGATGCCGCGACCACCGCGCTGGCCGGCGACGACCGCTTCGAGCAGCGCTCGCAGCTCCAGCGCGTTTCCTCGCCAGGGTAGCGCCGCGACCATTGCCAGGGCCGGACGCGACAGCGTCTTCGGCGGCACCTGCATCGTCGCGCAAATGTCGCGGAGAAAGTGGTTGGCCAGTGCCGGGATGTCTTCGCGACGGCTCCGCAGCGGCGGCATGTCGATTCGGATCGACACGAGGCGGCGGAAGAGATCTTCGCGCAGGCTGCCGTCTTCGACTGCCGCATCGACGCCGGGCCCAACGCCCGCGATCGGCCGAACGTCGAGTGCGAAGGCGTCGCCCTTGTCGGCCAGGATCGCTTCCCGATCGCGCAGCAGACGCGCGAGACGCGCCTGTGCGCGGGACGGCGCTTCGGCGATATTTTGTAGATACAGGGTGCCGCCGAGCGCGGCGTACAAGCCACCGTTGCGACCGACGCGTTCCAGCCCGCTGGCGCTGTCGCGGCTGGATCGAGTGCCGGTGGACCCGAACAGCGCGGCGTCGAGTTCGTCTCGGTCGTATGCGGCGCAGTCGATGGTGACGAACGGCGCCGCGGAATTCGGCTGCAGCGCGTGGATGGCGCGGGCCGCGACCTGACGTCCGGTGCCTGCTTCGCCATGAATCAGGACGCCGGATCTCGTTTTTGCGGCACGAGTCACCAGCGCCGCGACATCACGCATGGCGGTCGAATGGCTGTATAAGTCGGCGTCCGAAAGTCCACGCGGCGGAGCGTCGCCGCCGGCCCGGCGCGCCTCCTGGTTCCGCTCCCGATCGATCGCGTTCGCAACCCGGCGACCGTCCACAGGGCGCGCCATCACGTCGGCCATGCCCGCGAGCACCGCCTCGGTTGCGAGATCGGGACGCTGTGGATCCACGACTGCGAACATCAGTGTGGCGGCGCGATGGGTGCGGATTTCCCTGGCGACCTGCAGCGCGCCGGATCCGCGCGACAAGTCGAGCAGCACCGGCATGTCGCGCCGCTGCAGTTCGTCGAGTGCGCCGGACGCGGTGTCTGCCCACACCGGCTGCACGTTGCCGGTCTCGAGCTGCTGTTCGGCGTCGGCGCGTTCCGATGGCGGGCAACCGACGAATACGATGGAGGTCACGAACGCCTGTTCTCCGATGTCATCGCCATGCGAGCTACTTCTGCGGAACAGCGACGAAGCGGCCGTCGCCTTCGAGATCGACTTCGAACTTCGCGCCGCCGTCGGCGCCGTATGTCAGCCGCCGATCAGGGGTACCGCGATGCCGCGTGTCGAACGCGAGCGTGATGAGTCGATCGCCTTCGTAGGTCTCCCACTTGTCCATCTTGCCGTCGCCGTCGGTGTCTTCTTCGGTCGAGACCAGCGCGCCGGCCTTGTAGTGTTCGATGCGATTGACACGGCCGTCGCGGTGCGTCGAGACCTCGATCCGCGCGACGGTACCGTCAGGATCGGCAAAAGACCACGCGTCCTCTTTGCCGTCGTTCTCTCGTGAGAAACCAACCTTCTCGAGCTTCTGGTCCAGTCCGTAGTACTCCCAGCGATCGATTTTGCCGTCCTCGTCCTTGTCGATTTCCACGCGGACGACCCGGGAGCCGTCCATATAGCTCCAGGTGTCGATCCGTCCGTCGCCGTCAGAGTCGTACTTGAGCAGCTGGAGCTTGCCGGTTTTACTGTCGTACTCGGGAGTAATCCGCTTTTTCGCGTCATCACTCGCGGAGTCGCAGGCGGTCGTCAATAGGGCAAAGGACAGAATGAGTTGGCCCACCGACACCAACGTCGGGTTATTTTTCGGTGCTATGACCAACATTGCGTGGTTTCGCCCTGACCAACGCCTGTCTTATCGGCTGTTCCTCGCAACCGCGTCTATCTTTTGGCTAACCCAGGCAGGACGGCGGTCGGAAGAACTCGTGCGGAAAGTCTACATGTGGGGCAGGACGTGTCAACGGAAATACAAATGGGTCAAAAACGATACGGCGGACAGGCGGTCGATCATTGAGGCGTCATCGCGCCGGCCAGGAAGAACCTCGCGATCAGATCGCGCAAACCATCCAGCGAATCGGTGCTGTTGATGGCGGTCCGCAGGTGCGAGCCGTTCTCGAGGCCCTTGGTATACCAGGAGCCCAATGCGCGGACCTTGTTGATGACCCACTTGTCGTGCGTCTTGTGGAAGGGTTTGACCGGAGGCTCACCGGCCGACGGTGCAACGTGACGAAAGCCCTGGGGCTCGGGGTCGCGGACGCGCTCGTGCAACAACAGCTCGATGTAATCCAGCAGGAATCGACCGCGATCCTCGAGTGTGACCTGGCGCGGTGACCGTCCGGCCGCGACGTCCATCGCTTGCGCGAGAATCCACGGATTGCGCAGCACGCCGCGCCCGACCAGCACACCGTGGACGCCGGCATTCATCCGGGCGATGACTTGTTCCGGCTCGACGCAATCGCCGCTGCCGAACACCGGAATCGACAGGCTCTCGGCGATGCGTGCCACGAGATCCCAGTCGGCGAAGCCGCTGTAGCTTTGCGCCGCGGTGCGGCCGTGGACGGCGATCGCCGAGGCGCCTGCGTCCTGGACCATCTTCGCCAGCGTCGGTGCGTTGCGCTCCTCGTCGTTCCAGCCGGCCCGCATTTTCACCGTCACCGGGATGGTCACGGCTTTCGTCATCGCGGCGATGACGCTGGCGGCATGTTCGGGCTCCCGCATCAGGCTGCAGCCGGCGTTGTGCTTCGCAATCTTCGCGACCGGGCAACCCATGTTCACGTCGACGATGTCAGCGCCCATGGCCTGGACGACCTGGGCGGCGTCGGCCATCTTCGCCGGATCGCCGCCGAAGATCTGGATGGAGATCGGCCGCTCTTCCTCGGTGTACTCGGCGTATTCGAGGGTCCGGTCGATGCCGCGCACCAGCCCTTCCGCGCTCACCATCTCGGTGACGACGAGGCCGCATCCACCATGGCGTTTGACCAGGCGGCGGAACGCCGTGTCGGTCATGCCGGCCATCGGCGCAACCGCGAACGGAGAAGGCAGGTTGACGGCGCCGATCTTCATATCAGTATGCCTTCACGTCCGCCGCATCGACTTCGACGCTTACGGCCTGACCGATTAGATTCACCGACAGCACCAGTCGGGCCTTGGCCGTGTCCTTGCGCACCAGGCGGCCGACCACCCCTACGAGGGGACCGTGTACGACCTCGACCATCATTCCCTCGTGAATCATCGGGCAGGGATCGTATTGCAGGTCGCTGGCTACGAGAACGCGGATGCTGTCGAGTTCCGCTTCCGGAATCGGCGCGGGCGTGCCGTCAACCGATACGATGTTCACCACCCCCGTGCACTTCAGCACGCTGAGCGAGTCAGCGGTGTCGAAGTGCGCGAAACAGTAGCCAGGAAACAGCGGCCAGTCGATTTTCTTCCTGCGATCCTTCCACCGGCTCCAGCGCGGAATGGTCGGCAGGAAGGCGTCGATCTGCTTTCGCTCGAGCTGATCCCGGACGACCTGTTCGTGCCGCGACCGCGTCCAGATGGCGTACCACTGAGAGTCGTTGCTCACGGCTCGGGATCCACCCGCGCCGTGCTCACGACGCCTGTTGCTGCTTTACGCCCAGGTCGAAGGCTTTCTTGACGTCCGGGTTTTTCCACTCGATGATCGCCTGCGTCCGCAGCTTCTCGAGGTACTTGTCGAACTCGCGCTTGCGCTTCTCGTTGTAGATACGCTCGCCAATCTGGTCGCGCGCCTGCTCGAGCGTCTGGGTCTGGGTGGCGGTGACGGTCTCGAGTTTCACCACCTGGTAGCCGCGTGGCGTGCGCAGTACACCACTCACGTCTCCCGGCTTCATGCCGTCCACCAGCTTGCGCAAGTCCGGCGAGATATCGTTGACGCTGAGCGGGCCGATCAGGCCGCCGTTTGCCTTCGACGGCGAATCGGAAACCGAGGCAGCCACTCGCTCGAAGTTCTCTCCGCCCGACGTCACGCGAACCCGGATCGTTTCCGCCCGCGCCCTCGCTGCTTCATCGGCTGCGACGTTGACGCCTCTGGCGTCACCGCCGACCGACACCAGAATTTCTCTCAGCGTGACTGACGGCGAGGTCGTGAAGTCCTTGAGGTGCGCCTGGTAGTATTCGCGCGCCTCGTCGTCGGTGACCGCGATCTTTCCGAGGACTTCGTTCTGCTGCACGCGCTGGGCGATCATGTTGCGCTCCAGGTTGCGCCGCAGATCCGCCATGGTCATGTTCTCGGACTTCAGCGCCGCCTGGAACTGCTCCTCGGTCTCGATCTTGTTTTCCTTGCGGATGTTGTCCACCACGGTCTTGAACTGGTCGTCGGCGAGCTTGTATCCCAGTTCCCGGCCTCGCTGGACCACCAGCA
Organism: Vicinamibacterales bacterium; assembly: GCA_036489235.1. Classification (GTDB taxonomy): domain Bacteria; phylum Acidobacteriota; class Vicinamibacteria; order Vicinamibacterales; family CAVVIG01; genus CAVQFC01. The sequence continues at coordinate 10,295 of DASXGC010000084.1, forward strand.
TCTCGTCAACCGCTTCGACCATGATTTGCGGTGTCACCTCGTCCAGCGCCTTCCGCAGCTGCTCGTTGTTGGGATCGCTCTTCAGGTCGAACTGCTGCCCTTTTTGGCGCAGCGCTGCGATCTGACGCTGTTCGAGCTCGGTTTTGGTGAAGATCTCGCCGTTCACCTTCACGAGAACCTGCTCGATAATTTCGGCCCGCGGTACTGCGATGGCGCTGAACACGAACAGCAGCGAGACGGCTGTGACGGTCGATTTGACGTTCAATTTCATAAACTAGCCTTACGGGTTGAAACCCAGCGCTGTTAATACTTTACCCTTGATCGAGCAGGTCGCTCAATAATCCGCCGACGCGCTCGAAGACACCGCCTGGTGCCCGCGGATCCTCTTTGGCGGGCCGCAGGATGTCGGCCTTGCTGAAGCCCGGCTTCACTTCGCCTTCCCGCGCGCGTGCCGTCCACCAGCTTGGCGCGGGCCTGTTGCCTCCCTTCGGCAGCCGGGCCTTTCCGCCATGGCTCACGGCTGATGGCTGATGGCTGATAGACGCTGGAGGATGGCCGCCGACGCCGCGAGCGCCCTCCAGCGATAGGCGAAGCGCCGAGGGCGGCACCAGCGTCAGTTCGGGCCGCTGCCGTACGAGCGCGACAAGACGAACCGGGTCGAGTCTGGCCTGCTGCCTGAACTTTAAGACGACGACTTTGGCTTCGCGGTCGATGGTTTCGACGCCCAGCCGGTCCGCCATCACGCGGATACGGCCGTAGTCGGCCAGGTTCAGCACCGAATCCGGCAGCGGACCGTAGCGGTCGATCGCTTCTTCGAGCACCCGATCAATTTCCTCATCGTCGCGGGCGGCAGCCACCTTGCGGTAGAGCATGAGGCGCTGATTCATGTCCGCAACGTACGACTCGTCGATCTTCAAATCGACGCGCAGGTTCACCGTGGCCCTCAAGTCGTCTTCGATGTCTTCGCCCTTGAGCTCGCGAACGGTCTGCTCGAGCAGCTTCATGTACATCTCGAAGCCGACCGTATCGATCTGTCCGCTCTGCTCGCCGCCGAGGAGGTTGCCGGCGCCGCGAATTTCGAGATCGAGCGCGGCGACCCTGAACCCGCTGCCGAGGTCGCTGAACTCCTTGATTGCGGCGAGGCGCTTCTTCGCGACCGGCGACAGGTTGTCTTCTGGCGGGATCAGGAGATACGCGTAGGCCGGTCGATCCGAGCGCCCGACCCGTCCGCGCAGCTGATACAGCTGAGACAGACCGTACCGATCGGCGCGGTTGATGATGATGGTATTCGCGTTCGGAATGTCGAGGCCGTTCTCGACGATGGTCGTGGCCAGCAGGACGTCGAACTTCTTCGCGACGAAGTCGAACATCGCCCGTTCGAGCGCTTCCTCGTCCATCTGTCCGTGTCCGACCACCACTCTGGCTTCGGGCACCAGCCGCTGAATCAGTGCGCCGATCGAGAAGATCGATTCGACGCGGTTGTGCACGAAGTACACCTGACCGCCCCTGGCGAGCTCGGTGCGGATGGCCTGACCGATCACCTGCTGGTCGAACTTCACCACATTGGTCTGAATCGACAGTCGATCCTTCGGCGGGGTCTCGATGATGGACATGTCGCGGATGCCGACCAGCGACATGTTCAACGTCCGCGGAATGGGCGTCGCGCTCATCGTCAGCACGTCGACTTTCTTCTTCAGCTGCTTGATCTTTTCCTTGTGGCCGACGCCAAACCGCTGCTCTTCGTCGACGACCAGCAGCCCCAGATCACGAAACTGGACGTCTTTCGACAGCAGGCGATGCGTACCGACGATGACGTCAACCTTGCCTGCGGCGAGGTCGGCGATCGATTCCTTCTGCTCCTGCTTGGTGCGGAACCGGCTGACCATCTCGATGCGCACAGGAAATCCGGAGAACCGCTCGCGCAGCGTTTTCTGATGCTGAAAGGCGAGAATCGTCGTCGGCGCCAGGAAAGCGACCTGTTTGCCGTCCATCACCGCCTTGAAGGCGCCGCGCATGGCCACTTCGGTCTTGCCGTAGCCGACGTCGCCGCACAACAGGCGATCCATCGGAGTAGTGGACTCCATATCGCGTTTGATGTCGGCGGTTGCGGTCTTCTGGTCAACGGTGAGGTCGTACTCGAAGGCGTCCTCGAACTCCTCCTGCCAGTGCGAGTCGGGGCTGAACGCATGGCCTGGAACCGCCTTGCGCGCAGCGTAGAGCTTGAGCAGCTCCTCCGCCATGTCGCGCATGGCTTTCTTGACCTTGGTTTTCGCGCGCTCCCACGAGGTCCCGCCCAGGCGATCGATCGGTGGCTTGGACGCGCCGGTGAATTTCTGAACCAGGTCGAGGCGTTCGACCGGAACGAACAGCTTGTCCTCGCCGGCGTAGCGGAGCTCGAGGAACTCCTGCATGCTGTCGCCGACGCCAATCTGCTTCAGCCCGACGAACATGCCGATGCCGTGATCGACATGGACGACGAAATCGCCGACCTTGAGATCGCGGAGGTCGGACAGAAACGCCTTCGTGGCCGAGCGTCTGACCGTCGCGCGCCGCTCTTCTTCGAATACGTCGGTTTCGGCATAGAGCTGCAGGCCGGCGTCGGGCAGACGGAATCCGCGCGTCAAGCCGCCGATGGCGACCAGCACGGCGGCGTACCGAGCGTCCTCGGCGCGCTCGACCGGAATCGCAAAGACTTCGTACTCCTTCAGCAACTCGATGGTCCGCTCCGCTCGACCGGCGGTGGCCGCGACAAACAACGTCTGCTCGCCCTGGTCGCGCAGGCGTCGGATTTCGGCGACCCAGTCTGCGACCCGGCCTTTCAGCTCGACGGCCGGTTGGCAGCGGATATGGAGCGGTTCGCGGAGTACGACAGGTTCTGCAGGTTCGGAGCGGTCATCGGGTTCGCGGAGTTCGAGGCTTTCCGGCGGTTCACCTGGAGCATCGATGCCGAGTTGTGCCAGTTCAACCGAGCGAGCGAGCCGCGCCGCAATCAACTCCTGGTCGGCGAAGAGCTCGCCCGGCGGCGGCAGCTCGCGGGCGCGATCGTTTCGCGTGCTGGTTCGCGGACTGCTGCGCCGCGGCGTACCGGTCGTCCTGCCAGCGTCATCGACGTCGGCATCCCACATCGCCGGATCGACGGCCTCGTCGCGATCGCTCGATCGTCCTTGGGTCAGGTCCTCGTAGCTCTGCTGGACCTGTTCGAGTAGTTTCCCGATGGCGGACTCCACTTCGTCGCGCTCGGACACGACGATCAGCGAGTCTGCGACGCGAGCGACGTAGTCGAACAGTGTCGCGCGACGATCGTCCTGGAGCACGTCGCGCAACGGGATCACCGCGATCTGATCGATCGCCGCAATCGAACGTTGTGTCGCGGGATCGTAGGTGCGCAGCGTCTCGATGGTGTCGCCGATGAATTCCAGCCGCACCGGATTGGCTTCGCCCGCCGGGAAAATATCGACGATGCCCCCGCGGATGGCGAACTCGCCGTGCTCGTCGGCGGGATCTTCACGAGTAAAACCGGCATCCACCAGCAGCTCGGCCAGATCCGCCGGCGCAATGTCCTGTCCAGGCTTGAGGTCGAGAGCAGCAGACAGCAGGTGGTCTGGCGCACTGACTCTGGGCAGCAGGGCCGCCGCCGAGGCGATCAGGATTCGCGCGCTCCCGTGCGCGACGGCATGCAGGGCGCGGGCGCGTACCGACGTGACGCCGACGTGCGGCGCCATGCCGCGATAGGGATCGACTTCGTGAGACGGTAACGGCAACACCGCCCGCTCGGCTGCGATCGCCGACAGGCCTTCGAGCGCGGCGAGGAAGAACGTGACGTCGCGGCAGGCGTCCTCGAGGTCGGCGTCCCTGGGAACAACGTAGAAAATGAGTCCGTGCGGTCGCGCCTGTGCGGCGCCGGCGACATAAAGCGCTTTGGCGGCCGGTGTCAGGCCCGAGACAAGGCGTGCAGGGACATCCATCCCGCTGCGGGAGATGGCCGTCTTGAGCACGGCACGAAGATTCAACGATGAAGAGGTGGTCACGAAAGACTCGACCGCGCGAAACTTCGAGTGTAACAGAGGGCCTGCGTGGCCCGGCGGGCTCAGGCCTTGATGCGCGCCAGGATGGCAGTGGTGGAGTAGCCCTGCTCGACCGGTACGCGGACCACTTTGCCGCCGCGCTGCTCGACGAGGTCCCGGCCGACAATCGCGTTCTCGGCCCAGTCAGCGCCTTTGACGAGAACATCTGGCTGAATCGCAAGGATGAGGTTGTAGGGCGTCTCCTCGTCGAAGATCACGACTGCGTCCACGCATGCGAGCGCCTCGAGCATCTCTGCACGCTCGTCCTGCGGATTGACCGGTCGGCTCGGGCCCTTGTTGGCGCGCACCGAGCGGTCCGAGTTCAGGCCGAGGATCAGCGCGTCGCCAAGAGACCGTGCCTGCTGCAGGTAGCGCAGGTGTCCCGGATGGAGCAGATCGAAGACGCCGTTGGTGAAGACGATCTTTTTCTCTGCGTCCCGGAGGCGAGCGACCAGCGCGCGCGTTTCTTCAACAGTCACGGTCTTCTAACCCCAGAATC
>DASXGC010000093.1:0-2595 GCA_036489235.1 Vicinamibacterales bacterium
CCGGTCCTCCAGGCGATCGCCGTCGTCGCGGTTCTCGCGTGGACGGCGCCCAGCGCCACCGACAACGTCCGGCTGCTGACGGAGTACGTCAGCCGGCCGCCGCAGGCGGACTACCGCAATTTCGCGAACTTTCTGGAACGCGAAGGCGTCAGGTACGGGCGCGCACCCTATTGGACCGCCTACCAGATCGACTTCCTCACAAACGAACGCGTCATCCTCGGTTCGTTCGACAAAGTGCGGATCAACGAGTACGAGGACGCGGTGAACCGCCACGCGGCGCAATCCACCGCGGTGTTCATCGACGATCCCTGCACCGATCCCGGAGACGTCGTGTTCGGACGTTGGTGCATGATGTATTTCGAGCGGGCCAGGCACGTCGCCCCGGGTTCATGATCGACTCCGGCGTAGTCCGTAACGGCCCGGTCTGGCGCGTCGCGCTGCTCTACTGCTGCCTGACGTTTCTGCTCGCGTACCCGTTGTCGTGGCATCCGGGTACCCGCGTTCTCTCGAACGGCGCCGACCCGAATCTCTTCAGGTGGGCGCTCGGCTGGGACACGCACGCATTCACTCACCAGCCGTTCTCGATCTTCGACGCCAATATTTTCTATCCGCAGCGGCATACGCTCGCGTACTCCGAGAATTTCATCGGCAGCGCGTTCTTTGCCGCGCCGATTCTGTGGTTCACCGGCAACCTGATTCTGGCGACGAACCTGGTGGCGCTGCTGTCGTGCGCGTTGTGCGGTCTCGGCGGATTCGTGCTCGCGCGGAAGCTGAGGCTCAGCGTCCCGGCGGCGATCGTGGCCGGTATCGTCTTTGGATTTTCGCCGCCGCGGTTCTTCCGCATCGAACAGCTGCACCTGGCCACGATCCAGTGGGTCCCGTTCTGCCTGGCCTACCTGCACGCCTACCTCGACACCGGACGCCGTCGCGATCTGCATCTGGCGGTGGGATTTTTCTCATTGCAGGCGCTGACCAGCGGTCATGGCGCGGCGCTGCTCGTCCTCGCGGTCGCCATCGTCGCTGTCTATCGCGTCGCGCTGGGCGAACCGATCGCACCGATGCGGCGCCTGCGCGACTTCGGCGTAATCGGCGCGCTCCTCATCCTGCCCACTCTGTTGATCATCATCCCGTATCGGGAAGTGCAGAACGAGCTGCAGTTCAGCCGGGGCGTCAACGACTTCATCACCAACTCCGCCAGCTTTCTTGCGTCGCCCTCGCGACTGCACGGGCTCGTCCTGGGGGCGTTCTCGGCCAGTCATTTCGAGGACGAAGCGAACGCGTACCTGTTTCCCGGCTACCTGCCGCTCCTGTTGTCGGCGGCGGCATTTTTAGGCTGGCGCGCTCGGGCGCCCGTCGCGGTCCGGCGCGGATTCGCGTGGTTGCTCGCCGCGGCCGCTCTCGAAATTTTGACGCTTGCCGCTTTCGCGACCGCTCTTTGGATCAGCATGTACGGTCCGGTGCGGCCACGGTGGGGTACGACGATCCTCTTTTCGATCCGCACGCCGTCGAGGGCGTGGGCGCTCGGCGCCGCGTGCCTGATCCTCCGCTGGATGCTCGCTCGACGTCTGCCGTTCGACTTCGCTGGACGATTCCGTCGCCTTTACAGCGCAGTCAGGCCGCGCGGCGATGCAGGTTCAGGCTCGATTCGCAATCGCAACGCCCTTCTCTATCTGCTGATCACGACCGCAGCGGTCTGGATCGCAACAGGGCCGGCCGGCGGCTTGTGGCCGCTCGTCTACTGGCTGCCCGGGCTCAACTTCATCCGCGTGCCGTCGCGATTCTTCCTCCTGGCGGTTCTCGGCATCGCGGTCCTCGCGGGCATGGGCTTCGACCGACTTACCACCGGGATGACCGAGCGACGAAGGATTTTCCTGGCGATTGCCGCAAGCGTCTGGCTGGTTGTCGAGTTCTCGGCGCTCCCTCTCGGCACCGAGGCGGGACACGTTGACATTCCGGCGATCGACCGCTGGCTCGGAACCCAGCCCGCACCCTTTGCGATCGCCGAAGTCCCGGTCGTCGACGCGACGCTGGCTTCGGAGTACATGATCCACTCGACCGCGCACTGGCAGAAAACCGTCGCCGGCTACAGCGGCATCCAGTCCGGTTTTCAGGGCATCCTGTTTCGTCAGATGCAGGAGTTTCCCGATGCCGCCAGCCTCGACACGCTCGCCGGTATCGGCGTCAATTACATCGTGGTGCACAGTGACTACTACACACCGGAGCAGCGTGCCGTTCTCGACGCCAGGATCGACACCTTTCACGATCGTCTGACGTTGACGCACGTCGAAGGCGCAGGACGGGTCTATACGTTGCGCCGATAAAGCGACCAGTGCAGATGGGAAGACTGGTCAGAAGAGCGGGTGGATCGTGACGAAGAGCGCCAGGCCGAGCGTGTAGACCAACGCAAAGAACACGACCAGCGGCGTGGCGAACACACGGGAACGCTGCGACGCCAGCCAGATGAAGCACGGGAACAGCACCGAACAGTAGCGTCCGACGCCTTCGAACACACCCGAGGACAGTGGCAGCCAGAGGTTCAGCAGCATGAACAATCCGTAGGCTGCACCGAACCGATACCAGACAAACGGAATCGCG
>DASXGC010000015.1:0-5292 GCA_036489235.1 Vicinamibacterales bacterium
CGCTCGTGCGTTTCGAGCAACACCGCGGCTGCGCCGACCCGCCCATCGTCCAACGCAGCGATGGCCGCAATCTGCGCTTCGAGGCTGTTCGTCTGGCGCTCGCTGGCGTGGAGGTCGTACGCGGTGGCGGTCACCGATATCAGGAGCACGCCACCAAGCAGACGAAGAGCGATCGGCTTCATGAGCCCAGCAACGCCTCGAGACGTTCGACCGTCAACTCGCCGGCGTGAGCGACGGTCAGATTGGCACCGCTCAGATCGTGGGCCGCCGTCAGCCAGTGCGGAATCGCAATCACCGTCATGCCGGCGGCTCGCGCCGCCGCAATCCCGGGACCTGAATCCTCGATCGCAATCGAGGTTCCCGGATCGACGCCAAGGCGTCGTGCGGCTTCAAGATAGACGTCTGGCGCGGGCTTGCGATGGGCGACCGCGTCACCGGTCACGATCGTTCGGAACGCCTGCGTCAGGCCGATGCTTTCGAGTGCGGGGGTGACCCATCGCGCCGGCGCAGACGAAGCGATGGCGACCGGGATCCGTGCGTCAGCAAGCCGGCTTAGAAAATCGCGGATTCCGCGCATCGGTTCGCGCGGCACGATTTCGTCGAACATCGTCAGACGCTCTGCATGATACGCCTCACGCGACGGCGCTGCCGCCGATCGCGCAGCCAGTTGCGTAATCCAGCGCTCGTCGTGCCCCTCGCTCCAGGTGCCGATGACGCCGCACCACTCGTCCACCGTCAGTGGCACGCCGCACCGTTCGTAGATCCGCCGATGCGACTCGAACTCCGGGGTCTCGCTGTCGAGGACGATGCCGTCGAAGTCGAAAATCACTGCCGCGGGCAACATCTTCGAATAATAGCTGGTCCTTGGGGACCAATCTATTCCGAGCGCAGCGCCACCATCGGATCGACCGATGTGGCGCGGCGGGCGGGAATGTAACTGGCGAGCAACGCGACCAGCGCGAGAAACGATGCGGTCGCAACGAAGCTGATCGGATCGGTCGCGCTCACGTTGTAGAGCAGACTGGTGACGACGCGCGTGACCAGCGCCGCGCCGAGAACGCCGCAGACGATTCCGATCGCGGCCAGCCGGGCGCCATCGCCGAGGATCAGCCCGAACACGTTTTGCCGGCTGGCGCCAAGCGCCATGCGCACGCCAATTTCCTGCGTTCGCTGCGACACGGCATAGGAAAGCACACCGTAGACCCCGATTGACGCCAGCGCCAGGGCAATGCCGCCGAAGATTGAGAACATCCATCCGAACAGCCGGTACTGCCAGTAGGTGTTCTCGCGCAGATCCTCGCCGCTCTGGACGTTAAACAGCGGCAGCGACGGGTCCGCTTTCCTGATTTCCTGCCGGATCGCGTTGGTGATCGACGCGGGCGACGCGCCGGCGACGCGAATGGTCAGCCCGGTATTGCGGGTCGGGCCGTAGGCGTAGGACATGAACGCATACGGCGAGGGCTTGCCGTCACGGACGGTGAAGAGACGAAAGTCGGAGACCTGACCGACCACCGTGATCCACTGGTTGCTCTTGTCGTCGAGCAGCCGGAACCGTTGACCGATGACGTTGTCCAGTTTCGGCCACAACCGCTTCGCGAATACGCCATTAACCAGCGCGACGCCTGATTTTCCCTGGCCTTCAGCGTCCGTGAGATCGCGGCCGGCGACGAGCGGGACGTTCAGCGTCTTCAGCAGATGCGGAGTGATGGCGTAGTAGGAGATCTGCGGCTCTTCGCCAGGGTTGACGGGCACGCCATCGGCCACCACTGCCCCGTCCGATCCGCCGCCACTGAGTGGCACCATGTTCGATGCGATTGCCGACACCACGCCGGGCAGCGCCTCAACGCGTCGCACCACATCCTCCACCCGGCTGTCCATCGCCTCAGGCGCGTCGTAGCGGCTGCCTGGCATGTAGAAGCGAAGCGTCATCAACGGCGCGGTATCGACGCCGGCGCGCGCATCCTGAAGATTCATGAAGCTGCGAATGAACAGCGACGCACCGACAAGCAGCACCAGCGACAAGGCGATCTCGGCGACGACCAGTGAGCTGCGCAGACGGTTGCGCGCGCCGCCGGCGCTGCCGCGGCCACCATCCTTCAACGATTCGGTGAGCTGTGTCTTCGATGCCTGCAGCGCGGGCGCCAGTCCGAAAATCAGGCCGGTCAACACCGACACCATCACGGTGTAGACAATGACGCGAGGGTTCATGCTCCAGTCGATGTAGTAAGGCGCCTGGCTCTGAGGCGGGATGGACGAGGTCAGCCACTGCAGCCCGATATAGGCGATGGCGACGCCGAGTGGCGCCGCGGCGAGGGCGATGAGAAGACTCTCGGTCAGCAGCTGGCGAACGATGCGGGCGCGGCCGGCGCCAAGCGCAGTGCGAACCGCAATCTCGCGCTGGCGCACCGTCGCTCTCGACAGCAACAGGTTGGCGACGTTGGCGCACGCGATCAACAGCACCAGGCTGACGGCTCCCATCATCGTCATCACGATGAGCCGGATGTCGGACGGCATCATGCTGTCGCGCAGCGTGATCGCAGATGCACTCCAACCCTGATCGTCCCGCTGTTCTTTCGCCAGCTGATCGCCGATCGCGGCGATGTCGCGCCGGCCGTCGCTGAACGAGAGTCCCGGCTTGAGACGGCCGTAAACCTCGAGGCTTCGAGTTCCGCGCGGATTGCCGTATTCAATCGGCGTCTGCGGAATCCACAGCTGCGAGCGGTTGGGAAACTGAAACTTCGCGGGCATGACGCCGATGACCATATGAGGGTCGCCGTTGACGGTGATGGTGCGCCCGACGACAGCCGGATCGCCGGCATAGCGGCGCTGCCAGATGCCGTAGCTGAGGAGAACGACGTGCGCCGCACCGGGTTTGTCTTCTTCTTCGCGAAACTGGCGGCCGAGAACCGGCTGGATCCCGAGCATCGGAAACATGTTCCAGGTCACCGTGGCGCCGTCGAACCGCTCGGGCTCGTCGCGGTCAGACAGCGTCAGGCTGCGGCCGGTGACGGCGGCCATTTCGGAAAAAGACCGGGTGCGGGATTTCCAGTCCTGCAGGTCGAGATACGAGACATTGCCGCGATCGATGCCGTTGACCTTTTGAGTGGTGATCAGGGCCAGGAGGCCGTCCGGGTCCCTAAATGGCAGCGGCCGGATCGCGACCGTGTCCACGACGCTGAAAATGGTGCTGTTGACGCCGATGCCAAGCGCCAGGCAGGCGACGGTCAAGGCGACGAACCCCGGCGCCTTGATCAGCGTTCTGAAGGCGTAGCGCAAGTCGTAGAACAGCGTCTCCATATCCACACCTTAGACGAGGAGCCGGCGTGACTGTTCCGGCTGTCTGCGTCAGGCACCATACTTGCGGCGTGCACCTCGAAACGGAAGTCTGGCTGCCGCGCCCGCGCGATCAGGTGTTCGCCTTCTTCTCGCAGCCCGCCAATCTCGAGTCGCTGACACCACCGTGGCTGCATTTTCGGATCCTGACAAACGCGCCAATCATCATGGGCCCGGGCACACTCATCGACTATCGAATCCGGGTTCATGGCATTCCGATTTCGTGGCGATCCGAGATCAGCGTCTGGTCGCCGCCGTCGCGGTTCGTGGATGTCCAGGTCCGCGGGCCGTACCGTCGCTGGGAGCACACCCATTCGTTCGAACAGGCGCGAGGCGGCACCATCGTTCGTGATTCGGTCGAGTTCGAGGTGCCGTTTTCGTTCGTCGCCGGCCGGTTCGTCCGTCGCGATGTCGAGAAGATCTTTGGCTACCGCAGTCAGGCGCTGCTGGCGCGGTTCGGCGGATGACGGGCGCTTCCAGGACGGCCTGAAAGGCCGTCCTCTACATTCAACTCGCCAATCGCAGGGAACGGCCTTTCAGGCCGTTCCGCTACACGTAGCGCAACCAACTGTCACGATGCCGGCGCTTCACGTCCGCGTACCACCGGCACGAGGGGTACAACGCGATCACCAGCGCAACCCACACCAGATAGACGACCGGCAACGAGAACCCCCAATCGGGCGGCGGGGAAAACGGATAGTGCCCGAGATCGGGTGATTCGAACATCCAGTGGATCTGGCCGTACCGTGCGAACGACGCGCCGATCGCGAGCAGGTGGATCAGCGGCAGGTGCACGAGGAAGTAGAACAACGGCACGGCGCCGAACACCACCACCGGCTTCAACCCCTTCGGCGTGCGCTCGTCTGCCCAGCGAAGGGCGAGCAACGCCGGTCCGAGCGTCATCAACAGAAACAACAGCGATGGTGGATACTTCGTGGTGTTGAGAAAGGACAGCACGGTTTTCACGGCCGTGGCACGAACGCTCCAGCGTGATGGGTCGCCGTATAGATTGACGGCGCGCAGCAGCACAAATGTGACGCTCATCGCGGTGCCCAATCGCAGGAGCAGTCGCTTCCGGCGATCGCGCGGCCAGTCATAGATCCGGCCGAGCCCGAAGCCCACCGCCGTCACACCAATCCACGGCACCAGCGGATACGACGCGAAAACCAGAAACGGCTGGTTGAACACGATGCCGGGCCGATGCAGAACGGCCCAGATCGGATTCGCGGTTGAGACATCGTCGAACACGTTATGAACGGTAATCAGGACGGTCCCGAAGGCGGTCACCAGGCCAATCGGCAGGTACACGAGTCCTGACAGGACGATCATCGACCATCCCAAGGCCCAGAGCACGAGCAGCATCGTGACCCGGTAATCCACGTTGAACTGAAATCCGAGGCAGCGCACGACGGTCAACTCGAGCGCGATCAGCCAGAGGCCGCGCGTCCAAAGAAAACGCGACAAGCTGCCGACCGGCATCTTTCGCAGCGCCAGGTAAGCACCCGTGCCGGTCAGCAGGAAAAAGACCGGAGCGCAGATGTTCGTGATCCAGCGCGTGAAGAACAGCGCGGCGCTGGCGCGCGCAGGATCGGTCGGGCTGATGCCGGGGACGCCGAAGAAGTCGCGAACGTGGTCGAGCGCCATCAGAATCATGATGGCGCCGCGCACGAGATCCACCGATTCGATGCGCGCTCGAGCGGTGGATTCAGCCGACGTCACGTGATGGTTCGCGTGATCGGGCGGGGTTCAGTACTCGATCAGCAAGCGCGCCGCGCGCTCGATCTGCGCATCGCTCGGCAGGTAGAACTCCTCGAGCGACGGCGAGTAGGGTACCGGCGTATCCAGCGCGCCGACGATGCGGACCGGCGCGTCGAGCGATTCGAACACCTCTTCCTGCACGATCGCCGCAAGGCTCTCGCCGATGCCACCGGTGCGCGAGTCTTCGTGGATGATCAGCAC
>DASXGC010000126.1:0-8283 GCA_036489235.1 Vicinamibacterales bacterium
CAGGCGTCGATGTGTGCGTCTATCCATTCAGGGTGACGACGAGCGAGACAGAGTATTTCGCCCGAACGTTGATCATCGCGACCGGCGCCTCGGCGCGTCTGCTTGGACTGCCGGCAGAACGGACGTTGATGGGCCGCGGCGTGTCCACGTGCGCCACGTGCGACGGCTATTTCTTTCGCGGCCAGGAAATCGCCGTCGTCGGGGGGGGCGATTCAGCGATGGAAGAAGCGGTGTTCCTGACCCGTTTCGCGTCCAAGGTGACGCTCGTGCACCGGCGCGATACGCTGCGTGCTTCGAAGATCATGCAGGACAAGGCGCGCGCGAACCCGAAGATCGCGTGGCAGCTCGATAGCGAAGTCGAGGACATCAAGGACCACGGAAAAGGCGAGGTCGGCTCGATGGTCCTTCGTCACAACAAGACCGGTGTGCGCACCGAGATTCCAGTGCAGGGCGTCTTCGTGGCGATCGGACACACTCCGAACACCGCGTTGTTTCGTGGCCAGCTCGAGCTCGATCAGAACGGCTACATCGTCACCCACGACGGGGCGAAGACCAATGTGGCGGGCGTCTTCGCGTGTGGGGACGTCCAGGATCACATCTACCGGCAGGCGGTTACCGCGGCCGGATCGGGTTGCATGGCCGCGCTCGACGCCGAGCATCACCTCGACAACATCCCGGAACATCTCGCGTCGGTCTGACACAAGGATCACGTTCCCGGTTCGTCGTTCACACAGAACGGCGAACCGCGGAAGATGTCAGTCGATCCACCCTCCGCCAACGACCGCGTCCCCGTCATAGAAGACCACGGCTTGACCCGGCGAGACGGCCGATTGCGGCGCGTCGAAAACCACTTCCGCACGTCCTTCGTCGAGTGCGTGGACAGTCGCGGGCGCTGCCTGATGGCGGTGGCGAATCTGCGCCTCGAGCCGAAGCGTCTGTTCCGGTCGCTCGGCGATCCAATTCACTCGTGATGCGGTGAGTCGGGTTCGCTCCAGCGAAGCCTTCGGCCCGACAACGACCTGCCGCTCGGCGGGCCTCAGGGCGAGCACGTACATCGGCGAGCCGGTGGCGGTCGCGCCCAGCCCAAGGCCCTTGCGCTGACCGACGGTGAAACGATGAATGCCCTCGTGTCTGCCGAGCACGCGCCCGTGCTCGTCCACGAGCGCCCCTTCACGCTCGGCCTCGGGCACACGTTTGGTCACAAACGCCCGATAGTCGTGGTCCGGAATGAAGCAGATCTCCTGGCTGTCGGGCTTGTCCGCGACCGGCAGGCCGCGCTGGCGGGCGTAATCGCGGACGGCATCCTTGGGCTGATCGCCGACCGGAAACGCCGCCACTGCCAGCTGTTCCTGTGTCAGCGAGAACAGAAAATACGACTGATCTTTGGCCGCATCCACACCTCGCCTGAGGACGTAGCGAGCGCTCAACGGGTCGCGCTCGACGCGCGCATAGTGGCCGGTGGCGACGATGTCGGCGCCGAAGCCGCGGGCACGCTCGGCGAGCGTCGCGAACTTCAGATCGCTGTTGCAGTGCGCGCACGGCAGCGGCGTGCGGCCGGCGGCGTATTCGTCAACGAAGTTCGCTACGACCTGCTCGTCGAATTGCCGCTCGAGGTTGACGATGTAGTGGGGAATGTTGATGGCGGCGGCGACCCGACGCGCGTCGTGCAGGTCATCAATCGAGCAGCAGCTGCCGAACGACACTTGTCCATCGCTCTGATCGTACAGCTGCATCGAGATGCCGACCACATCGTGACCTTGTTCGGCGAGCATCGCCGCGGCCACCGATGAATCCACGCCGCCCGACATCGCGACTACGATCCGCACGTCACCATCCAAGCGCGCTTGCCTCTGGTATTCATGCCGATCGACGGGTGAGACCGCGGAGCTTTTCCACCAGGCGGGGCAGGACGTCGAGGACGTGGTCGACCTCCGCCGCCGTCGAGAACATGCCGAGGCTGAGACGCAGCGAGTTCTGGGTTCGATGTGTCGGCAGCCCCATCGCGCGAAGCACGTGCGACGGCTCGAGCGTGCCGGAAGAGCAGGCCGATCCGGTTGAAACGGCAATGCCCTCGAGGTCGAGCGCAATCAGCAGGCTTTCGGCCTCGACGCGTTCGAAACTGATGTTCGTGGTATTCGGTACGCGCGCGTCGCGCTGGCCGTTCACCGCCGAGCCCTGCACGCGCTCGAGCACGCCATTCTCCAGCCGATCGCGAAGCGACGACAGACGGGCCGCCTCGGCGTCGAGCTTGCCCGCCGCCGACTGCGCCGCGGCGCCGAGTCCGGCGATGGCGGGGACGTTTTCGGTGCCGGCTCGACGATTGCGCTCGTGTTTACCGCCAGTGAGAATCGGTGACAGCCGCGTACCTCGTTTGATCCAGATTGCGCCCGCGCCCTTCGGTCCGTTGAACTTATGCGCCGACAACGAAAGCAGGTCGACGCCCAGCGCGCGAACATCGACCGGAATTTTTCCCACCGACTGGACGGCGTCGGTGTGCATCAGCGCACCGTGCTGGTGCGCGACCGCAGCGAGCTCGGCGATCGGCTGAATCGTGCCGATCTCGTTGTTGGCGTGCATGATTGAGACGAGCGCAGTGTCGTCGGTGATCGCCGCGCGCAGTCGTTCAGGCGCGACCACTCCAGACCCATCCACCGTCAGCAGGGTGGTGCGCCAGCCGCGTTTCGCGAGCGCCTTCAGCGTGTTCAGGACCGCTTCGTGTTCGATCGCACTCGCGATGAGATGGCGGCGGTTGGAAGAGTCGAGCGCCTCGGCCGCTCCGCGAATCGCGAAGTTGTCCGACTCGGTGCCGCCGCTGGTGAATACGATTTCAGAAGGATCTCCGCCCACCAGCTTCGCGACGCTCGATCGTGCCACGTCGATGACGGCTTTTGCCTGTTGTCCGAAGTGGTGGATGCTCGACGCGTTGCCGAAGACATCTCGCGTCGTGCGTGCCACGGCGTCGACCGATTCGGGCGAAAGGGGGGTCGTCGCGTTGTAGTCAAAGTAGACACGCATGGTGAATCCTTCATTGTAGCACCGCCGCTAACCATCGGTAACAAAAGGACTAGACAAGGTTTTGTACCGCCCATATACTGAGCGGAAGTTCGACCCGATATTACGCACGCAGCGACCCCAGACGTTCCAGGAGTCGCCGAGGCGGAGGACTTTGGTCATGTGGAAACGCGATGAATCGGTCCGACCGACAGGCGGACAACCAACGGCGCCGGCCCAACCGGCAGCGCCAGCCCAGGCGGGAGCAACCGCTCCGCGGCCTGCAGATACCAGCCATCACATGGAGAAGGACATCGTGAACATAGGGAAGTCCGTCGTCATCAAGGGTGAGCTGAACGGCAGCGAAGATCTCACCATCGAAGGGTACGTCGAAGGCACGATTCAGCTGAAAGAGCACGTGCTGACGATCGGTCCGAACGGCCGCATCAAGGCTCAGGTGTATGCGAAGTCCGTGATCGTGCTGGGCGAGGTCACCGGCAACGTGACCGCGACCGACAAGGTCGACATTCGCGACAACGGCTCGGTGGATGGCGACATCGTTTCGCCGCGCGTGGCGATTGCGGAGGGCGCACACTTCCGGGGTGCGGTCGACATGCAACGCAAGGGTGGCGCGACGACGCCTGCCGCAAAGACCGACGGCAAGTCCGCCTCGACGCCGGCCGCGGCGCCTGCCGCGCAGGCGGCTGGTACGCCACAGCGCGTTGGCGCGTAGCGCTTCAGGGTGGGACTGCTAGACCGTCTCGCACCGCGAAAATCCGACCCCGACGGATCCATTCAGAGTTCGTCGGGGCTCGCTGACGATCCGGTTTTCGCGACCAAGGCGCTGCGGAAGTTTCTCTCGTGCCTCACGTCCCGTGAATCCCCGGCGTTGCTCGACCTCGGTCCGGTCGTGGGCAGCAACGTCAGCTTTTTCGGTGAACAGCTGGGTTGTAAGATTTTTGTCGAGGACATCTTCGCGGACCTGGATCGCCATGTTCGCGAAGGAAAGTCCGACGCCTTTCCGGCGTTCCTGGGGAAGCGGTTTCCGCAGGAGCCCGGCTCTGTGGACGGCATTCTGTGCTGGGATCTCATCGACTACCTGGACCGACCGTCCGCGCAGGCGCTCGCGACTCAGTTGATGCGCGTGCTTCGCCCCGACGGTGCGCTGCTCGCCTTCTTCGGCGCGGCGCAGGCTCGATTGACGACGTATACCAAGTTCATCGTCGCCGATGAGACCAACCTGAGGCATCGCGCCTATCCGGCTGCGCGAGGACACCAGGCGATTCTTCCCAATCGCGACATCATCAGGCTGTTCCCTGAGCTGCGAGTGTCCGACTCGTTTCTTCTGCAGAACAACCTGCGCGAAATCCTCTTCCGCAAAACAACCTGACGCGCGTCGGCGCGGGATCACACGTCGATGACCGCGCCCGGTCCGGGCGGCGGCGGATCCGCCCTGCGCCGCAGCAGGATCACCAGCGCGACACAGCCGGTCCAGGTCGGCAACAGGTCCGCGACGGGCAGCAGTTCGAGCACGAACGTCGGCAACAGCAGCGGATGAAATCCGATCGTCCACGAGATCAGGATCGCTGCGACGACGTCGAGGACCTCATCCGGTAGCATCCAGCCGATTGGTCCCAGCAGCCACTGACACGCATCGACGCTGGCGGCGATGCCGTACGCCAGCCAGATGCGGGGCCGGGTCAGAGCAATCGTGCTGGTGGTCCAGGAGCCGAGATTCATCGCCCACGAGCATTATCGCTCCGCGGACTGGTCGGGAGTACGCCGGCCTCCGGCAGTTGATCCAGACGCGCGGGCGGGCCCGATTCGATAAGCTAGGTGCATGGCTAGGCCGGTCATCGCGCTGCTCACCGACTTCGGCACCCGCGATCATTATGCCGGCGCGATGAAGGGCGTGGCGCTGGGCATTTGTCCTGACGCGACGCTCGTCGACATCTCCCACGATCTTCCGGCCCACGACGTCCTGGCAGGGGCGCTCGAACTGGCCGCGACGTACCGTTACTTTCCGAACGGGACGATCTTTCTGGTGGTCGTCGATCCCGGCGTCGGCTCGAGCCGGCGTGGTATCGCCGCCGATACCGGCGACTACATGTTCGTGGCGCCGGACAACGGAGTCCTGACCGCCGTTCTCGACGAGCATCCGGCCCGGCGCATCGTCGAACTGACCGAACGTCGCTATGCTCGCCCCACGGTCAGCCGGACGTTCGAGGGACGCGACCGGTTTGCCCCGGCTGCGGCGTGGCTCGGGAAGGGCATCGATCTGGCAGCGCTCGGCCGACCCGCGGGGTCGATTCATCGGCTCGAGATCCCGACGCCGCACGCCAACGCCGACTCCATCGAAGGGCAGGTCCTGCGGGTCGATCGTTTTGGCAACCTGATTACGAACATCGATCGCAAGACGTTCGAGAAACTGGCAGGCGGCGCGCTGGAGATTCGCGCCGGGTCGCATTCGGTGCCGAAGGTGGTTTCGACCTACGCCGATGGTGCGGCCGGGGATCTGTGTGCGCTGTTCGGCAGCACCGACCATCTGGAAATCGCCGTCAACGGCGCGAGCGCTGCCGACGCTCTCAAACTGGCTCGCGGCGCGGTCGTGCATATCGCCCATCGCGCGTGATACGATTCCCCGCTTATTTCGCGCCGGGTCGCCGATTCGCGGGCCGCAGGTCGGGCAGGCGCCCGCCGCTCCTTCGCGTCACCGACCGGGACAGTCGACCCACCTGACCATGATCGATTTCAGTCTCAACGAAGAACAGCGACTCCTCGAGCAATCGGTGCGCGAATGGGGCGCCCGCGAGGTCGCGCCGTACATCCGCGAAAACGATCGTAATCATCACTTCGATCGCGAGCGGATTCTCGGCGGCATGGCGAAGCTTGGCCTGCTCGGCATCTCGGTGCCGCAGCAATACGGCGGCGCCGGCATGGACTACATCAGCCTCGGCGTCGCCAGCGAGGAACTCGAGTATCTGGACACGTCGCTGCGCGTCATCATGTCGGTGCACGCCGGACTCAACTGCCTGTCGCTGCTCACCTGGGGATCCGAGGATCAGAAGCAGCGATATCTGGTCCCGCAGGCGGCGGGAACGAAGCTCGCCGGATATGGACTCACGGAGCCGGGCGCCGGCAGCGATGCCCGATCGATTCAGACCACGGCGACGCTCAAAGGCGATCGGTATGTCCTGAACGGTGAGAAGAGCTGGATCTCGCTGGCCGATGTCGCCGACAACTTCCTGGTCATAGCCTGGACCGATCTCGAGAAGAAGAAGAAGGGCGATCCGTCCGGCATGAGCGCGTTCATCGTCGAGCGCACGTTCAAAGGGTTCTCGAGCGGGCCGATGAAAGAGAAGTGGGGCATCCTCGCCGGCAATACCGGCTGGTTCAAGATGGACGACGTCGAGGTGCCGCAGGAGAATCTGCTCGGCCGGGCCGGTGAGGGTTTCAAGATCGCGATGTTCGCGCTTGATCAGGGCCGCTTCACGGTGGCTGCGGGCGCCACCGGTTTGATTCGAGCGTGTCGCGATGCGAGTGTCAAGTACGCCAAGGAGCGGAAGACGTTTGGCGTCGAGATCGGTCAGCATCAGCTGGTCAAGGAAATGATCGCCGGCATGGAGTCCGACTATCAGTCGGCGCGGCTCTTGTGGCTGCGTTCCGGCTGGATGAAGAACAACGGCCAGCGCAACACCCGCGAAACCGGGTTGGCGAAATGGTTTGCGACCGTGGCCTCGGAACGCGCCGCCGGCGACGCCGTGCAGATCCACGGCGCGAATGGTTATTCCGACGAATACCCGGTTGGTCGCTTCTATCGCAACTGCAAGGGCGCGGTGATTTACGAAGGCACGCGCGAGATCCACAAGATCATGCAGGCCGACTACCTGCTGGGGTATCGCGTCGATCGTCCGACGCGGTGTGAACTTCCTCCTTTTGGGAAAGCCTAACCACGTGGACTCAGATCTCTCACTCGAATTCCTGCGTGTCGTCGAACAGGCAGCGATCGCGTGCGCTCACACCATGGGCCAGGGCGATCGGCATCACTCGGATCAGGTCGCCGTCGAGGCGATGCGCAAGGTGATGGACACCGTGCCGATCGACGGCACCATTGTGATCGGTGAAGGCGAGCGCGACGAGGCGCCGATGCTGTACATCGGTGAAAAGGTCGGCATGGCTCATCTGCAAAAGGCCAGCGATCGGACTCGGTTCGCCGAGGTCGACATCGCCGTCGATCCGCTCGAAGGCACGAACCTGTGCGCCACGGGTGCCTCCAACGCGATCGCCGTGCTGGCAGCGTCGAACCGCGGCGGCCTGCTGCATGCGCCTGACCTGTACATGGAAAAACTGGTGGTCGGGCCCAGTTCGAAGGACGTCGTCAGTCTCGACGCGCCGGTGCACGAGAACCTCAAGGCGATCGCCGACCGGCTCGGGCGACGGGTCGAAGACCTGGTGGTGATCGTGCTTGATCGCGAGCGTCACGAAAAACTGATCGCGGACATCCGCGCTACCGGCGCGCGCATCCGGCTGATCGGCGACGGCGATCTGTCCGCGGGCATCACCGCCGCGGTGGCCGGATCGGGCGTGCACGCGGTGATGGGGACCGGCGGCGCGCCGGAGGGCGTGCTGACCGCTGCGGCGATGCGCTGCCTCAACGGCGAAATCTTCGCGCGCCTGGTGGTGAGCAAGCCCGAAGACGAAGAGCGTTGCCGTGCGATGGGCATCACCGACTTCAAGAGAATCTACCGGTCCAAAGACCTCGCGCCTGGCAAGAACATCATCTTCGCGGCCACCGGTGTCACCGACGGGACACTGATGCAGGGTGTGCGGTTCTTCGGCGACGGCATCCGTACCAGCTCGGTCATCATGCAGAACGATCCACACCAGATTCGCTTCATCGACAGCATCCACGTGGCAACGGCTCCGGATGTGAAGGTGCGTTTCTGATCCATCACCGCCGGATCCGCTGATG
Organism: Vicinamibacterales bacterium; assembly: GCA_036489235.1. Taxonomy (GTDB): domain Bacteria; phylum Acidobacteriota; class Vicinamibacteria; order Vicinamibacterales; family CAVVIG01; genus CAVQFC01. The sequence continues at coordinate 7,964 of DASXGC010000126.1, forward strand.
CGTCGCGTGTTCGTGGACCCGGGGGCGCCTCAGCGCGACGCCATCGAGGAAGCCGCGACCTGGATCCTTCGGGGCGGCCTGGTCGCGCTGCCGACCGACACGTTGTATGGCCTGGCGGCCGATCCGTTTTCCAACGCCGCCGTGACCCGCCTGTTCGAGGCCAAGGGCCGGCCCACCGAACGTGCGCTGCCGTTGATTGCGGCCGATAGCGCACAGGTCGCCGATCATCTCGGGCGTCTGTCGCCGGCAGGCGAGCGCCTCGCCGCGAGGTTCTGGCCCGGACCGCTGACGCTGCTCATCACCGCTCCGGCATCGGTGGC
>DASXGC010000148.1:0-6349 GCA_036489235.1 Vicinamibacterales bacterium
GGTGGCGGCCGACAAGATCCAGCGACGGTGGCCGTCTACGAGCAAACCCTGGTTCTGAATCAATTTGGTGTGACGATCGGCCAGTCCATTGGCGAGCATTTTGTCGTCGGCTCGACCCTGAAACTGGTGCAGGGGAGTCACGCCAGCGCCGTGCAGTCGGCCGATGTGGCGTCGCTCGATCAGGCCCAGGAGTTGGACGGCCCGAGCGAGACCCATGGTGGGCTTGATCTGGGAGCAATGGCGTCGTTCGGCCGGATGCGGCTCGGTCTGACCGTTCGAAACGTCACGGAAATTGAATTTACGAGTGGCTCCGACACCTTCACGCTGAAGCGTTCGTACCGGGCAGGCTGGGCTTACAGCACCGGCCGCCGGGGAGTGATTGGTTCGTCGTCTTTGGCGGTGGATGCCGACCTGACGACGACTCCGACGCCGACTGGCGACGAACGGCGCGTGGCGCTCGGCGGAGAGATCTGGCTGATGGGCCAGAGGTTGGGGCTGCGGGGCGGCGTCGGCACGAATACGGTTGGATCGAGGCGGACGGCACTGAGCGGCGGAGTCAGCGCGATGCTGCTGAAGCACACATATGTCGACGCCGCACTGACGGGCGGCACCGATACGGGTCGCCACGGCTGGACAATTGATGCGAGGCTGACGTTTTAGGTCAGCGACTGGCGTTTTGGGTCACTCTGGTCGTTTTAGGTCACTCTTGACGTAATTTGTCAGTTCGTGTACGTTTAACACTTTATGGCCGTTCGAATTGGCGAGCTGCTTCTCAAAGAGAAGCTGATTACGGCGGAACAACTCCAGCAGGCCCTGACCCAGCAAAAGGCCAACGGGGGAAAGCTGGGCCTCAACCTGGTCAAGATGGGGTTCGTCAAGGACGAACAGATCACCGCGCTTCTGAGCAAGCAGTACGGCGTTCCCTCCATCAACCTCACGCAGTTCAAGATCGATCCGACGATCGTCAAGCTGGTTCCGACCGAGACCGCGCGCAAGTACCAAATCATTCCGTTGAGCCGGTCTGGCAGCACCCTGACCATCGCGATGACGGATCCGACCAACGTCTTCGCGATGGACGACATCAAGTTCATGACGGGTTACACCGTCGAACCGGTGGTCGCGTCCGAAACCGCGATCACCGACGCGGTCGAGAAGTACTACCCCGCCGGAAAATCCGGCGCGCCCGGCAAGCCGGGCAAGCCCGGCGCACCGGTCACCGGCAGCACGCTCGAAATGGCCACCCGCGGGCTGGAGGAACTGCAGGCAACGCTCGGCGGCGCCGACGATGTCGAGGTCCTCGAGGAACTGCAGGAGATCAGCGCCGAGGCGCTCGCCAAGCAGGGTGAGGACGCACCGGTCGTCCGGCTCGTGAACGTCGTGTTGATGTCAGCCATCCAGAAGGGGGCCAGCGACATCCACATCGAGCCCTACGAAAAGGAATTGCGCGTCCGCTACCGCATCGACGGCATCCTCTACAACATCATGGCGCCGCCGATGAAATATCGCGATGCGATCACCTCGCGCATCAAGATCATGTCCAAGCTGGACATCGCCGAGAAGCGCCTGCCGCAGGACGGCCGCATCAAGATCCGCTACAACGAGAGCGGCGAGCCCAAGGAAATCGACTTCCGCGTTTCGGTACTGCCGACGCTGTTCGGCGAAAAGATCGTGCTCCGTCTTCTCGACAAGGACAAGTTGATGCTCGACATGACGAAGCTCGGGTTCGAGCCCGAGTCTCTCGCCAAGTTCGAGGCGGCAATCGCGCGGCCGTGGGGCATGGTGCTGGTCACCGGTCCGACCGGCAGCGGCAAGACCAACACGCTCTACTCTTCGATCTCGCGCATCAACACGCCCGAGACCAACATCATGACCGCCGAAGACCCGGTCGAATTCAACCTGGCCGGCGTCAACCAGGTGCAGGTCAAGGAGAACATCGGGCTCAACTTCGCGGCGGCGTTGCGCTCCTTCCTTCGTCAGGATCCGAACATCATCCTGATCGGCGAAATCCGCGACTTCGAAACCGCGGAAATCGGCGTCAAGGCCGCGCTCACCGGTCACCTCGTGCTCTCGACGCTGCACACCAACGACGCGCCCAGCACCATCAACCGTCTGATGAACATGGGCATCGAACCATTTCTCGTCGCCAGCTCGGTGCATCTCATCTGCGCGCAGCGCCTTGTGCGGCGCTGCTGCTCGAACTGTAAGGAGCCGTCCCCGATGTCGCCCGAGGCGCTGGTGCAGGCCGGCTTCAACCAGGAAGACGCCGAGAACGTGACCCCGATGAAGGGCGCCGGCTGCGAGAAATGCAACAACACCGGCTACAAAGGCCGCGTCGGCCTCTACGAGGTGATGGAGATCGGCGAAGAATTGCGCGAGCTGATTCTGGTCGGCGCCTCCGGCCTCGAGCTGCGCCGCAAGGCGATCGAGGAAGGCATGATCACGCTCCGCATGAGCGGCCTCCGCAAGGTCAAGGACGGCTTGACGACGATCGAAGAAGTAGTCAGGGAAACGGTGAAGTAGATGGCGACCCTTCCAGAGCTGCTCAGGACCCTCGTCGAGATGGACGGATCGGACCTGCACATCGCCACCAATTCGCCGCCGCAGGTCAGGGTCCACGGACATCTCCAGCGCCTGCCGTTACCCGAACTGACGCCGTCGGAAACCAAACAGCTGGTCTACAGCGTGCTCACCGATTCGCAGAAGAAGCGCTTCGAGGAAATGCTCGAACTCGACTTCTCGTTCGGCATCAAGACGATCAACTCGCGTTTCCGTTGCAACGTGTTCAACCAGCGCGGCGCGGTCGGCGCGGTCTACCGGCTGATTCCCGAGAAGATCCGGACCTTCGGCGAGCTCGGCCTGCCGTCGGTGCTGGCGACGCTTGCCGACCGCCCGCGAGGCCTGGTCCTCATCACCGGTCCGACCGGCAGCGGCAAGTCGACCACGCTGGCGGCGATGCTCGACAAGATCAACTCCGAGCGCCACGAGCACATCCTCACCATCGAGGATCCGATCGAATACATCCACCAGCACAAGAACTGCCTGGTGAACCAACGCGAGGTCCACAGCGACACCTTCAGTTTCGGCAACGCGCTGCGCGCCGCGCTCCGCGAGGATCCGGACATCGTCCTGATCGGCGAAATGCGCGACCTCGAAACGGTGGAATCGGCGCTGAAGATTGCCGAGACCGGACACTTGACGTTCGGCACCCTGCACACCAATTCGGCGTCGCAAACGATCAACCGCATCATCGACATCTTTCCGGCCGGCCAGCAGGCGCAGATTCGCACCCAGCTCTCGCTGGTGCTCGAGGGCATCGTCTGTCAGGCGCTGCTGCCGAAAGCCGACGGCAAGGGGCGGGTCTGCTCGCTCGAAATCATGGTGCCGACGCCGGCGATCCGTAACCTGATTCGCGACGACAAGGTCCATCAGATCTACGGCTCGATGCAGGCTGGGCAAGAGAAGCTGGGCATGCAGACTGCGAATCAGTCGCTGGCCAGTCTTTACATGAAGCGGCTGATTACGCTCGAGGTCGCGATGACCGCCTCGTCCAACCGCGACGAGCTGCAGGACATGATCACACGTGGCGTCGGCGTGGTGGCCGGTGCGGGGCTCGGTCGAACCACCGGCACAGCGGCGACTCGGCCGCCAGTCAGAAGTTAGGTTTAGGAAACGTCCATGCCGAATTTTGCGTATACCGGACGGACACGGGGCGGCGAGACCGTCACCGGCGAACGGATTGCCGAGTCGATGGACGCGGCGACTGCGGTACTGCGGCGCGAACAGATTCAGGTCACGCGCATCGCTCCCGCCAAGGCCAAAGCCAAGGCCGACGAGAAAAAAAACACCGCCACCGGCAAGCTCAACAAGGGCGTGTCCGCCAAGAGCCTGGCGGTTTTCGTGCGGCAGTTTTCGGTGATGATTGACGCCGGTCTGCCGCTGGTGCAGTGTCTCGATATTCTCGGCAGCCAGGAAGAGGACCAGAATTTCGCGGCGGTCATTCTCGCGACCCGGACCGACGTCGAATCGGGCATGTCGCTCGCCGACGCGATGCGGAAGTATCCGAAGACCTTCGACCCGCTATTCACCAACATGATCGCCGCGGGTGAAGCTGGCGGTATTCTCGACACCATTCTCAAGCGGCTGGCGACTTACATCGAGAAGTCGGTGAAACTGAAGGGCCAGGTCCAGTCGGCGATGATTTATCCGATCGCCGTCATCGTGATCGCCGGCGTCGTGGTCGGCGTGATTCTGTGGAAAGTAATTCCGACTTTCGCATCGCTGTTCTCGGGGCTCGGCGCCGACCTGCCGCTGCCGACCCGGGTCGTAATTGCCCTCAGCAACAACCTGGTGTCGTATTTCCCATTCATTCTGGTGGGCGGTGGCGCTGCCGCGTACGCGATCAGGCAGTACTACGCGACCACCAACGGCCGCCGGGTCATCGATGCCGGTACGCTCAAGGCGCCGGTCCTCGGCAACATCATGAAGAAGATTGCCGTGGCGCGATTCTGCAGAACGCTGTCCACACTGATCAGCTCCGGCGTGCCGATTCTGGACGGCCTCGAGATCACCGCCAAGACGTCGGGCAACGCCATCGTCGAAGACGCGATCATGGTGACCAGAACCAGCATCGAGCGCGGCGAAACGATCGCCGCGCCGCTCAAGGAGACCAAGGTGTTTCCGTCGATGGTCACCCAGATGATCGGCGTCGGCGAGGCGACCGGTGCGCTCGACACCATGCTGGGCAAGATCGCCGACTTCTACGAGGAAGAAGTGGACACCGCGGTGGCCGGCCTGCTGACGCTGCTCGAGCCGATCATGATCGCCGTGCTCGGCGTGGTGGTCGGCGGGATCGTCATCGCGATGTATATGCCGATCTTCGATTTGATCAGCAAGCTGACGTAAGCCATGTTCGAAACCGAGCTGCGACGCAAGGTTGCCTGGCTGATCCTCGTCCGCGTGGTGATCAGCACGATCCTGCTTGGGTCGGCGACGATCGCGCGGATCACGGCGCCCGGATCGTTCGCCGTCGATCCCTTCTTCTTCCTGATCGGTCTCACGTTTGCGTTGACCATCAGCTACGCGTTGACGTTGAAGCTGGTGGACCGTCACCGCTGGCTGGTTGATGTTCAACTCGCCGCTGATGCGTTGATCGTTTCCGCCTTCATCTCGTTCACCGGCGGGATCAACAGCCTGTTCACGACGCTCTACGTCCTGCCGATCGTCGCCGGCAGCACCGTTCAACTTCGTCGAGGCGGCCTGTTCGTTGCCGTGCTGAGCACAGTGCTTTACATCGGCCTGGTGGTTGCGCAGTACCTGGCGTACGCGGGACTGATCTCGGATGTGTGGCTGATGCACAACGTGACGGCCTTGCCGGCGCGCGCGACCGCTGGCTACACGGTGGCGCTGAATGTGTTCGGCTTCATCGCGGTCGCCCTGCTCAGCGGCTCGCTCGCCGACAGTCTCAAGACCGCGGACGAACGACTCGACGAGGCGTCCGACGAAATCGCGGACCTGCAGGCGCTCAACCAGCACGTCATCGACAGCCTGCCGAGCGGCCTCGCGACCACCGACGGCCATCTGCGGATCAAGACCTTCAATCGCGCCGCCGAATCCATTACCGGCATCCCGTTCCGGTCCGCGGCAGGCCGCGGCATCGACGAGGTGCTGCAATGGAGTGCAGCAGTGAAGGCGTCGATTCAGGACGATCTGGTGGACAAGGGTCGGCGTCGCCAGGAGTTCCGTTTCGCCAGCGCCGACGGCCGCGGCGAACTCGAGATCGGCATCACCGCCACGCACCTCGAAACCCCGCGCGGCCGCGCCGGGCTGCTGTTCACGTTTCAGGACGTCACCAAGATCAAGAAACTCGAACGCGACGCCGCCATCCAGCAGCGCCTCGCGGCGGTCGGCGAGATGGCGGCCGGCATCGCCCATGAGATTCGCAACCCGCTGGCGTCGATGTCCGGCTCCATTCAGATCCTCCGGCAGGAACTGCCGCTCAGCAGCGAGCAGGAACAGCTGATGGACATCGTCCTGCGCGAGTCCGAGCGCCTGAACAACACGATTCGCTCGTTTCTCGCCTACGCCCGCCCGCGGCGCTTTCAGATCGCGCGCTTCGACTTGCGCCGCGCCCTGAACGACGCAGCGCTGTTGCTCCGTAATAGTCCCGAGCTGGCCGAAGGGCACGAGATCGTGGTCGATACCCCGCAGCAAGAGCTGTGGTACGAAGCCGACGAGGGCCAGATCAAGCAGATTATCTGGAACCTCGCGACCAACGGCCTGCGAGCGATGCCGAGCGGCGGACAGCTCCGGCTGTCCGGCGCCTTCGACCCCGCAGCCGACATCGTCGCGA
>DASXGC010000153.1:0-10190 GCA_036489235.1 Vicinamibacterales bacterium
CCGGCGCCGAGCGCGCCCGTCTCCGACGCCTTCACGACATCGTCGATGACGTAATCCGGCCGGAGCGTGGCGTAGGCCTTTTCGCTCTTGCCGTGGACCGTGAGCGTCCAGATCAATTCGTCCTTCTCGCCGAAACCGGCGGGGACCTTGACGCGAAACACAAAACGATTGCGGCGCGGCAGGAAATGGGTCGGCTGTCCCTGATCCGCGCCGCCGACGTTGAAGCCGTTGTCCGGACCGATCGGGACGTTCGGTTCCTCTTCCCAGTTTCGATTCATGTAGCCGAAGAGGAAGTATTTCTGGCCGTCCGCGCCCTGCTCCCAGCCCTCGTACGCGGGCGAAATATTCTGGCCCTTGGTGTACGACAACGACTGCGCCCCGGCCGCTCCGGACGCGGCACACACCAGGACGGCGGCCGCGACACCGGCAACCATCCGCCGCTCGATCACTGCTGCGGTCCCCCGGCGGTCGTCTTCATCGCCGGCGTCGGGAGCACCAGGCACAGCGGGCAGCCGATGACGACGTCGTTCTTGGTGAGGTGGAGGTCGGTGCGGCGTTTGGCCATCTCCGCCTGGAACTGCTCGTCGGTCAGCGCGACGCGCATGCCGAGGTCGATGAACATGTTGGCCACCGACCGGTTGCCCGATCCCTGCCAGTTGCGCGGATCCGGCACGTTCTTGTTCGAGGGCGAATTGTCCATGAAGCCGGTGATGTGCAGGATGGTCCCCTTCGGCAGCAGCGGCGCCGAATCATCCGTGTAGTCGTAGCCGCGCACCCAGTTGTGGTCGTAGCCGACACAGTTCAGGGTCTGGATGTTGTAGCCCCAGATCGCTTCGAGACACATCCGCGCGCCGGGCGCGTGCAGGTGCGGTTCGAACGAAATGATCTTGGTGTTCTGCTGCAGCACGGTGTACGCGTTCAGCTGCTGGCCCGATTCCATCCCGCGGATGTCGATGTCCACGCCGTTGCCGAGGCCGAACACGGCGCGCTTATAGGTCGGCACGTAGTCTTTCGGCATCAGCTTGAAGCCGATCTCGAGATGCGCCTTGGTGTCGCGGCCGTTCGAATGCAGGTGTACCGAGTCCGACACGATGCTCGAACCCGCCTTCAGCAGCCGCGCCGACTTGGGATCGAAGAAATCGGCGTTGCGGCCAACCTCGTGGACCGGCCAGTTGGTCGATTCCTCGTCGAAGGCCGCGGCCAGCGCGGTCTCCTGATCGGCCTTGGGGTCGAGCACCTGTGTGCGCCAGATCATGTGATGGAAGACGAAGCGGCCGCCGACCGTGGCACGGTTCTGCTGATTCGGCTTCGATTCGACGTCGTTGACTTCCTTGATCTCCAGCGCGGCGACGTAGCGGTCCTCGGTGAGGCCGGTCGGCACGCTGGGAATTTCTCCCCACCAGTCCGGCGCATCGCCCTTCACCACCAGTTCCTTGGTCTTGATGATCAGATCCGGCGTGCCGATCGCCCAGGCGTTGTGGTCGGCGTAGACCTTTGCCGGCGGCATGTCCGCCGGGTTGCCCTTCGGCGCCCCGCTGTCGGCCCACTTGGCGATGATCGCGAGTTCGTCCTCGCTCAACGACGGATCGTTCTGGAATTGCTGAATGCCGATATTCTTCTCGACATACCACGGCGGCATCACGCCGGCCTTCGGCCCGATGCCGGTGCGCTGCTTGATGGCGCGCGCCCACGGCCGCGCCTCTTCGTAGGTCGAGAGCGACATCGGCGCCACGCCGTCGGCGCGATGGCAGTTTTCGCAACTGCGCTGCAGAATCGGCGCGACGTCCTTGGTGAAGGTCACCTCCGCCGGCACACCGGCGGGTTCCGCACGCAGCGCCGATTGCGCGGACATGCTCATGGCCACAGGAACGAGCAGCGCCAGTCCGAGCGTCCATTTCCAGGTGATCTTCATTTCAAATCCTCCTCGCACACACGCCGCGACCGGACCACGGGCCCGTTGTGGTGCACTGGTACTATACCTGCCGGCTCTGCTGCTGACAACAGGATCCGTCAGCGGAAATCGCCGTGGTTAGGGGTGGATGATGGCGACGGTGAAGGCTGACGAAACGGTCATGCTGCCGGTGTCGTAAATCTGCGCGCAGTAGGTGCCGACGGGCTCGTTGACGGCGATCTGAGCGGTTGTTGAGGGTAGCGCAGAGGTCGTGAACGTTGCCAGCGAGCACCCCGACACGCCGGTCGGCGTGCCGATGCCCAAGCCTACGCCGCCGGGCGGCACCGAGCTCATCGCCGACAACGTCAGCGTGACCGCTCCCGCGCTGGCGACGCTGAACGTGACGACACTCGATCCGCCGACGCCCAGGGTCCCGGAAAACGATGATCCTCCCGAGGTCGCTGTGGTCGAAGTGGAGGTTGAAGTCGAGTTGGAACTGTCCGAGGTCAGCTTGTCGAGGATTCCGCAGCCGACCATTGGCGCCGAAACCACGGCCAGGACCAACGCTGTGAGCAGAGGTTTGTTACGCAATGCGTCCTTTCGGTTCGCCGAGACCTGTGCAAGGCTGGGGCCCGACCGGACAGATAACCAACGCCGACGTGAACAGGCCACGCCGGCGTCAGTCTCGCTGATCCGACTTACAGATTTTGGTCCGAATTACAGATCTGTCAAGCCCGGAACTACTTCGCTCCCTTGACGTACTGCTGATACGCCTTGACCCAGTCCTTCTTGATGGCGTCCTGCGCCGCCTTCAGCGTGATGCTCTTGTCGCACACCATCGAGTGCAGCTTGGCATCGAGCTCTTTCTTCTGATCCGGTCCCATGTCCTTGTTCGGGGGCAGAGGCCAGAGGTTCTCGACGTCGTTGCTGCCGCCGAGCGAGATCGGAATGAGGTGATCGAGGTCGCCGGTGAAATCTTCCGGCCGCTTGCCATAGCGTTCGAGGGCCTGATCGTGCTGCCACTTGGCCATCGGTTTCACCGAGGCTTCGAAGTCAGCCGCGCAGACCTGCGCCTCGTTGGCCTTGCCCTTGGCGCCCGGTGTCTGAAACGAGTTGGGAAGCTGCGCCGACGCGAATGAAGGAACGCAGATGAGAGCCGCCGCCGCTAAGAATCCGAACCGAACCGTCCGCACTGTCATGATGAAATCCTCCCTGGGGGCTTGTGAAAGAGTGCACTAGTGACTATTTTATTCATACCGGCCTCAATCGCGCGTAATAAAAGCAGAGGAATGCTGTTAGCGGCCGAGCAGCGTCAGCAGGCCCGTGGTGAGCCACGGGATGTAGGTGATCACGAGGACGCCGAGGCCGAGAATGCCCATCATCGGCAGCGCCGCGACACAGACCTCGAGCACCGGTCGCTTGAACCGGTACGACGCCAGGAAGATGTTCAGGCCGACCAGCGGCGTCAGGAACCCGAGTTCGAGGTTGGCGATGAAGATGATCCCGAGGTGCACCGGGTGGATCCCGAACGCCGCACCCAGCGGCACGATCAGCGGGACCACGACGACAATCGCCGCGAAGATTTCCATCAACCAGCCGACCACGAGGAGAAATACGTTCAGCACCAGCAGGAACATCAGTCGCGACGTGATGTTGCCCTTCGCCCAGTCGAGCAGTTTCGCCGGCACCTGCGCGCCGACCAGATAGTTGGTGAGGCCGACCGCGACGCCAAGAATAATCAGCACGCCGCCGATGACGGTGACGCATTCGCTGAACGCCCTCAGCAGTGCGCGGCCGGTCAGGTCGCGGTGAATCACGGTCTGCACGACCAGCGCGTACATCGCGGTCAGCGCTGACGCTTCGACGGCGGTCGCCAGGCCGCTGAACATCGCCACGAGCACCAGCGCCGGCATCGCCAGCTCCCACTTCGCCGCCCACGTCGCGCGCCAGGCTTCGGCCGCCTGGAACGGATAACGTCCCGCGCCCGAGACAATGCCTTCGCGGACGCCCCAGGCGGCGACCATCGAGGTCAGGAGAATGCCGGGCAGGATGCCGCCGATGAAAATGTCCTCGATCGGCACCTGCGCGACGACCGCGTAGAGGATCAGCGGCAGCGCCGGCGGCAGCAGCAAGCCGAGCGAGCCCGACGCGGTCAGCAGACCGAGCGAGAACTTCTCGCGATAGCCGTCCCGGAGGAGCGCCGGAAACAGCACGCCGCCGAGCGCCAGAATCGTCACGCCGGATCCGCCGGTGAACACGGTAAAGAACGAACACAGCACCGCGCACACCACCGCGGTGCCGCCGGGAATCCAGCCGAAGTAGGCGCGGAACACGCGCAGCAAACGCTCGGACGCTTTGCCCTCGGCCAGCAGAAATCCAGCCAGCGTGAACAACGGAATCGCCGCCAGTGTCGGCGACACGCTGAGCGAGTAGGTCTCGATCAGAATCGTCGCCGGCGTGGTGCCGTCGTGCATGAACAGCAGCGCCGCCGTGCCGCCGAGGATCGCAAACAACGGCGTGCCCACGATCGCCGCGGCAATGACGACGATGAAGCCGAACCAGAGGCTGTGACCCTGGAGAATCGACGGCGCGTAGAGAAACAGAGCGCCGGCAAACAATCCGAGTGACGCGAGGACACGATCGACGATTCGCGCGTAGGGGCCGACCTCGGTCGGTCCTTTAGCCACGTAGGGGCCGACGTCAGTCAGCCCGTCGGCAGTGTAGGGGCCGACCTTGGTCGGCCCACCGGGCGGAGCAAGCTCCGCCCCTACGTTGACCCTTCCGGGCGGAACAAGCCCACCGGGCGGAGCAAGCTCCGCCCCTACGTTGATCCTTCCGGGCGGAACAAGCTCCGGCCCCACCCCGATTCCGGGCGGAGCGAGCTCCGCCCCTACGGCGTCCCCAACACCGGCCGTCGGCGGCAAGCCGACACGCCACACCAGTCGAACCGCAATCAGCAGAAAGGCGATCGGCAGAACACTCTGCGCCGCCCACGACGGAATGCCCGCGCCGATGGTCGTCCCCGCCTGACGCTCGATGTCGGCCATTTGATAGCCGCCATATGCCAGCACCAGTGCCGAACAGGCGCCGAACGCCGCGGCGAGAATGTCGGCCGCACGCCGCCAGATGCCCGGCGGGATGAACGTACCGGTGGCCAGCGCCAGCAGCTTGCCGTCGCGCGCCGCGATCGCCGCGCCGAGAAAACCGACCCAGAGCGTGAGGTGCTGGACGATGGGACCGGAGGCGGGAATACCCTGACCGAACGCGCGCCGCCAGATAATTTCGAGCAGCGGCAGAATCACCATCGCCAGCAGCGCCAGCGACGAGAAAGCGTCCTCGATCAGGACGAGCGCGCGTTTCACTGCCTGGGCTGAGCGGTCTTGTGCTGCGTGCGGAACTCGTCGCGGGCTTTCATGGCGAGATCGAAGATGTCCGGCGGCACCATATCGCCCCGCATCGTCTTTGCGAGGCTATCGAGCTGCGTCCGCCACTCCGGTCCGGTCGCCTTGGTGATAGTCAGACCTCGCTTGGTCATCGCAGCGATGGCGTCGGCATCCTGCTTCGGCACGTCGACGCGCAATTTTGCCGCGACTGTGTCGGCCGATGCCAGCAGCTTCGGTCGATCCGCGGCCGGAATCGCGTTCCAGGCCTTCGCCGTGATCACGGTGGCGCCGATCACCGGTCCCAGGCCGAGTTCGAGCATGTACGGCGTCTGGCGATCCCACTGAAACAACATCGCCGCCAATGGTGTGGTCGGCAGTCCTTCCAGCATGCCGGTGGTCAGACCGGTGAGGATATCGGTCATCGCCATCGCACGCGGTTCAAAGCCGTTCGCCTTGAACCACTGCACCATGCGATCGTTGCCGGCCGACGTCCACAGCTTGACGTGCTTCAAATCGTCGACCGACTGCACCGGCTTCTTCGTGAACACCTGAGTCCAGCCGCCGTGGCCCCAGTTGAGCAGGACGAAACCCTTGGCCTCGATCCGTTTGCGAATGACCGGCGTGAGCTTGTCCGTGACGTAGTTGAGTTCGTCGTAGGAATCGAAGAAGAACGGCAGGTCGAACACGTTGAAGGCCGGATCGATGCCGCCCAGGCCGACAGCGGTGAACGCAGCCGCCTGCAGCGCGTCGAGCCGCATCTTGCGAAGCACCGTCGATTCGTCGCCCTGCGAGCCGCCGGGATACACGGTGACCATCACGCGGCCGCCGGTCGCATCCTTCCACTCGTCGCCCATCTGCTTCAGGCCCTTGTCCCAGATCGAGCCTTGCGGTACGACGGTCGCGAGCTTGACGCTCTGCGCGCTGGCGGAGCCCGCCAGCGCGAGGAGGACGAATCCGGCTGCTACTGCTTGACGCGCTTGGCCGACCACTCTAGTTGACCCAATCCCGTGATGTCCGCCTTGCCGTTGACGATCGAATCTCCGTCGAGGTCTCCGGTCATTTCGACGGTGAGATCACCCTGAGGCGTCTGAGCGACGATGGACAGTTTGACCGCGTTGCCGGCAAGCGATCCGGTGAGCGGCACTTCGCCCATCTGACTTCCAAAGGTGCCGGTGAGCTTGCCGCCGGTGTCGGTGATGGTGGTGTTGGCCGGGAAATCGCCCTGCGGCGTGCGCAGCATCACGTCCCACTTGCCATTGATGCCGGTCGCGGATGCGGCGGCGGAGGCCGCTGGCGCTGCAGCCGCTGGCGCCGCCGCGGCAGCCGGAGTGGCGCTGGCGGCGCCGCTGCGCTTCGCGGTCCACTCGCCCTCGCCGAAGTCACCGAATTTCGCCGTGCCGGCGATCGACCCGCCATCGACCTTGCCGCTCATCGTGATGTCGAGCGACATGCCCTGAACCGGGACCGAGAAGCCAAACACCAGATCGCTGCCGGTGATCGTCCCGCCATCGAACGGCATCTCGCCCATCGGCGACTTCATGGTGCCGGAGACTTTTCCCCCGTCCTGCTTGAAGGTCACCTGCATGGTGTTGGCGCCCTGCGGCGAGTTGATGGTGACATCCCAGTCGCCCGTCACGTTGGTCTGCGCGAAGGCGGGCGCTGCGACGAGCACCAGGAACGCGAACAGCGTGAGTCGTGTGCGAGTCATAAATTTCGGCTCCTGAAAGAGTGATGGGCTAACGCCGGTCGTCGCCGTCGCCGGTGCGACGCGCGGTCAAGGGTCCCTCGCCGACGTCTCCGAGCTTTGCGGTACCTGTGATGAGATTGCCTTCGAGCTTCCCCTTCATCGTGATCTCGAGCATCTTGCCGTCCTCCGGCACCTGCCAGACCACGGTCACCTGATCGTCGGTCAGGCGACCGTCGATCGGATATTCGCCGAATTCGTCGATCGCGTGCCCGGTCAGTCGTGTGCCTGACTGATTGATGGTCATGTTCACGAAGGTCTGGCCGAGGGGCGTGACGAAATCGACCCGCCAGGACCCGGCCACCGAGTGTTGCGCAGCGAGCGTCGCCGAAAAGGCCACCACGGCCAGACATACGAGCGAGGCGACGACATGCTTTCGGATCATTTTGGGCATTTTACTTCCGGGCCACCGGTTCCGCGCCGCCAAAGATCGCCTCCATGACAAATGCGCGGTACGACGCCCTGGCGCGGGCAAATGCCGCGCCGCCTGACTCCATCAGACGCGCGACGACGACGCCGGGTTCCAGGAGGTCCACGCCGATACCGCCGAGGCCTGATTCAGCCAACCGACACTGGACCGAGTCCACCGCGTCCCGATCCGCCCGTGCGTGGCATACGAGCATTGTCGCAAGATGCGTCGCCTCGTCCGTAATCCACCGACGGGTCACTTCGCGGTCCGAGGGGTCCAGAGCATAACGCTCCAGATAGACGAGGGACGAAGCCGTCTGGACGCTCAGCTCGTGTGCGAGCGACGCGAACCTCCACCTTTCATCGCGGCTGACGCGCCCGGCCATCAGCGCCTCGGTCCAATAGAGGCGGCTGCTCGGCGCGAGTCGCAGCTCGAACTGCTGATCGAGACGCGAACCGGTGAAAGGAATCACCGGGTCCCACTGGCACCGCAGCTCGGCGTCATCGTCCACGCGGTAACGGTGACGCACCACTGCGGTACGGTCCAATCCGTCGGGATGCACTTGAAGCGCCGACTGCGACACCATCACCACGGTCGCGCCCGGGCCGACGTGGATCGACTGCAGGAGTGTGTCCCCACCGAATATGCCCGGCCCCGCACAAACGATGATGACGTAGGCGGCACCGTCGAGGTCGAAGACACCGCCGGTACGGAACGGCGGCTCGGCATAGGAGTGCGTCAGCACGGTTCGACCACCACGCTGTTCGAATCGCATCTCGAGGCGTGCCGTGCGGCCCACAACGTCCGGCTGGCGGGAATCCGCAGCGAGAGTGACCAGATCGCCCATTGCCTCCATGACCGGATGATTACCTCAATTACCTGATAATTCGAAGAGCAGATCCCTCTGAATCCACGCAATCACATCCGCTACGCCAGCGCCAGCCCTGACGTTGGCGAACACGAACGGCCGATCGCCGCGCATCAGCCTGGCGTCGCGCGCCATCACCTCGAGGTCAGCGCCGACGTAAGGCGCCAGATCGATCTTGTTAATCACCAGAAGATCCGACCTCGTGACCCCGGGGCCGCCCTTGCGCGGAATCTTGTCGCCCCCAGAGACATCGATGACATAAATCGATGCGTCAACCAGTTCGGGGCTGAAGCTTGCCGCAAGGTTATCGCCTCCGCTCTCCAGAAAAACGATGTCGAGCCCCGGGTGCCGCGCGATCATCTCGTCGATGGCCTCGAAGTTCATCGACGCGTCCTCGCGGATCGCGGTATGCGGACAGCCGCCGGTCTGGACACCGATGATCCGGTCGGCCGCCAGCGCCTGGCTTCGCACCAGAAACTCCATGTCCTCGCGCGTGAAGATGTCGTTGGTGATCACCGCGAGACGATAGACGTCGCGCATCCGCTTGCACAACGCGTCAACCAGCGCGGTCTTGCCGGATCCGACCGGTCCGCCGATGCCAATTCGAAGAGGAGTTTGGCGCATCATGATCGAAACAGCCGCGAGTGCAGATACTGCTGCGACATCAACGCGATGTCCAGCGCCGGGGTGAACGATTCGAGCCTGCCGTCGCGAGCCACGATGCGGTCGGCGACGCTCGGCACACGCTCGAGGGAACGGGCCAGCACACTGTGCGCTTCGGTCTGCCCGATCGGCATCAGCCGCATCGCAGCGGAGACGGTTGCCGCGAGGCGCGTGTACGCAAACGCCTCGAGCGATGCGCGGCGGTCGGTGTCCGAGCACGCGCACGCGGCTGCAAAGGCGACCGATAGCGACACGCCGGATCGCGCGCGACGCGCGAGCGCGGCGACGCGCACAAGACGCGCGTCAGGGTGCAATGTCTGCCAGGTAGTCAGGAGCCGGAGCCCCATGGCGCGGCTCGACAGCCGTGCAGCGGACGCAGGCCGGAGGGCATGGAGTTCTGCGTCCAGCCGCTCGACCACGTCCCAGCGCTTTTCGATCACCGCAGCCCATGCCTGCCACACGGCCGGGCCGTCCAGCCGGCCGAACGTCTCGTCCAGAGAAACATCCATCCAGGCGCGCAAACCGTCTGCGTCCGCAACCGACCCGGCAGCCGTCGCCGACTCCAGGCCATCGGAATATCCGAACCCACCCATCGGAAACAGCGAATCGCACAAGTGAAGAAGCGGCAACATGGCCAACGACTGACGCCTCAGTGTTGATGCCCGACGACCGTCGCCGCTGGCGTGAACGGCAACTGCCCGCGAGCGTACGGCATGCGATGCTGCAGGAGCAGGGCCTCGACGCCGGGCACGTCCGGGCACACCAGCGCAGCGTCTGTGATCATCACGGGCTGGTGCCGGTTGCCGATGTGGTACGCAAAGAGCGCCCAGTCGGAGGTCTGCGCCGGCGTAATCAGGAATACACTTTCGGGTCGCTCGACGATCGAGACGACGAGCTGCTCCGTTTCGAGCACGAAACAGTCGCCCGACCGCAGGACTGATCCACGCGGCAGTTGTGTTCCGAATTCGGTACCGTTGTCGGAGCGGCGCCGGCCGTGACCGTGCGTGCGATCCTCCCAACCGAGCGTGATGGTGTCCCGCGCATAGCCGCGCGTCTCGCTGGGCAATTCGCGCTCGTGATGGACGCGCTCGACGATGGTCATGTCAGAAGAGGAAATATCGCTGTGCAAGCGGCAGCGTCTCCACCGGCTCGGAGGTCAGCAGCTCGCCATCGGCGCGCACCTCGTAGGTTTCCGCATTGACGTCGATTCGCGGCAGCGCGTCGTTGAGGAC
>DASXGC010000200.1:0-30239 GCA_036489235.1 Vicinamibacterales bacterium
CGCCGGATTTCGCGCTGCGTCCGCGCGTGATCGTTGACGCGCCACAGGTGGTCGCCGTTCGGCATCGGCGTGAAGGTGCCGTCGAGCGGAAGAATCTCGAGGCCGTGGCGCGGCAGATCAAGATCGCGAATGATCTCCGGCCGCAGCAGCGAGACCACGTACGAGCACACCGAGAAGTGAAAGCCGGGAAAGACCTCTTCGGTGACTGCGGCGCCGCCGAGCACGTGCCGCCGCTCGAGCACCAGGACTTTGCGTCCCGCCCGCGCCAGATACGCGGCAGCAGTCAGCCCGTTGTGGCCGCCGCCGATCACGATGGCGTCATACTTCATGGCAGATTTCAGAGTTCAGATTTCAAAACGTAATTTCGGGAATCCGATTTCAGACTGCGGCTTCGGACTTCAGCGCTGAACGGTGAAAGTCGAAGCAGGCGAGACGGGCGGGATTACAAGCCGCAGCTGCGGGTCGCGTTGCCGAGGATGCGCGAGCGGAGCAGGAGAAACGCAGCGGCACGCATGATCGATGCGCGCAGTCTACTATAATCGCGCCATGCCGATTGGCAGCGCCGTTCACGCCCGTACCTTTGCGCTGGCCGAGAGTCTCAACTACCGCGAGTGGTCCGGTTACTACACGGTCAGCGCTTACGAGGCGCACCACGAGCACGAATACAACGCCATCCGCAACGCCTCTGCACTGATCGACGTCTCGCCCCTGTTCAAATATCGCCTGACCGGACGCGACGCAATCGCTCTGGTCGATCGCGTCATCACCCGCGATGCATTCAAGCTCGCCATCGGTCAGGTCTACTACACCCCCTGGTGCGACGAACACGGCAAGGTGATCGACGATGGAACAGTCACGCGGTTGGACGAACACGAATTCCGGTGGACCGCCGCGGATCCGAGCCTGCGCTGGCTGACACAGAACGCGGTCGGTCTCGACGTCGCGGTCGAAGACATCTCCGAGCGGACTGCGGCGCTGGCGCTTCAGGGACCGACCTCGGCCCGCCTGCTCGACGCCGTCGCCGACGCGGATGTTCGCAGCCTGAAATACTTTCGCGCCACCCGCGGCGCTATCGCCGGCGTGCCGGTGGACATCTCACGGACCGGTTACACCGGCGACCTTGGCTATGAGATCTGGATGCCCTGGGACCGCGCCGTCGACGTGTGGGATGCACTGATGTCCGGCGGTCGTGCCTTCGACGTTCACCCCGCCGGAATGCTGGCGCTCGACGTCGCACGGGTCGAAGCCGGCCTGCTGCTGATCGAGGTGGACTTCAACAGCAGTAAGAAAGCGCTGATCGAGGCGCAGAAGTACACCCCGTACGAAATGAATCTCGGTCGTCTGGTTCAGCTCGATGCGGGATCATTCGTCGGGCGCGCGCCGCTGATGCTCGAGCACCAGCGCGGGCCTTCTCGCCGCATTGTCGGCCTCGAAATCGACTGGCCGTCGGTCGAGAAGCTTTACGACGCCGCCGGCCTGGCGCCGCAGATCGCCGCCGCCGCGTCGCGCACGGCCGTCCCGGTCTACAAGAGTGGTGCACAGGTTGGTCGCGCGACGACCACGACCTGGTCGCCGGTGCTGAAGAAGCTTATTGCCCTGGCCACCATCGCCGGCCCGCACGATGCAGATGGCACCTCGCTCGAGTTCGAGATCACCGTCGAGGCAGTACGTCATCGGGTGCCGGCTACGGTGGTGAAGACGCCGTTTTTCAACCCGTCGCGAAAGACCGCCCCGCCGTTGTTCTGAGTGCCGTAACCGGCATGGCTCCTGAAGCAAAGAAAGATCTGGACACGGCCGAGCGTGAGCTGTGCGCGCTGATGCAACGGTATCTGGCGGGTGAGCTCGAGGCGTTCGACGGCATCTACGGAGCGTTGTCGGGACGCGTCCGCGGCTATCTCCTGTCGCAGTGCCGAGACGCGGCGAGAGCGGACGATCTGCTGCAGGAGACGTTCCTGCAGCTGCACCGGTCGCGGCGCACCTACGAGCCGGGCCGGCCGGTGACGCCGTGGGTGTTCGCGATCGCTCGACACGTGTATCTGATGCACCGGCGCAGCACTGGACGCCGGCTGCGATTCGAGGACGCGCTGGCGGCCGACCGGTCGGGCGACCGGGCTCGAGATGACGAACGGACGATCGTGCACGCCGATCAGATCGAGCACGCGCTGCGTGACGTGCCGGCGGATCAGCGCGACGCGTTGCTGCTGCATCACGTCGAAGGCTGGAGCTTCGTGGAAATCGCCGGACGACTCGGCATTCGCGTCAACGCCGCCAAGACGCGCGCGTTTCGCGGCATGCGGAAGATGAGAGAGCAATTGAGAAAGCCGCCAACCACCCGATGACGAAGGTTCCTCCGTCGCTCAGAGACGCGATCAAGCGCGACTTGCGGCCGACGCGGCCACTGAAGCCGCCGGCTGTTCGTGCGCTTGCGCTGCTGCCGCTCGCGGTGGCGATCGTCATCGCCGTTCCGGCGCTGCATTTTTTTCGTCCGGACATGGGAATCATCGGCGTTGTGCGCACCTGGGGCTTCTCGGCCGGTCAGGCGATCGCCGGACTGGTGATCGTCGCGGCGGCGCTGCGCGAGTCGATTCCCGGGCGTAGCCTGTCGCGGTCGGCGCTGACGTGGACGCTGGCGGGTGGTCTGCTGATTCCGATCGTCCTGTTGCTGCTGACCGCAAGCAGCTTCGACGTCGGTCCCGCTCCCGGCGATGGATTTGTTGAAGGCGCGGCGTGCTTCCGCATCTCGGCGCTGGCCGCAGTACCGGCGCTGCTGGTCGCGGCGTTTCTCGCGGCTCGTGCGTATCCGCTTCGTCCGATCGTCGCCGGTGCTCTTTACGGGTTGGGCTGTGGACTGGTGGCAGATGCCGGACTGCGTCTGTATTGTGACTACTCGGCGCCGCTGCACGTTCTCTTTTCGCACGGCGGCGCCGTCGTCAGCGTAACTTTGGCGGGAGCACTGATGGCCGTCGTTGCGTCGCGGCGATCACCGTAGGGACGCCGTAGCGGCGGACCTTGGTCCGCCCTGGCCGGGCCGAGCAAGCTCGGCCCCTACGGCCCCTTACTCTTCGCTCATGAAGGGATAACGGAAGTCGGTCGGCGGGTTGAAGTTTTCTTTCACCGTCCGCGCACTGACCCAGCGTGTCAGGTTCAGCTTCGACCCCGCCTTGTCGTTGGTGCCCGATCCGCGCGCGCCACCGAACGGCTGCTGACCGACGACCGCTCCGGTCGGCTTGTCGTTGACGTAGAAGTTGCCCGCCGAATGCCGCAGTGCCGACATCGCGTGAACAATCGCCCGTCGATCCTGCGCGAACACCGCACCGGTCAACGCGTACGGCGATGTCGCGTCCACCGTCTTCAGCGTCTCGTCCCACTTCGCATCGTCATAGACGTACGCGGTGAGCACCGGTCCGAAGATTTCCTCGCACAACAGCTTGAATCCCGGGTCGGTCGTCTCGACCAGCGTCGGGCTGACGAAGTAGCCCTTGCTGCCGTCGGTGGTGCCGCCGGACAGAATCTTCGCGTTGCCGCGGCCGTGTTCGATGTAGCCGCTGATCTTGTCGAAGGCGCGCTTGTCGATCACCGCACCCATGAAGTTGCGGAAGTCGCGCGGGTCGCCGACCTTGATCTCAGCCATCATCGCGACCGCGCGGTCGCGGACTCCGTTCCATATCGATCGCGGCACGTAAACGCGGCTCGCGGCGGAGCATTTCTGTCCCTGGAACTCGAAGGCGCCGCGAACCATCGCAACCGCGAGCGCGTCCACGTCAGCCGACGGATGGGCGACGATGAAATCCTTGCCGCCGGTTTCGCCGACGATGCGCGGGTACGAACGGTAGCCGGACATCGACGCGCCGATCGTCTTCCACATGTCGTTGAAGACGCTGGTGCTGCCGGTGAAGTGGACTCCGCCCAGGTCGCGATGCGAGAGCAGCACCTTCGAAATCATCACCGGATCGCCCGGCAGGAAGTTGATCACCCCGGGCGGCATCCCGGCGGCCTCGTACAGCTTCATCAGGTAGTAGGCCGAATACATGGCGCTCGAGGCCGGCTTCCAGATGACCGTGTTTCCCATCAGCGCCGGCGCGGTCGGCAGGTTGCCGCCGATCGACGTGAAGTTGAACGGGGTGACCGCGTAGACGAAGCCTTCCAGCCCGCGGTACTCGAGTTGGTTCCACATCGTGTTGTCGCTGAGCGGCTGTTCGCTGAGCAGTTCTTCGGCGTAGTGCGTGTTGAAGCGCCAGAAGTCCACGAGCTCAGCGGCGGCGTCGATTTCCGCCTGGAACGCAGTCTTCGACTGACCGAGCATCGTCGACGCATTGATCGTGTCGCGCCACGTCGTGCGCAGCAGTTCGGCGGCCTTGAGGATGACGGCCGCGCGATCTTCGAACGCCCAGCCGGACCACTCCGCGCGAGCGGCAGCCGCCGCGTCCACCGCAGCCAGGACGTCCTTTTCCGTGGCGTGATGATAGGTGCCGAGCACGTGCTGATGGTCGTGCGGCATCACGGTCGGTGACGTCTTGCCGGTTCGAACTTCCTTGCCGCCGATGAACAGCGGGATGTCCACCGTCTCGGCGGCCATCGCCTTCAGTCGGGCTTTGAGCGATGCGCGCTCGGGCGAGCCTGGTGCGTACGATTTGATCGGTTCGTTGACGGGGGATGGCACCCGCCGGCGCCCGTTGAAGGATGCAAATGAGGAGGACATAGCCTTTCAGTCTAGCGCAGGGAGTTGAATGATGGGAATTGCCGCTGGCGACGGCGCAACGGCGTTGATTCGCAGGGTCCGCAGAGTTTCGGCTAATGCTGTAGGCCGAACGCAAGCAGCACGTTGCCAGGGCGCCCGAGGTGATCGCCGTATCCCGAGTTGAGATACAGCATTCCGCCGGCGACCGTCGGGCCGGGGCCTTGCATCGCCCCGCCGCCGGCCCGGACTTCGTTGAGCGTCCGGAACTCGCGGTTGGTGTCGAACTGCCAGAGAATCGATCCATCCTGCGTCGAATGCGCGCGCAGTGCGCCATCGTTCGATCCGGAGAACAGCACACCGGGAATCAGTGTAGGCGCAGAAATCAGCGCCGCGCTGCAGCCGGCCCCGCCGCCGCAGGCGAGCGGCAAGGGTGGCACGTACCACGCCCGTTCGCCCGTCGTCAGGTTGACGGCGTGCAGCCCTCCCGGCTTCGGGTTACGGATGTCGGACACAGGAAAGTACGCCCGTTCGGTATCGATCGCAGCGCCCCACTGAATGCCGCCCCAGATCGATCCCTCACCAGCGCGGTATTGCCAGACGGTCGCGCCCTCCTTGTCGGGATCCAACGCGTACGCCATTCCCGACTTCTGTCCGACGATGATGAGGTCGCGTCCGGTGGGGAGGGTGACGAGCATCGCCGGCGTGCCGAGATCGAAATCCGGTCCTGCTTTGTCGCCGCAGTTCGGGCCGCCGGCGCGGCAGCCGAATACGTCCTGCGCGGTCAGCTGCTTGATCCACTTGATCGAGCCGGTATCGAGATCGAGCGCGACGACTGCGTCGCTCGTGTCCTGCGCCGGCATGCTGTAGGTGTTGCCGGTTGCCGCGTAGACGATGCCGCGCCTGGCATCGATCGTCGGCGCCGCCCACACGCCGACACCGGCCGGGCCCCAGAGCATCACGCCCGCTGCATTCTTTCCTGCCGGCTGCGCTTCGGGTGCGAGAAACCTGCGCCAGACGATGGCGCCGGTGTTCGCATCGAGCGAGTTGATGCTGCCGCGGAAGGTGCAGCAGGCATAGCCGGGCTGCGACGCCGCGGTTTCCTCGATCGACGACACCGGAACATAGAGTCGGCCGCGAAAGAGTGTTGGCGAGCCGGTGATGCGCGCCAGCGGGTGATCGTCCATCCGGCGCGACCAGAGTTCGTGACCGGTTGCGGCATCGAGCGCGTAGACGTTGGCGCCGGTGTCGCCGAAGTAGACGGCGAAGCCGCTCGATCCTTCGCGCGGTCCGAACGCGAGCGCCGTGCGTACGCCGCTCTTTGCAGTGAATGTCCACTGGATGCAGCCGGTCTTTGCGTCAAGCGAATATACGGTGCCGTTCTGGCCGCCGATGAACAACCGGCCAGCCGCGACCGTTGGCTGTGACCACGCCGACGTCGCGTCGGGAAATCCGAACGCCCACTGCAGCGTCAGTTTTGGTACTTGATCGGCGGTCAGCCCCGCGGCCGCCGCCGGTTGGAAGCGTGTGTTGGCGATCGACGGCGACCACCCGTTCCAGCCCGGGGACGCGGCCGGATCCGGCAGCGCCGCGGGAGTTGCGGACGCATCGCAGCGTCCGACCTTTGCGCCGGTGATGTCGCCGCCGAGTGCCTTGCCACTTAGATACTCGGCGACGGCGCGGCGTTCGGCTCCGCTCAAGCGTCCACCTTGCGGGCGCATGCCGCCGGCGGTCAAGGCGGTCAGGATCGCTTCGGGGGATCGTTGTCGCAGGACGTCTGGTGCAGGCGCACGCGAGCCGGTCGCGCCGTCATGGCACGTGGCGCAGTCGCGCACGAAGATAGCCGCGCCATCGGGCGGTTGCGCGGCCGCGTTCAGGACCGCCGCGAGTCCGACACCGCCAACGAGGACGATCGCGAATTTCAACACCAGACGCTTGGCTGAGGCCGCGCCAAATCTCAGGAAGGCCGTCGCTATTTGCGGAGCGGCGCCAGATACTGCTGATCGGTGACCGGCTCGAGCCACTTCACCGCGCCCTCGTAGATCGTGAGCTGTAACGCGTCCTCATCCGGTGCGGCCCCGTGCCAGTGTTCGACGCCCGCGGCGGTCCACCACGGCTGGCCCGGCAGCGTTTCCATCACCGGACCACCGCGGACCTGCGTGCGGCCGCGTCCCTCTTCGAGCATCAGCAGCTGACCCCAGGTGTGCGTATGCCAGTTCGATCGGCTGCCCTTACCGAAGCGAAGGCGAGTCGCACGCACCGCCGTGGCATCGACGCTGGTCGGCGCGCCGCCAGTGAACGTACTCGCCTGTCCGCCGCCCTGCGCGGTCGCTTGAAATCGCTCGCCAACAGTAAACGTGAGGCCGGCGATGGTCAGCAGTGCGGTCAGAAGCTTCGTTCGTGTCATGGGTCCCCTCGCCGACTGAAGCGCTATTTCGTCACCGTCACCGTGACGTTGTCGTACGTGAAAATCGATCCGTCGCTCGCAACCGCGCGCAGTATGTAGGTGCCCGGCTCCGTGAAGGTCGCGCGGGTACTCCACTTGCCATCGGCCGGCGGCAACGGAATCGTGTAGGGCGGCGACCACGGTGAGTTGGCGTAAGCGCGAGTGTCGGTCCAGGCCTTCATCTGATCCGGATCGAACGTGACGGATGCGGCCTTGCCGCGATACACGATCCACGACAGCCGCAATCCCGGTCCGCTCGAGGCCACGATCGACGAGGGCGGCCGGTAGATCGCGTTCGGCGTGGGCGCGGGGCTGGCCGCCCGAGGCGCAGGTGCCGCTGACGGCGCCTCGCCGGACATCTGGCCGCCGGCGTTGCGCGGCTGCGGCTTGCCGTCACGGCGGGCCGGCAGGTTGTCGGGATCGCCGGCGAATGCGATCAGAGGAAGCGGAGCTCCGACCTTGACCGTGCGCTTCCGGTCGCCTTCAACGCGCAGTTCCGGCGGAATGTTGGTGCGCAGCTCGTCGCGAAGACTGCCGAAATCACCGCCGACCTCAGTCGAGATCACCTGGTTGTCGATCTGATAGTCGGTTTTCAGGGACGCGAACGCCTTTTCGGTTTTCCCGTTCGAGGTCAGCGTCCAGATCAATTCCTTGGTCCCGAAATCCTTCGGCACCTTGACCGTGAACAGAAACGGCGATCGTCGCGGGTAGAAATGTGTCGGCTGTCCCTGATCGGGACCGCCAGGCTCGATGGCATTCGCCGGACCGACCGGGATGTCGAACTCCTGCAGCCAGTTGGTGTTCATGTATCCGAAGTAGAGCGTGTAGCCGTCCGGCGTCGGCATCCATCCTTCGTAGGCAGGCGACACGGTCTGCCCGGTCGAGTAGGTGAAGCGGGTCTGGGCGCGGACGCCGTGAATCGCCAGCAGCGCCGCGACGCAGGTGAGCGCGACGCGCAGCTTCATTTCTGTTGACCCTGCTGCGCCGTCGATTTCGCGGGCGGTGGAATGGCCGGCGCCCAGCAGAGCGGACAGCCGATGTCGTAGTCGTTCCGGCTCTTCATCTTCTCGCGGCGCCTGGCCATCTCGGCCTGGAATTGTTCTTCGGTGAGCGACACCGAATAGCCAAGGTCGATGAACATGTTGGCAACGGATCGCCGGCCGCCGCCCGCCCAGTTCCTCGGGTCCGCAGGATTCTTGTTCGCCGGCGTCGTGTCGAGGAAGCCGATCAGGTGGACGATGGTGCCCTTCGGCAGCAGCGGCGCCGCGTCATCGTCGTAGACGTACTGCTTGACCCAGTTGTGGTCGTAGCCGACGCAGTTCAGGGTCTGGATGTTGTGACCCCAGATCGCTTCGAGGCACATGCGCACGCCAGGCGCGTGCAGATGCGGTTCGAACGCGATGATCTTCGTGTGCTCGGTCAGGGTCGCATAGGAATGGAGCTCCTGGTTGGCCTGATTCGGCTTCACGTCGATGTCGATGCCGTTGCCGAGTCTCAGGTTCGACCGGTGATAGATCGGCTGGTAGCCAACCGGAAAGAAGCGGAACGCAAACTCGAGATGGGATTTGGTCTCGCGGCCGTTCGAGTGAATGTGGCCGGCGTCGAGCGACAGCGCCGAGTTCGCCTGCATCAGCCGGCCGGCTTCCGGAGGGAAGATGTCGGCGTTGCGCCCGACCTCGTGAATCGGCCAGCTGCTCGACAGCTCGTCGCCGGTCCCTTTTTCGCCCATCTTCACGCTGGTGTAGGTCATGTGGTGAAACACATAGCGTCCACCGACGGTCGTGGTCGAGCCTCCGTGCGGAACGTCGTTGACCTCACGCACTTCGACCGCCGACACATAGCGATCCTGGGTGAGTCCGGTGGGAATCAGACCGACATCGCCCCACCAGTCGGGACCCGCTGCTGGCACCAGCACTTCCTTGGACTTCAGGATCAGGTCGGGCTCGCCGATGGTCCATTTGTCGGACTCGTCGAAGTTCAGCGCCTTCGGCATGTCGGCGGGGTTGCCACGCGGCGCGCCGTTGTCCACCCAGACCGCAACCCGGTCGACTTCTTCATCGCTGAGCGACGGGTCGTGCTTGAACTTCTGGATCCCGATGTTCTTCTCGACGAAGAACGGCGGCATCGCGCCGCGTTGGCTGCGCAGCGCCGTGCGTGACTTGATCGCCTTGGCCCACGGGCGCACGTCCTCGTACGACACCAGTGGCATCGGCGCCACACCGTCCGGGTGATGACACTCCTGACAGCTGCGCTGAAGAATCGGAGCAATGTCTCTGGTGAAGGTGACGTCCGCAGCTGGACGCGCGGGCGTTTGCGCGGTCAATCCGACTGTGGCCGCGGCGGTCGCGGTCAGGAGGCTGCACAACGCGGGAATGACGGCGAAGCGGTCTCGTGACATCTGGACCTCCGCGTGACGACTCGCGGCGCATGGTAACAGGAAACGCTGGTGAAACGCTGCTATTTAAGGATTTGTGGACTTGAGGATCTGAGGACTTAATCTGATGATTTGCAGGCCCAGCTGGAAGATCCTCAAACAACTCCGCAGGTCCTCAAATCCTCAAATTCTAAGATTGCGAGCGTACGATTTCATCGAAGCTCCACAGCAGGGCTTCTCGCTCCGAATAGGGCCCCGGGGTGTAAGCCCGCGAGGTTATTCCCGCCTGCGACTGTTCAGCGATCCACCAGTCCTCGCGGTTCGTCACGTCCCAGAACTCCACCGCATCCTCGATTTGCGGGTCAGCCCGTGCCAGTTCCGATGGGTGGAAAAGCCACTCGCAGACGATCTCCGTCCGGTCGTGCCCGCGCGGCCACAATGTGTGGGTCATGACGTAGTCAGGATGAACACTGAGAAGCAGGTTCGGGTAAATCGCGAAGTAATCGACCTGCTGGCGCTGCGCCTCGGTAAGGCCGGGCAGATACTCGCGCCGGCGCTTGCCGTCCACACTCATCGTTTCGACGCCGTCGCGAAAACCCATCGACCCGCCGCAATAGTCCGGCGTGGGCGCCACGTTGTCGGCGCCGAGGTAATGGTGCAGCCGGTTGAGCGCCGGGTGCAGGTTCGGACAGTGCAGGCATTCGTTGTAGTTGAGGACGATCAGCTTCCAGTTCGCCTTCACGTCGTAGACGATCCGGCGTCCCAGCCGGAGTTGATCCATCTGCCAGGGCGCGAACCGTTGAGGGAGATCCGCAAGCTGCGCGGCGAGCGGGACGCTCGCGCGATCCTGAACGGTCGCCACATCATCGGCGGTCCCAAGATTGACGAAGACAAACCCGTCCCACACATCGCACGCGGCGTGATGCAACGGATAGTCGTCCCGGCGAAACTCAGGGTTCATGTGCGGCGCGGCGAGCAGCCGGCCATCCAGTCCGTAGGTCCAGTTGTGATACGGACACTGGATGCATCCCGCGAAGTGCCCTTCGGCCTGATCGCACAACCGCGTGCCGCGATGACGGCAGACATTGAACAGCGCGTGAACGGCATCGGACTCGTCGCGGGTCACGACGATGCTTTCGTCGCCGAGCTGACGGGTGAAATAGTCGCCCGCGTTCGGAATCTGATCGGTCCGTCCCGCGCAGATCCAGCGCTCGAAGTAGAAGCGTTCGAGCTCGGTGCGATAAAAGTCCGCATCCGCATAGAAACGCCGCGGCAGGGTGGTGTGCATCGGCTACGGGCTGACGGTGGAGCGTCCGCCGCGCTGGCTGACCAGATAGTCGACGATGTAGGTCGCGATCCAGTGGGTGCCCTCGTAGCTGGCGTCGTACATCGACGTGATGCTGACCTGCGCGAGCGCGGCGCCGGCCTGGCGATAGGTGGACACGCGTGCGTCCGACGGCGGCAGCGTATTGGCGATGTCTTCGAACGCGCGGGCACGGCTGACGCCGAGGCCGACGAGATGCGCTTTCGCACCGAGCATGTCGGCTTTCTTCAGCTCCTCCGGCGTGCCGGGCATCTCCATGTTCACGGCGAGCAGCGATCGGAACGCCGGCGTGTCCGGCGCCGGCATGAAGTGGTCGAGCCATGGGGCGAACTCGGTCGGCGGCATGATCGCACCCATCAACGCGGCTTCGACCAGGCAGGGCGAGAAGAAGTCCGAGCCCGAGAGCTCGACGTTTGGCGCGCAACCGAAGTCGCTGCCGAAAAATTTTCGGCCGCGTTCGACCACGAGGTCGGTCAGGGCCTGATTGTGGTTCAGCGTTCCGTACTCGTGGAGCAGTTTCAGGGCGTAGGCGCTGTTGGCGTGGGTGCCGACGCGCATCGGTTCCGCCAGCGTCTTGAGATACGGCAGCGTCCGCTCGAGAAACAGATCGGTCAGCGGCGTGAGGTGCGCGGCCCATTTCTTCGCGTCCGGGTCGTCCCAGGACTTCAACTCGGCCTGCAGGCGCAACGCCCACACCCAGCCGTACGGCCGCTCGAACGAATTGTTGCCCTCCTCCTTGAAGAACTCGACCTCGCCCTTGATGGCGTCCTCGGAGAGATGGTCGTTCAGCTTCTCCCGGATCAAGCGCGCGACCGCCAGGTCCGGATAGGTGCGGAGAATCTTGACCAGCGTCCAGGTGGAGTTGACCGACGAATGCCAGTCGAAGCAGCCGTAGAACGCGCGGGCCTTCTGGAAATTCGGCTTCAGCGCGATCGTCGACTCGTAGACGTAGCCGCGGCTGCGAGGCGGATCCTGCAACTTGTCGATGCAGCCCAGAGGCAGCGTCGCCAGCCACATCGCGGTATCGCGGGTGAACGCAATCGGCTCTGACGCCGGGGCCGCCACGGTCCCGGCCGACAGAGGCATCGCCAACAGCAGCGCGCAGGGCGCCAGGCGCCGAAACCATCTGGACAGCATGGTGGTAGCGTAGATCAACTCACGCGCCAAGCAGGCGTTCGAGTTCCTCGGGGTGCACCGCCCGGGCGAGCGCGTCCTTGCGATCGACCGCGCCCTGCCGGACCAGTTCGGTCAGCGATTCCTCGAGCGTGAACGACCCGTGCCTGCGGCTGATCGTGATCTCCTGGTGCAGGTGCTGCAGGCTGTTTTTTCGCACGTGTTGCCGCGCGCCGTAGCCGACCATCAGCAGCTCCGCGGCCGGCACCAGGCCCCCGCCGATCTTCGGCAGCAGCGTCTGGGTCAGCACCGCCGACAACGCCATCGCCAGCTCCTGACGCACGGTGTTCTGCTTTTCGAGCGGAAACGAATCGCTGATGCGCGCGACGCTGGTGGCCACGTCAGTCGTGTGCAGGCTCGAAAACACCAGGTGACCGGTTTCCCCCGCCGCGACCGCGATCTGCATCGTCTCGGGATCGCGCATTTCGCCGACCACGATCACGTCGGGCGCCTGGCGAAGAGCGGCGCGAAGCGCGGTGGGGAAGTCGGGAGCATCGACGCCGATCTCGATCTGTTCGACGATCGACTTGCGGTGCGGATGCTCGAACTCGATCGGGTCCTCGATGGTGATGATGTGCCGGGCGTCGCGGAGATTGATCTCGTTGACCAGCGCGGCGAGCGTGGTGGTTTTGCCGGCGCCGGTGGGACCGCCGACCAGCACCAGGCCACGCGGTAAACGGGTGAGCGCCTCGATCGATGCGGGCAGTCCAAGTGTGGCGAAGCGCGGTACCGTGGTCGGCAGCCGGCGGATCGCCGCCGCGACCCGACCGCGCTCGTGGTGCAGGTTGATCCGAAATCGTCCGAGGTCGGTGATTCTCAGCGAGCCGTCGGCGATGCCGGTCTCGCGAAACAGCCGCCGGGCATGAGGCGCCAGCGCCGGCGACACCGCATCGTCGATCTCTTCGCTGCCAAGCGGACCGCCAAACGCGGCGCCGAGCGGTGCGACCGCTCCATCAATGCGCAACGCCGGCGGTGAGCCGGCGACCAGCAGCAGATCGCTGGCCGATCGCGCGACGACCTGTTCGAGCCAGAGACGCAGCCGCGCCGTCTGCGCGTCGGCGCTGCCAGTCCGCGGCGCGCCGGCGTTCAGTTCGGTGACGAGCGCGTCCAGTTCGTCCGGTTCGCTCATGATGCGAGCATCGGTTCCTTGCGGCCGGTCAGTCGCAGTTGTGCCTGCTGCAGCGCCGACCGGACCGCCGGTGCGTGATCGAGATCCCGCAGATTGAGGCGGCGCCGCCGCCCTCGGCTGGTTCGAATGATGGCGTGCGTTGCGGTCAATTCGATGGCCGCGATCTCGTCCCAGCGCGCCTGGAAACGCCGGAACTTCGCGCCGCCGACATAGAGATGATCCTGCGTCACTCGAAGTGTCC
Organism: Vicinamibacterales bacterium; assembly: GCA_036489235.1. Lineage (GTDB taxonomy): Bacteria > Acidobacteriota > Vicinamibacteria > Vicinamibacterales > CAVVIG01 > CAVQFC01. The sequence goes on from DASXGC010000200.1 coordinate 13,363, forward strand.
GCCGCCGTTCGTGGCGTGCCGTGAACCAGGACGAGAAGATTCCGAGACCGAGCGTGACGACCGCGGTCAAAATCGTCGGGCCGGCAACGCGATGATGCGTGTGCCAGCGTTCGGCCGCTTCGGCAAACAGCACCGCAGCGGCCCAGATCTTCGACCAATCGACTCTGCTGCCGGAGTGAGTCGCCAATTCCGGCGTCGCGGGCGCGCGGTGACTGAGCTCGAGGGCGCCGTTCAGGAACGTCGCAATCAGCATTGTGCCGGTGACGAACTCGATCACGCCCAAAGCGAGGTCGAGCCCCACCGCGCCGGAGGTGAGCGCCTGCCACGCGACCCCAATCAGACCTGCGGCCGGAATGACGTCCTGCAGCTTCTGAAGCAGTTCCAGGCGGTCGCGTCTGCGCGAGTGCAGCGGCACCACGATCTCGGCACCAGTCTGCGGCGCGCCGGTCACGTCACCCTTTGAGAGCCGGCGCGTTGAGAAAGCGGACCAGCGGTACGAGCTCCCGGAAGGTGTTCAGCAGCGTCGGATAGAACAACGGTCCGGTGGCCATCGCCGGCGGATGTTCGGCGCCGGCGTAGAGCTGTTTCATCTTCAGGTACTCGGCCGCCGGATCGTCCTTCGCAAAGCCGCGCGGCACGCGCTGCAGGCGCTCGCCCTGCAACGCACCGAACGTCTTCTTGAACCGCGGCGACTCCGCGATGGCGCGGAACTGTTTGAGGTGACTCGAAATGTGCTGGCGAATGCCGAGCAACTGCGGCGGCTGCGGACCGTACACGCCGCCGCCTATCCAGAATTCTTCCGGAGAGACCGAGAAGTACAGGCCGCCGCCTTCGTTCTTCAACAGGCCGCGGGTCGGGAACCTGGCCGCGACATGGGTCTTGTACGGTGTCTTGTTTTCGGAAAAGCGGGTGTCGCGGTAAATCCGGAACATCGAGACCTTCGGGCTGGCGACGTGCTCGGGCGCGAAGGCGCGCAGATCGTCCGCCAGCCGTTCGATGATTGCGATCGTCGGCTGGCGAACGTGCGCTTCGTAGTCGTCGCGATGCGCGTTGAACCAGTCACGCCGGTTGTTGCGCTTCAACGAGCGCAGGAACTTGAGCGTGTCGGCGCTGAATCGCGGCGTCGCTGCCGCCATCTCAGGCCTTGGCGGTCTGGGCGGCGGCCATCATGCGGGCCTGACGTTCCTGCGCCGCGCGCGTGATGTGCGGCACGATGCCGTTCATCCGTTCCATCGTCATCAACTGGCCGCGATGGTGCATTTCGTGCTCTTTGGCCGACAGCAGCATTTCGAAGCGGCTCTTGGTCGCCGGCATCGCGCCCGGCGGCATCGTCACTTGTTCGGCAAGGAACGATTCCGGCAGGCCTTCGAGGTAGGTGGCGAACGCGTCACCTTTGGACTTCAACGTCGCGATGATCTCCGCCTTGGTCGTCATCTTGGCCTGTTCAGCCTTGAAGCCCTCCATGATCTCCGTGAAGTTGAGGGTCTTCATATCGGTAACCTTCTTGGAGTGAAGGTCTCCCTGGAAGCCGGTGCTGACCGCGAGGTGCTTCAGTGTCTCGCCGATCGAGCTGGTGTCCGGCGACGGCTTGAAGTCGTACTTGCTCTCTGGAATGTCTTCCGCGATCTGAATCGTGTTGTTGCGCACCGTGCGAAACGCTTCTGCCAGTTCCTTGCCGCCGTAATAAGTCATGTGTGTGCTCCTCAATACCAACCGATGGGTTGTTCAGAAAGATTGATGTAGACCTGCTTGACGTTGAGGTACTCCTCGACGCCCCATTTCCCGAGTTCGCGGCCGATGCCGCTCTGTTTGTAGCCGCCCCAGGGCGCTTCGACGTAGGTCGGTTGCATGTGGTTCACCCAGACGATGCCGGCCCTCAGGTTCTTGACGACGCGCATGGCGCGGAAGATGTCGCGGGTCCAGACCGCGGCGGCCAGCCCGTAAAAGGTGTCGTTCGCAATTCGGACCGCCTCCGCCTCGTCGTCGAACGGTATGACGCTCGCCACCGGCCCGAAGATCTCTTCGCGTGCGATCCGCGCGGAATTATCGACGTCGTAAAAGATCGTCGGTTGCACGAAGTAACCGCGCCCGAGTGATGCGACTGCCGCCGTGCCACCGCCGGTTGCGACCTTCGCTTCCTTCTTGCCCAATTCCTGATACATCCGCACGCGGTCGAATTGTTCGCGGCTGACGAGCGCGCCCATTTTCGTCTCGCGATCGAGCGGCGGTCCGACCGTGATTGCCTTCGCCTTCTCGACCATGGCGTCGAGGAACCGCTTGTAGATCGAACGCTGCACCAGGATGCGGCTACCGGCCGAGCAGACCTCGCCCTGATTGAAGAAGACGCCGAAGAGCGCACCCTCGACCGCCACCTCGAAGTCGGCGTCGGCGAAAAAGATGTTGGGCGACTTGCCGCCCAGTTCGAGCGAGACCTTCTTCAGCGTCGCAGCCGCGGCGCGCATGATCGACTTGCCGACCTCGGCACTGCCGGTGAACGCGATCTTGTCGACGTCCCCGTGCTCGACGATCGCGGCCCCGGTCGGGCCTTCGCCGGTGACGATGTTCACGACGCCTGGCGGGAGACCGGCTTCCTCGAAACTGGACGCGAGTTCGAGGACCGTGAGCGGCGTTTGTTCCGCCGGCTTCAGCACCGTGGTGCAGCCGGCACAGATCGCAGGCGCCAGCTTCCAGGCCGCCATCAGCAGCGGGTAGTTCCACGGGATGATCTGTCCAGCCACGCCCATCGGCTCGCGCAGTGCCAGGCTCATGGCATTGTCCGGGACCGGAATCACCTCGCCGTGAATCTTCGTCGCCAGGCCGCCGTAGTACTCGAAGCAGGTGGCCACGTCGGCGATATCAAATTCCGCTTCGACGATGGGTTTGCCGGTGTTCTGCGACTCCAGCAGCGCCAGCTCGTCTGTACGCGCCCGCACGATTTCCGCGAGCTTGAACAGCACCCGTCCACGGTCCTGCGCCGTGGCGTCTTTCCACGCCCCTTCGTCGAATGCCGCGCGCGCAGCTTTGACCGCCCGGTCCACGTCGGCCGCGTTGGCATCCGGCACGCGGGCAATGACGTCGGTCGTGGACGGATCGATAACGTCAACGGTCGCCGACGCCCCCGGCGCGACGAATTCTCCGTTGATGTAAAGAAGGTATGTTTTCACGTTGGACCAAACGCTAACTATATGCAGCCGTGGAAACCGTTGTAAAGTTTCCCGCATGAAGACACTGATCATCGCCGCGGCGCTCGGGTTTGTGATCGCGTCGAGTCCGGCGGCGTCAGGTCCGGCTGAAGCCGGACACTACCGTGGTGGTGATGACATTGCGTCGGGTCCGGCGATGTCGGGTCCGGCCACGTCGGGTCTGGCCGCATCAGGTCCGGCTGAAGCCGGACACTACAGTGGTGGTGATGACACCGGACACTACGGTGGCGGCGATGACAATGGTGCGGCGCAGCAGGACGCGCATCCGATCTTCACGGTCGGCACGGCGAAAGCGGCGCGGGGACAGAAGGCCTATGGCGTCATCACGGTTCCGGCTGGAGTCGACCCAGGCTATGACATCCCGGTCGCGGTGATCCACGGCGCGCGTCCTGGTCCGGTGCTCGCCGTTCTGTCCGGCGCGCACGGCACCGAGTACGCGTCAATTCTCGCGGTTCAACAACTGGTCGAACATAAATTCGACATGGAGCGCATGGCCGGCACGTTGATCCTCGTTCCCATCGTCAACGTGGCGTCATTCGAAAGGCTCACTCCGCACGTCAACCCGAACGACAACAAGAGCATGAACAGCCGGTATCCCGGCGACATGAGCGGGACCCAGACCGATCGGGCGTCGTTTGTGATCACGAAGGAAGTGGTCGAACAATGCGACCACCTGATCGACCTGCACGGGGGCGATCTCGACGAAAACCTGCGGCCGTACAGTTACTGGACCGTGACGGGAAATGCCAAGCAGGATGCACTTTCGCGCGAGATGATTCTCGCGTTCGGCCTCGACCACATCATCATTTCTGATCGGCCGAAGGATCCGAAGGCGTCACGGTATCTCGAGAACACCGCGTCCACCCGCGGCAAGGCTTCGTTCACCGCCGAAGCCGGCCGATCCGGTCCGGTGGACATGAACGACGCGACGATGCTCAGTGACGGCGTTCTCAAGGTGATGGGATTTCTCAAGATGACGAGCCAGGCGGTTGTGCCGGTGGCGAAGCCGGTGTGGATCGAGAACGTGGTGACCGTCTCGGCCGACCAGGTGGGCACGTTCTATCCGGAGGTCGCTCGCGACGCGCACGTCGCCAAAGGCAACCGCATCGGCGTGGTCAAGGACTATCTGGGTCGACAACTCTCCGAGATCACCGCTCCCGACACCGGCGTCATCCTGTTCGTGCGGGCGCTGCCGTCGCTGAAAAAGGGCGACACCATCGCCAACATCGGCGTGATCAAGCCATGACCCGTCGCCGCGTCATGGCATCGCGTTGATGCCCGTTGTCACCCCGCTCCTCACGCTGATCATCTTCACTGCCGGCGCGATCGCCGGCAGCCTCGGCGCGCTGCTTGGCATCGGCGGCGGCATCTTCCTCGTCCCGTTCCTGAACCTGGGACTCAACTTTCCGCTGCAGGCGGCGGCGGCGATCAGCCTGACCACCGTGATCGCCACGTCCAGCTCGGTGTCCGCCGGTCGAACCGGCAAACAGCTGATCAACATGCGGCTCGGCATGGTCCTCGAGGTTGCCACCGCTGCCGGCAGCCTGCTCGGCGGAGTCACCGCGGAAGTGCTGCCGCAGACGACCCTGCAACTGATGTTCGGGGTGATGGCAGCGGTCGTTGCGGTCATCATGCTCAGCCGCCTGGGGCGCAGGAACGTGCTGCTCGATCCGTCAATCGATCCGGGCATGCTCGGCGGACGCTTTCACGATGCCGAGAGTGGCCGCATGGTCACGTATCGGGTGAAGCGCATGCCGGTGGCGCTGTTTGCGTCGTTCATCGCCGGCAACGTGTCGTCGCTGCTCGGCGTTGGCGGCGGCGTGATCAAGGTGCCGATTCTCAACTCATGGTGCGGCATTCCCATGCGTGCGGCGGCGGCGACCAGCGCGTTCATGATCGGCGTCACCGCCACCACCGGGGCAATCATCTACTACGGCCATGGTCAACTGATTCCGGTCCTCGCCGCCGCGGCGGTGCTCGGCGTACAGCTTGGTTCGTCCGCCGGCATGCACTTCGGCGCGCGCGCCTCGACGAAGTGGCTGAAGATGATGATGGCCGGCGTCCTGATCGTGGTGTCGGTCCTGATGTTCGTGAGGGCACTGCGATGAGCGTCACCAACATGTCGCGGCTCGAGCGCATCATCGGCTACGTATTGCGGGTTGGCGTGGTCACCAGCACGATCTCGCTGGCGCTGGGATTGCTGTTGTCGTTGACCGGCGCCGCAGCATCGACCCTGTTTCTCCACATCGGCATCATCGCGCTGCTGGTGACGCCGGTGGCGCGCGTCTGCGTCTCGATTGCCGAATACGTCACCGATCGCGATTGGACCTTCGCGCTGTTGACGTTGATCGTACTGGCGGAGCTGGCCGGCGGGTTGATCGCTGCGTTGTACGGCCGCAAGGCCTGAATCCCGTCCGCTCCGTAGTCGCCTCTGTAGTGTCCGGCTTCAGCCGCCCTTAGTTACCGGCGTCAGCCGAACGAGCGCGCCGTACTATCCGGCTTCAGCCGGACCCTTTTTCGCCTTGAGCCGAACGAGGGTGCTGTAGTGTCCGGCGTCAGCCGGACCAGCAACGTTTAACTGCCGGCGTGTTCAACTTCAGCCGGATCGCCGCGGTGGAAAGGATGGGTGAACCGTCCGAGCCAGCCGCCCGGAACGGGTTCGTCGATGCCGTAGTGCAGCGGACGCCGGCCCGCCGGCAGATGGACGGTCCGGAACAATACGTCCCAGCAGGCAAACACGTTGGCGTAGTTGTGGTCGTGCGCCTCTCGATCAGCTGCATGATGCCAGTGGTGAAACTCCGGCGAGACCAGCACCCATCGCAGCGGACCGAACGACAGCCGCACGTTGGCGTGCGCCAGCCATGACTGCCACGCGAACACTGCGACGAAGATTGCGCTCGCCGCGGACGTGACGCCGATCACGGCCAGCGGTGCGATCGAGGCCAGCCGAAACAGCAGCAGATCCAGCGGATGCGTACGCACGGCGACCAGCCAGTCCATTTCTTCGGCGGAATGGTGGACAGCGTGAAAACGCCAGAGCCAGGGCAGCGTGTGCGACAGCCGGTGGATGGTGTAGATGCCGAGGTCGCCCAGGGCAATGGCCAACAGCGCCTGCGCCCACGTCGGTCGCGCGGCCACCCACGCTCGCAACTGCGGTACGCCGTGCGCGGCGGCGCTGTCGAGGCGTCCGAGGATGAAGAGGAGCGCGAGGTAGACCAGGAGTCCGTTCAGGATGGCAGTGAGCACGTCCATCGCCCAGCCAGTACGAAACACGCGCTGTCCTGATCGTTCGCTGGCGAGGCGCTCGAAGGGCACGAAGACCAGTGCGGCGAGGAGGATCGCCTTGACCGGTTCGAGCAACAGCGTCGCGAGCACGATTCCGCTCGGCGCAAGGACGAAGCCATGTCCCTCGCGCGAGACGTGGCGCAAACGCGCGTCAGTCGCCGTCGGCGACTTACAGATTTCGCGGGCGCCGCGACAAAACCGTCGTCAGTAGCGCCAGCTCTTCGTGTCTGCTCCGGCTGGAGCCGACCGGATCATCCACTGCGCCATCGCCGGCATGTAGCGTTGATGGACGGTGCGGTTGCCGACAGCGTTCGGTGTCTCGGTGTCGCCGGTGAAGCAATGCTCGCGGCGCTCGCCGTAGGTGATCTCGTACTCCGGCGACGGCTTGGCGTGCGAGAGGAACTCTTCCATCTGATAAACGGCGTTGTTCAGATAACCGTTGTCCATCGTGCCGCTGGTGATGTGAATCTTGCCGCGCAGCTTCGGTCCAAGCGTCGCCCAGTCGCGCTGCATGATGTAACGCAGGTCGTAATGGTCCCGCCAGTAGAGCGCCACATCCGGATCGATCGCGCCGGTGATCTTGTCGTATAGCGGTTTGTAGTAGCCATCGTCGCCGACCGGACTGAAGACTGATGCCCAGGCGTCGTGCTGTCCGGCTGATCGTCCGTGGGTGCCGAGCGCCAGTTCCACGAGGTTACGATCCTCGAAGGTCGAGTAGAGGTGATCGCGATAGTCGCGGTAGCCGGGCTTCGGCGTGCGCTTGAACGGGTTGTCTTCGTAGTAATACGCGTTGTGCTCGTCGTAGATGTTGACCGAGCGATACGAGCGGAAATCGATCGGGTCCGGACAGAGAGCCCACGAGCCGTTGTAGTCGTTCGGGTACATCACCTGGACTCCCAGCGCTTCCCAGCCGCCGGTCGATCCGCCGGTGAGCGTCCGCGCCCAACCCTGACCGATGCCGCGGAACTGCTTCTCGATCATCGGAATCAGATCCAGCGTGATGGCGTCGCCATAGGGACCGTTGTTCGCCGTATTCACCGCGTAGGAGTCGTCGAAGTACGGCGTCGGATGCTGCACGAGGACGTGGATCATGCGCGGAAACTTCGGGCCGTTCCAGTCCTTGTAGAACTGATACGCGGCGGCTTGGGCTTCGCGCACCGTGCCGGTCGCATCCGCGTCCGGCGGCGTCTCGCGCCAGCCATCGCTGGCCATGTTCGGCGGAAAGTGCCCGTGGTGAACGAGCACCGGATAGTGCGCGTTCGGGTGCGTGTCCCACCCTTGCGGCAACAGCACGATGGCGCCGAGGAACATCGGCCGGCCCCAGAATTTTGTGAGGCGTTCGTTCTGCACGCGTAGATATTTCACCTGCGCCGTATCGACGTTCGGCGGAATCGGCGGCACTTCCTGATCCATGGAAATCGCGATGTCGCCGCCGCGCAACGGATCGACGTGCACCTTCACCGGTGTGCTGTAGAAGTTTCCCGGCTTGGTCGCCCAGTGCTGGCCTTCGCCCTGGTCCATCGGCATCTTGACGATGTGACCGTCGCCGCGGTGAAAGGTTTCGTAGCGGTTGAGCAGGGCCTGGACGAAGTAGTCGCCAGGCGGAATATCGCTGACGCTCCGCAGCGGCCAGCCGACGATCCGATCGTCGATGGTGACCGCTGCGCCGGGCTTCAGTCCGTCGACGTCAAGGCCGAAAATCGGCCGCGTGCTGTTGGCGCGGTATTGGTCGCTCTGGTTGCGCGGCTCGCTGGTGCCGACGTCCGAAATGAACAACAGCACCCGTCCATCGAGCGGCTGGGCACTGCGGGCGGCGGGAAACGACACCAAGAATCGCAGCGGCGCCTTCGTCTGCGCGCGCGTCGCGATGGCGGCGCTGCCGGCGAACACGAGCGCGAACGCGGATCCTATGACCAGTCTCGAACGATGCATCAGATGGCTCCTGGCGCGATTCTAGCGCGCGCCATCCCAAACACGCCGGCTCGTGTTCGGGAGTGTTGACAACAACACGTTTGTACATTACCGTATGGTTATAGAGACAAGAGGTTATACATGACGTCGCCCGTGCCTGCTGAACATGACCTGACCGCCACCTTCGGCGCCCTCGCCGACCCGACCCGGCGGGCCATCCTTGCCCGGCTCTCGCGCGGCGATGCGTCGGTGCTCGAAATTGCCGAGCCGTTCGACATGAGCCAGCCCGCGATTTCGAAGCACCTGAAGGTGCTCGAGCGCGCCGGTTTGATCGAGCGGGGACGGGACGCACAACGTCGTCCCTGCCGCCTCGAACCCGGCCGCCTGAAACAGGCGTCCGACTGGCTCGGCACCTACCGCCAGTTCTGGGAAGCCAGCTACGACCGCCTCGACGACTACCTGCAGGAGCTGCAGGCCAAGGAGAAAAAGAGTGTCAGAAAAAAAACTCGAAATCATCGCGGAACCCGGTAAGACCAGCTTCTCCACGCGGCGCGTCGTCGACGCGCCGCGCAGCCTGGTGTTCGAATGCTTCACGAAGTGCGAGCATCTGAAACGCTGGATCGGTCCGCGCAGCCTGACCATGGTCAGCTGCGAAACCGACTTGCGGGTGGGCGGCCGCTACCGGCAGGTCTTTCAGACGCCGAACGGAGAAGTGGCGTTCAGCGGAGAATTCCGCGAGGTCACGCCGCCCTCTCGTGTCGTCCGCACGTTCATCTTCGAACCGATGCCCGACGCCGAAGCGCTCGAGACGCTCGAGCTGATGGAAGCGAACGGCCAGACCATCATCACGACGACGACGGTGCACAAGACCGTAGAGAATCGGGATGGACACGTGAACAGCGGCGTCGACAAAGGCATGGCCGAAGGGTACACGCGACTCGACGAGCTACTGGCCTCGCTGATGCAGCCGCGCTGATTCCGGGGTGGCGGGGTAACATGCCAGACGGTCGTGATTCTGTCCTGGCTGGTCCTCGCCGCCGCGTCTGTTGTCCTGTTCCTCAGCCTCTGGATTGTCGTTCCCGCCTGGAACTACCCGCTGCTGGTGCTTGCGGTCGGCGGCACCGAGTACAGCCCCTGGCTCTGTCTCTGCAGCGTTCTCATCTGCGTGCTGGCGCGCGGGCGATCACGACCGTCGCGTGCGGCGTTTGCGATCGCCGGCTGCGCCGCCCTGATCTCGTCGATTCCGCTGGCGCGCGCACCGTTCGCGCTCCGGCGCTTCGATCTCGAGATGGCCCGTGCGCTTGGCGACGGTTTCCTCAACGACGTCGCCAGGACGTCGCTCGAGCGCATGCGCCCACGCCCGATCGTCGTCTCCGAGCTGTTTCGTCCGATCGAATGGGGCGATGCCACGGTGGTTCGCGGGATACCCGTCGCATCACCGAAGGGACAACCGCTCACCGCGACGATCCATCGTCCACGATCGCAGGGTCGATTTCCGGCCATCGTCCAGATTCACGGCGGTTCCTGGCAACATGGCGACGCCAACGAGCAGGATTGGTTCGCGCGCTATTTCGCGGCGCGCGGCTACGTGGTGTTCTCGATCGAGTACCGGCTGGCGCCGCGCTGGCAATGGCCGGCGCAGATCGACGACGTGCGAAACGCATTCGACTGGATTCACAGACACGCTGACGACTATCAGGCCGATATGTCGCGTCTGGCAGTCGTCGGTCGATCGGCAGGCGCGCATCTGGCGATGTTGGCGGCGTTTGGCCCGCAGCCTCAGGCCGTCCGGGCGGTCGTGAGCTTCTACGGTCCGGTCGATCTGGCGGGCGGGTACCGCGAGCCGCCGTCGCCGGATCCGATGGGCGTGCGCGCGCTCGAGGAAGCATTCCTCGGCGGCACACCTGATTCCGTTCCCTCGAACTATCGTGACGCTTCGCCGATTTCCTATGTCAGCGCCAGGCAGCCGCCGACGCTCATCATCATCGGCGGGCGCGATCAGGTCATCGCTCCGCGGTGGGGGCGCCTGCTTCACGATCGTCAGCTGGCCAACGGAACCATTTCAGCGCTGCTCGAGATTCCGTGGGCGGAGCATTCGTTCGACTCGGTGGAGAACGGTCCGAGCGCGCAAATCGCGCTGTACTATACCGAGCGATTCCTGGCTTGGGCGTTGCGGTGATCAGTCGCGCCGGCCGGATTTGGGTTTCTCGATGATCGCCTTGCGCAGCGCATCAACCAGCCGGGCATCGACCAGGCCGACCGCGTCGCCCTGATAGTCGAGGCCGTGATCGGTGCGGAACTTGTCGACAGCGGTCATCGTCTCCGCGTCGTATTCCGAGTACTCGCGGGTGTACTCCGCCGCCGCTTTTCTGGCGTCCGCGGTCACCCGGTCGTATTCGGCGCGGTTCTTTTCGCGGAGCTGACGGAGCTGTTCGGTCGTGCCTGCTGTAGGCGCCTCGGGAAACGCGGACAATGCCGGCCGCCAGTATCCGAGCGAGTGAAGACTGCGCTTCAACTCGATCACGTCCGCGCCCTCGACGCGGGAGAAACTGCGGTAGCCAAGGTGGCGTCCGGTCGTGAGGTAGATCCGCTTCAGTTCTGCGACCGGTTCCGGGTTTTCGCCGACCTCGATCGCGACACTGATGAAATCGCCGCCGCGGCCCGGGTCGTTGGGATCCGCGATCTTGATCGCCGCTGATTGCAGGTTGCCCCAGCGCTTGTCACCGCCTTTGGCGTAGCCGGCCTCCAACGCGAGAATCATCCGCTCGGCGAGCGGCATGCCGGTGCCGGCGCTGGCTTCGAACGTCGTGGCGATGGCGTCGACGACCTCCGGGCCGACCATCGTGTTCGCCTGCACCGTGTAATTGAGTCCCTGATGACTGCCGGCCCACGTGCTGTTCTGCTTGCCGGTGTGGGCGGCCGAGCGGCCTTTCATGTCGATCATCGCGAGCTGCCGGGACTCGCGCCCTTCGTCCGGTGCCAGCAGTTGGGCGATGGCGTCCCTGGGCTCGACGCCTTTGGCCAGCAGGTCCAGGCCACGGGGTCCGTATTCGACCACCGTGGAAGCCTGAGTACAGACCGCGCCGACGCCGGCGCGGACGTGCGGAACGGCGCGACCGACAAAAGGCACCCGAGTCGTGACTGCCGCGCCCGCCTGTCCGGTTGCTGGATCGATCGCGCAGAGCGATACGGTGGAGTACTGAGGCAGCCCTTCGGCATTGAGCGTGACGCCGTCGGCGGCGCGCTGTTGGGCGAGGACCACGGAGGCTGACAACGTCAGGATCGAGAGAAGAACGAGGATGGATGTGAAACGCCGCCGGGACATGGTGCCTCCGATAAATGAAGCGCGAATATAGCGTACCGAGACACCGAGCGTGAGAAGACACGGCGTGCGGCCGACAGAGGTCGGAGGCACTGAAGAATTGTTCGCCTCGCACCACTGAGGCAGGGTGACAGTCAGGAACATCAATACTCACCACCGAGACACTGAGCCACTGAGGGACATAAGCACTCTAACTACGGAGACATCGAGGGCACGGAGGAATACAGGCATTCACCACTGAGACACCGAAGCACGGAGGATTGCTGGCACTCACCACGGAGACACCGAGGGCACGGAGGAAGAGAGGCCCGGAAGGCCTCGCATGCCATTGCGTTTCGACGAGACGGATCACAACACCATTCGTCTGATCCCATCCTTCAGCAGTCTTGAATGGAAATTGATCAGTAGGCCGACGCGCAGGCGGGTTAGTCGCAGGTACGTCAGAAGCTGTGCTTCGAAGACCGGCGGTACCGCAGTCACACTCTTGATCTCGACGATGACCAGGTCGTTGATGATGAGATCGATGCGGTAGTCACCGACCAGGCGGCCCTTGTAGTACGCCGGCAGGCGTTCCTGACGCACGAACGCCAGGCCAAGGTCTTCGAGTTCGATGCACATCGCGGTTTCGTACATCGTCTCGAGCAATCCTGGCCCGAGGACACGGTGTACTTCGATTGCCGCACCGATGATCTGTGACGTCAGCGCATTCAGCCTGGGCAACGCCTCGTCCGCGATTCTCGGCGACTCATCGCAGGCAACTCCGTCTCGTCCCAGCCGCTCCGGCACCGGCCCTGACGCTTCACCACCCTGATCACTGGAGGACGTCGCAATCAGGTGTCTTCGTTGGTCGCTCGAGGGCTCAGTGTCGCCCTCTCGTTGCGGTGATTCCTCAGAACTCCGTGTGTCTCTGTGGCTCTGCGGTGATTTCGATGGAGTCTCCGTGTCTCCGTCGCTCTGTGTCGATTTCAAGGGAGTCTCCATGTCGCTGTGCCTCTGTGGTGATGTCAAGGAAGTCTCCGTGCCTCTGTGCCTGTGTGGTGATACCGGCAAGTCTCCGCGTCTCTGTGCCTCGGTGGTGATACCAGGGAAGTCTCGTGTCTCTGTGCCTCGGTGGTGATACCAAGGAAGTCTCCGTGCCTCTGCGCCTCTGTGGTGATGTCAAGGAAGTCTCCGTGCCTCTGTGCCTCGGTGGTGATACCAGGAAGTCTCCGTGTCTTTGTACCTCTGTGGCGACACCAAGGAAGTCTCCGTGTCCCTGTGCCTCTGTGGTGATGCCAAAGGGGTCTCCGTGTCTCCGAGGCTCTCTGGTCAATCCCTCATCCCTCCCTCTCCCTGATGAAGCAATTCATCGCCAGCGTGCGTTCGCCTGCTGGAATCAATGGAAACGTTTGCAGAATGTGTTCGAACTCCGCCGCGTCTAGTTGATACAGGTGTGCGACATGAGCGTTGAGCATGGCCTGCGCCTCCAGACGCGACCTCCTGGCCAGCGCGCGACTCAGTGTCGCGATTCGGCGCGTCAAGCGCGGTGCGCTGTCCCACATTGGAATCGGCATCTGCTCAACGATCCCGGTGGTGACATGCGTGGTGACCCGCATCCGCACCAGATAGTTGACGACGAAGCTGTTGAACAGACCGCAGAGCAGGTGTTGCAGTCGAGATGGCAACGGCGTGCGCAGGCAAAACACTGTGTGCGTTGACGCGCACTGTGCCGGAAGCACGGCCGCGATCAGCGTCAGTCGATTCGTCGAGCTCGCGACATCTCGATACGCAAGCCGCGGATGCAGGTGACGGTCGCGGAGCAACCGCCTGGCGTCGGTAACGCTGATGCGATGACGCACCGAAGACAGTGCGACCCGAAACGGTTCGAGATGTTTGCCTTCGACCACCGGAAGACCGGCGCCGCCCGGGCGCAGTTGATCCCGATTGTCGGTTGCGTTCAGCTCTCGACCGAACCGCGCCCCCCAGCCCCGCTCGCTGCCGAGTGGCGGAAACAGCGCGACCGCGCGTTCGAAGATGCGAAGATCGATGGCGGATCGAAAGTAAGGGACGGCGAGATCCTGTCCTGAAATACGTTCGATGACGGCCGGCGTGAGCCGGATCGGCGCGTCGGCGCTCGGCTCGGTGTCCTCGTCGGCTATCGATTCGAGTTCGGCGGGATCTTCGAGACCCAGCCGGCACGCAACGCTGACGGTCGGCGCACCAGGCGATGCCGTGAGCAGTACGAAGCGGCTGCTGCGGTGGATTGGAAAGATCGCGTGATGGTTGTCCAGTCCGACGATGGCGTCGAGCCCGCATTTTGACAGGAGCATCCGGCGCAGCTTGGCACTGCCCTGATCGGTGATGAGCCCTGACGGCAGAACCAGGCCGACCCGGCCTCCGGATCGCGTGAGCGCAATCGCCCGTTCGACGAAAAGCTGGTAGCGATTCGAATGACCGTCGGATTGCGCGCTGTAAATGCCCGAATCGCGAGTGAAGCGGACGACCGGCGCCGTGTCGAGCCGCGCACTGTTTCGCGCCTCGGTGCCGCCGGCATCGGCACGAAGCATGTCCCACGGCGGATTTCCAATCACGGCATCGAATCCGGCGTTGACTCGCCGTTGTCCGGACTCGTCGAAGAAGACCTCGGGAAATTCGAGCTCCCAATGGAACAGCCGCCGGCTTTCCCCGATCGCGTCGGCCGCTGCAAGATACGGCGCCGACACATGCGCCGGGAGACCCGGCCGTCCGGTAAGGATGGTGTCCGACAACGCACCGAATGCAGACGAGGGTGCGGCCTTGTCCGCAAACCACGCCGCGCACCACAGATGCGCCACCCGTTTCCATCGCGACAGCGCGGAATCGGAGTGGCTGATTCCGGCGTGAGCCCGTTCCTTCTCGCGAACGTCCTCAATCGTGTTACTCGGCGCAGACTCCAGAGAAAACCGCACCGGCAGTACCGTCTGCAGTGCAGCGGTGATTGCATCCTCGTCGAACAACGGCAGGTTCATCGCGGACGCCCGTACGGTGCGAGTGTCCGGAGACCGCTTCAGATTGGCGATCCACGCCCCGAGCAGGCTGTCGCCGACCTGCAGACGGTGGTCGAGGAAACTGAGCGGCCGATCGGCGGCCAATGTCGCCAGCCAGAGCGACAGCCGCGCCAGTTGCACGGCCATCGGATTGATGTCGACGCCATACAGGGAACGCTCAGTGACGATTCGCCGCATCGCCACTCGCTCCGTTTCGCCGATGTCGCTGGCGTGGCAGGCGCCGGTCCGCACGAGTGCGGCTTCGTAGGCGTGAGCCAGATAGCGGCAGGCGGCGACCAGGAAGGCGCCGCTTCCCATCGACGGATCGACAATCCGCAATCGAAGAATGGCGTCGGGGGTGGCGTCACGCACCAGCGGAGCCAGCGTCCGCCGCACCAGATAGTCGGCGATCGGCTGTGGCGTATAGAAGGTGCCGGTCGCCTTCCGGATCCCGGATCCGCCTTCGAGGCTGACGCCCCTCCGATCGATGCGCGGTTGGTAGTCGAGCAGCGTCTCGTACACGGCGCCAAGTTGCTCGACGCCGAGGTCGCGATACGCGATGCGCTCGCGACCGGCGCGGTCGACCGCCGGCCGTGTCGACAACGCCATCACCGCGCGTCTCGCGGCTTCGTCGTCCAGGCCGCGACGCTCGGCCAACGGCGTCCGCGACGGCGCGAACAGCCGGCCGTTGAACGGCGTGACCCGAAGCGCACCCGCCCGGCAGCCGGAGTGCGCCAACCGCGCGATCGCCCGGATCGTCGCCCAGAGTCCACGCGACTGGCGCTGCTCCGCGGCATCGCGGAGGGCCTCCAGGCTGTAGCTCTCCCGGTAGATCGGATGCCATAGCGGCACCAGCGACCGTGCTTCGGCGAAGAACAAGAACAGCATGCGGTACACGATGGTCAATGCCTGCTCGAAGCTGCCATCGTTGTCGCCGGGAGCGGAGCGTGACCGGCGGGTCCGCTCACGACTTGGATGCCGCGACACCAGCGCCGCGAGCACGTCGCGTGATGCGGACAGCACGCCCTGCCGGAGCGATTGGCACACGCCGAGCGCATGTTGGTCGGAGGCGACGACCAGCGCGTCAAGCGAGAGCTCGCTCGCCGGAATTGCCCCGAGCGCGCCGGCGCCAGCGGTCCGCAGCAACGCCAGCACGCAGCCGGGGTCGTCCACCACCATGTCCAAATCGAATTCGAGATGGCGACGGGCGTACACCCGTCCAGCGTCGACGATGCGAAGGCGAAGACCATCGAAAATGAGGGACCAGCGTGCGCCGCGGCGCCCCGCCTCGCCGACGGCGATGCGCCAGAGCGGATCGAACGCCTCACCCCAGGGCGCGACGATCAGCGAGATCGCGCGACCGTTCGCTCGGAGCGTCGCCGCGAGCGCCGTGCCTGCGAGTTGTGTCGACGAGGGCGGTTCGAAGCCGAGAGCGGCAAAGAATCGGACAGCGCTCGACTGCAGCTGCACGCGTAGCGGTGAGGCCGGCCCGAGCGTTGCGGCAGCAGCGCGCCACTCGACCAGGTGCCGTCGCAACGGTTCGACTGACTCAACGCGGCCTTCCACCGCCAGGCGGCGCTCGAGGAACGTGATCGACAACAGCCGGCCGTCGATCCCGGTCAGCATGACTACGGAAAGACGACCAGGACGAGTTCGGCGTGAGCGGGACTGATCGCCGCCGATCGCTCGAGGATCCCGATCCGCTCGGCGGCTTGATGCTGCATCGCGGCGGATACCGCAGCCGAGACCAGATGCCTGCGCTCGGCGCGCCGATCGAACAGGCCGGCCTGAAAGTGGTCCGTATCGTCGCCTTCGTCGAACGAACCGTTGCCGCCGGCCGCGGCGATCGCGCGCTGTCGAGCGAGCTGGGCCAGTACGACGGAACGGGCCGTTCCGACCGCAATGGCTTGCCAGGCGTCTGCGGCTTCAACGACCTCGCGGGACTTCTGCTCGATGTCGCGAAGAGTTTCGGTCCGTTCGCCTCGGTCGAGGCGCAGGTCCCGCGTCAAGCCGACAGTGATTGCGACCAGCTGCCATTCAACGCGCCGACCATTGCCGTCGTCGCAGCCAACGCGCCAGATCAGCACGATGTGTGCGCCCAGCCGCCGGCGCAATGCCGAACGTCGCGCGATCAGGACCCAGGGGCCGTCT
>DASXGC010000233.1:0-9937 GCA_036489235.1 Vicinamibacterales bacterium
TGACATGGCGGAGACGTCAGCGACCCCGACGGCGGCAGAGATCCTCAGCGAACCGGGTGCGCCGGTCGTGATGTTCGATCAGGTTCACCTGGCGTTCGACGAGAAGGTGGTGCTGAAGAACATCAGCTTCACGCTGATCTCGGGCCACACCAAAATCATCCTGGGCGCCAGCGGCTCCGGAAAGTCGACGATTCTGAAGATCATCACTGGACTGCTGCGGGCGGATGGCGGCGTGGTCTGGGTGAACGGCGAGCGCGTAGACGAGCTGTCCGAGCACGACATGATGCGGGTGCGCGCCGACCTCGGCATGATTTTTCAGGAAGGTGCGCTTTTCGACTCGCTCACCGTCCGCGAAAACGTCGGCTACAAGCTGTACGAGGAGAGCACCACGCCGATCGCCGAAGCGGACGAGCGGGTCAAAGAGGTGCTCGGTTGGGTGGGCCTGGGCGACTTCCTCAACCGCATGCCGTCCGAGTTGTCGGGCGGCCAGCGCCGGCGGGTTGCGATTGCCAGAGCGATGGCATTCAAGCCGCGCATCCTGCTCTACGACGAGGCCACAACCGGCCTCGATCCGATCACCGCGACCACGGTGGACGAAGAAATCATCAAGCTACGCGACCTCGAGCACGTCAGCTCGATCGTGGTGACGCATCAGCTGCGCGACGCATTTTTCGTCGCCGAGAACATGGCCGAGCGCGCCGCCGACGGCACCGTCCGCATCGTCCGGGCGCCTCCGGAGAAAGAGCGCGAGGCCGAGTTCATCATGGTCCGCGAAGGCGACATCGTCTTCGAGGGCGATGCGCAGCAGCTGCGTGCGTCGACCGATCCGTACATCAAGAATTTCCTGAGCTGAGAAACAACATGCCTCGAACAAGATCGCTGGCCTGGTCGGAACTCAAAGTCGGTCTGTTGACGATGGCCGCCATCGTGATTGCCGCGGTGCTGGTCTTCAGCCTCTCGGCCGGCAAGGGCTTCTTCTGGCAGCGCTACGCCCTGAAGACACGGTTCCCGAACGTCGCCGGACTCGCCGACGGGTCCCCGGTGCGAGTGGCCGGCGTGCAGGTCGGCGCCGTCAAGCACATCGAGTTTGCCGGTGATCAGGTGGACGTCGAATTCGAAGTGAACAAGAACGTCCGCGAGCGGATCACGGACAAGTCGGTGGCGACACTCGGCTCGATTTCCCTGCTCGGATCGAGCGCCGTGGACATCTCTCCGGAGACCAGCGGAACGCCGGTTGACGAATACGGCTACGTCAAGTCGGCCAAGTCGAAGGGGCAGTTCGCCGACGTTGCCGAGCAGGCGACCGACACCATCGATCAGTTGACCGGCATGATCAAGGACCTGCGGTCGGGCAAAGGGACCGCCGGAAAGTTGCTGACCGACGAGCGTCTGTACACAGAACTGAATCAGTTCGTGGCCACGGCCGGCGTGATGACCCGTGAACTGCAGGAAGGCCGCGGATCGATCGGCCGGCTGCTGAAGGATCCCAAGGCCGCCAAGTCGCTCGAGGCGTCGCTTGCGAGCATCGAAGACGTCACCAGGCGGCTCAACGCCGGCGAGGGGAGTCTCGGCAAGCTGCTCAAAGACGACGCCCTGTCGAATTCGCTGACCTCGGCGACGGCCAACATCAAGGAGTTGACCGATCGGCTGAACCGGGGCGAGGGCACGGCCGGCAAGCTGTTGACCGACCCGAGCCTCTTCAACAAGTTCAATGCCGTCACCGAAAAGCTCGACGCGCTGGTGGCGCGCTTGAACGACGGCGAGGGGACGGCGGGTCAGTTGCTGAAAGATAAGCAGTTATATGAGAACATGAATGGCGCGGTAAACGATTTCCGCAAGCTGTTGGACGCGATCTACAAGGATCCGCGGAAGTATCTCAACATCAAAGTGAGCATCTTCTAATGGCACAAGACGACGGCGCAGGGGCAGGCAGCATTCTTCTGGCGTTCATTCTCGGTGCGGTGAGCGGAGCAGCGGTGGCGCTGCTGTATGCACCGGCGACCGGCCGCGAAACCCGCGAATTCCTCGGCGAACGCGCCGGGGAGGCTCGGGTCAAGGCCGCGGAGGCCGCAGCCAAGGGGCGCGACGTGCTGACCCAGGGGCGCGAGACGCTGTCATCCGCGATCGAGCGCGGTCGTGACGCGTATCAGCAGGCGCGCAAGGAAAACGCGTGATGGTTTGGCCTGACGTCTTTCTCGGCATCATCGCGGTGGCCACCCTGGCCACCGCCGTGATTCAGATCGCCGTCATCGTCATTGCCGGCCGCGCGATGCGGCAGGTGAGCGATGCGGTCGATCGGTTCGAGCAGGACATCAGGCCGCTGATTGGTCACGCGACGGCGATCGGCCGCGATGCGGCGCGCGCGGCGGCGCTGGCGACGGCTCAGGTCGAGCGAGCCGACCGTATGTTCGGCGACTTCGCCGTGCGCATCGAACAAACGCTGGCCAGCGTCCAGGAATCGATCGGTGGCCCCGCGCGCGAGGCGCGCGCGATCATGGCCGGCCTGCGCGCGACGCTGCAGGCGCTCGGCGAAGTGCGCCGGAGCCCGCGCGGCCGCGCCGGCCGCAGCGAAGACGAAGACGCGTTGTTTATTTAAGGGTTCAACAGCGACCGCACCCAGCGGTCGCCCTGCCGTTGATAAATCATCCGCTCGTGCAGCCGCGCCGGATCGCGGGTCCAGAACTCGATCGACCTCGGCACAACTCTGAACCCTGACCAGAACGGCGGCCGCGGTACTGGCTGGTTCGCGAAGCGCGTGCGGATTTGCGCGACGCGATCGTCAAGTTCCTGTCGCGATGCCAGCGGCGCACTCTGGATCGATGCCCAGGCGCCGATTTGCGACTCTCTCTGCCTGGTCGCGAAGTACTGATCAGCCTCGGCGTCATCAACGCGCTCGACCGTTCCCTCGACGCGTATTTGCGTTTCAACCGGCCAATAAAAACACAGCGCGGCGCGAGGATTGGCGTGGAGCGCCTGTGCTTTGCGGCTGTCGAGGTTGGTGAAGAAGACGAAGCCCCGGGAGTCCACGCTCTTCAGCAGGACGAAGCGGCCCGAAGGCCAGCCGTCCGCATCGACGGTCGACAGGACCATCGCGTCGGCTTCCGGCAGGATCTGTTTGGCGCGTTCGTAGAGGCTGAAGAAACGCCCGATCGGATCGTCGTTGACCATCGCAAGCACGAGCGTATCACCTGGGCACGAGACGTGCACCTCCACGGAGTAGCGCACATCATGCGCTGAGGTGGAGGACGAATGATGTCGATCAGAATGTTAACGGTCGCGCTCAGCGCGGCCATTGCGCTCAATGTTTCAGCGTCGGCTCACGGTCAGACGCCAAGCCCGCAACCGCCGCCACCGCAAACGGTGACGCCGGCTACCGTGCCGCCTGTGACGACCCCGCCAGGTACGCCTCAGACAGGGACGCCGCCCGTCACGCCACCGGGAACACCGTCGCCGACGGTGGCGCCGCCGCCGACAGCAACGCCGACCGTTGTGCCGCCGGGAACGCCAACTCCAGCAACGCCGTCGCCGGCGATTCCCCCGCCGATGATGACGCCCCCGCCGGTCGTCCCGCCGCCCACTGCACCGACGATGGCCGCACCGGGCGCGATGCCGACGTCGGCGGTGCCCGCTCCTTCAGCCGGAACGGTTGCGACGCCGTCAACCGCGCCGCAGAACAGCGTGCTGCCGGCGCCGGGCGGCCTCGCGGCGACGCCTGACGTTGACAGTGCGATCGTGATGCTCAATCGAATTCAGGCGCTGAGCGGTGGCGCGCTGCAGGACGCGCCGACGAACAAGCTGGCAAATCCTGGCGCCGACGGCAAGGCCGACAACCGCGGGACGGTCAAAGTCGATCGCGCAACGCTCGATGAGATCCGCGCGCTGGCGGGCGAGATCTCGGCGATGTTGCCGGCCCGGAAACAGCCATAGAGTCGCCTCGGACGTTTGTGCTTTGTGGGCAACCGCTTCGCCGAATAGAATTCATGAAGCCGGTTGCCCACACTGATGCCCATCGAAGTCGAAGCCAATCTGAGAATTCCGGGACTGACGATTCGTTCGTCCCACGAACCCGATAAAATCATCAACAACAGCAGCGTTCGGTTTACCACGCTGATTCAGGTGCCGGCGATTCCAAAGCCAGGCAGCCCGCTGCTGTTGACGACGAGTGGCGGTTACGCCCTCGAAAGCACGGTGACTCGCGCCGACTGGAGCGAAGACCGGTCCATGTTCGTGGTGTCGTGCACCTATGCGAAACGTTCGATCTCGCTCGATGAATACAACGCGCTACTGAACGACGCGGGCTGGACGATGAAGCAGCTCATTTAGTGTCGCCGGTGCTCATCCGGTAGACCAGTTTCAGCTCAGCGCCGTTTCCGCGCGATCCCTGTTCGTCCTCGAGCCTCACCCGAAGTACCAGCTGTTTCGTATTCGGGAGCAGCGTGTAGGTGAACGTCAGCCGTCGGCGGCTGCTCAGGTCGAACTCGGTGACGATTCGGTCGCCTTCCCAGTTCGTTTCCGTCGGAATCGTGAGGTCACCGAAGTGCTGGTCCAGTCGCTCGCCGTTGGTCTTACAAAAGATCGCGTGCTCGAGTCCGTTGGTGACGACGAAGCTCGGATCGTGGTGCGAAATGGTCAGGGTCGCGGCGCTCTTTTTCAGTTCCTCGGTGAGCGCGGCGAGGCGCGCCTGATCGTCGGCCGAAACGCCGCCGCCGGACGCGTCGTTGTGGCTGCGCCCGCCCGAATTGCCGCCGCCGCTGCCGCCGGAATGGCCGAATCCTCCGAGCCCGCCTAAACCGCCAAAGCCGCCGCGCCCTCCGCTCCCACCATGGTTTTGTCCGCCCTGCTTCGAGGCTCCTTGCGTGCCGCCGAAGTTGGCCTGCGTGGGGTCGTTGCTGTAATTGCGATCGATGACCCACGTTCCCGAGAAATCGGGCAGGGTTCGATCGGCGGCGTGGGTAGTCTCACGCGTGGAGGGCGCCGGAGCCGTCGGCGGTGTTTGTGCACGCGCCAACGTTCCGGTTTCGATGACAAGGCCAATCGCCAGCAGCAGGGACGCATGAGCCTTCATGTCCAAAGAATACCGCGACCAGAGGCCGGTGGCTCGCGTCCTGGCCATTGTCAGAGTCTTTACACAACTCGTCGGCCGCGCTGGCGGACGTCGATCGCCGAGCGCCGTGGCGCCGACGGACCGCAACGATCCGTGCCGCGGAACCCCGGTCAGGGCGCCGCTGAGGCTGGCGGCGGGGTCGGCGTTCTGGATCCGTTCGGCTTGGGCAGCCACGAGCGGCCCCACAGTCCGCCAAAGAATCCGAGCACAAGCGCGCCCAGCGCGTTGGTGGTCGGCAGCCGCTCGAGCGGAATCGATGCCGCGGGGATCGACGCGATGATCCCGAACAGCGCCAGCACGTAGAAGACCAGGCCGATGAGCGCGCCGGTCAGGATGTGGCCGATCATCTGGTGCCACCATGCCGCGCTGAACGTCTCGGTTCCGGTCCCGACCAGTGCACCGAGGAAGCCGCCGACGGCAGCCGTCAATACCAGCATCCAGGGCATGACGAAGGTGACACTCGCCGATTGGTCCACGAAGCCGGCCGCGTGGGCGGTGATTTGTGCGTCGCCTGAAGCCGCAGACGTCAGCGACGCCTCGGCGAACGGGGCGCCTTTGGCAATCAGGACCTGCCTGGGGTTCAGCGTGCCGCTGGTCGTGATCAGGTCCACGGGGATGTCGCGATCCGCGGAGGCTCCGATCGCCGAATCGTCCTGCAGGAAGATCGTAACCGTGACCGGCGTCGAGCCGTCGTTGACGTCGCGGAGCGGGAGCGCCTTGACGACGAGCTGCACCGGCACGGCCTCGTGGTAATCGACCGCCACCTCGGTTACGCGCCCGGTGTCGGTCCACGCCCACACGGTGCCGGATCCCGCGGTGGTGGACGTCAGCTGAATCGGTTCGCTGGTTCGCGCCTGGCCGGTGACGATCTTCGACATGGCCGGCGTCACCAGCCCGATATCGGTCGCGAGGTAGACGTCCGTATCGGTCTTGACCGCCGCGGGCTCGCCGTCCTTGATGGCGGTGAGCAGCACTTGTGCGTGCCAGGAGGAATGAGACGCATGCACGTGCTGCGGCAGCACAGTGACGTCGAGTGCCGCGCCGGTTGCGGTGGTCGGCGCCGGAGCCGATCCGGCCGGCGCCGCTGCCACAGCTTTCGGGACCACTCTGAGCGGTGCAGGCACGGGTTTCTCGGCCGCAGCCGAGGCCGCCGGATCCTTCACCACAACGATCGCGAAGCCGGCGCCGAAGCCCTGCGCCGTCGCTTCGATGCGCGCCACGCCTGGCCGTATGAAATGCAATTCAACCTGCGCTGTTTTCTGTCCGGTCGAGAACGCCGTCGTCGCCGTGTCGCTGAGATCGGAGCGCAGCGAAACAGTGATCGGTTGAGTCGCGCCGACCAGGGTATCGGAGAAATTCTTCAGCGCGACAGTGACCGTCGCGGTGCCGCCTACCGTGACCTCGGCATTCGACGTCGTCAGCCCAAGGCTGAGCGGAATCGCCGCGGCCTGCCCTCGCGCCTCGCGTGTCGGGATACACACAAGGAGGACTGCGAGGACCAACATTGAACATCCACGATCGCGCCTCATCTGGCGAGATGATACCTGCTTCCGCCAGTCTTCTCAGGACGATATTGTCCGGCAAAGCCAGCGCTTACGGGCAAACGGCTGAGATAAGCGGTGGCATCTCGCGTGCACCGGCGACAACAGGAGTAACCGCATGCCCACTAAGAGTGTCGACGAGAAAACCCAACTGTCGAGCGAAGCGGCCATCGCCAAGATTCGAACGCTGTTGCCGCAATTCAAGAGCGCGATGCTGGTGACGCACACGTCCACAGGTGAACTGCACGTCCGCCCGATGGGATTGCAGGGCGACGGCTCGACTTTCGGCGGCGTCCTCTGGTTCTTCGTGGACGACCGCAGTCGAAAAGTATCCGAATCGGCCGGCGGCGCGCCGGTTTCGGTCATCTGTCAAAGCGACGAGCACAGCGCATACCTTCACCTCACCGGCACGGCGACGATGGTCCACGACCGGGTGAAAATGCGCGAGCTGTACTCGCCGATCGTCAAGACCTGGTTTCCGCGCGGCCTCGAGGATCCGCACCTGACCCTCATCAGGTTCGAAGCAATCGGCGGCGAGTACTGGGCCAGTCCTGGCGGCGCGTTGCAGGTAGCGGCGGCGTTTGCGTTCTCACTCCTGACCGGTCATCCCGGCAAGGGCGGGGAAGCCGGCAGTCTTCATCTTTAGCCACATCGGGGCCTAATGACGGGGGCGGGCACTGGTGCCCGGCCCCGTTTGGCCGTCAATCCAGCACAATGTCGGCGATGTCCATTTGGGAGCCGGCCGTTCGACCAGTATCCGAAGGTCGATAGCGACCGTTTTTCGAGGAGGAGTGCCGATGCGATTCATGATCATTCGAAAAGCTGACCGGAACACCGAGGCGGGCGTCATGCCGGGCGAGCAGCTACTCGCCGCGATGATGAACTACAACCAGGAGATGCTGAAAGCCGGCGTCTTCGTGACCGGCGAAGGCTTGCGGCCCAGTTCGAGCGGCGTGCGCATCAAGTTCGCCGGTGGCAAACCAACGGTCACCGACGGCCCGTTCGCCGAGACCAAGGAACTGATCGCCGGTTTCACGATGATTCAGGTCAAATCGCGCGATGAAGCGATCGCGTGGCTGAAGAAGTGGCCGCGTGAGGATGGCGACGTCGAGCTCGAGCTGCGGCAGGTGTTCGATGCCGATGACTTCGGCGACGCGCTCACACCGGAGTTGCGCGAGCAGGAGCAGCGAATGCGCGCGCAAACGTCGGGGAAGGCCTGATCGATGCCGACAGTAACATCAAAGGACGGAACACCGATCGCGTTCGATCGGATCGGCGCAGGCCCGGCGGTCATCGTCGTCGATGGCGCGCTGTGCTATCGGGCCTCGGGACCGAGCACGCCGGTGGCCAGGCTGATGGCTGAACACTTCACCGTTTTCACCTACGATCGCCGAGGCCGCGGCAACAGCGGCGACGCGGCGCCGTCAAGATGTTCCTCAGGCTCGTCGGCCTGCCGGCGATCGCGGTCGCTGTCATGCGCTTGCTTCCGGTGTGGTCCAAGCTGACGGTCGTCGCGCACACCTTGCCATACGACATCAGCGTGGCGGGGCCGTACCAGCAGGGACAGGCGTTGCCCACCGGCCACTGGTCGGGCGCAACGATGGCGACGCTGGCGATCGACGGTGGCAAGAGTCCGGGATGGATGCGAAACGGGATGCGAGCGCTTGCCGGCGTGCTGCCGATGCGAGGTATCGGACGCTCCCGGGGCAAACGCACATAGTCAACGCAAAGGTCGTCGTCCCCGAACTGGCGGCGTTTTTCGCAGGCTCGTAGTGGCTTTCGCCTTCTGCCAGAGCGCGGGGAATATCGTCTGCGCCAGGTCGGGATGTCTGACGATGAAGTGCACGCAACGAACTTTATCGCGACGCGGTTACGCGGTCTGTGACCAGGTCCCGATCAGTTCCGCCGTAGGAGATGAGGTGTGGTCGCGACTCTGGATGATTTCTTTCAGGCGGCGGACGTCCCACGTTTCGAAGGCCACACCCGTCCGGTACACCGGTTGGTTCTCCCTGGGCTCGGCCTCGAGCTGGACCCAGCGAACACGCGCAATCGCCGTGAACGACAAGTGATCCTGCGGCCAGCCAATCTTCACGATCACCGGCTGATCGCGCTCGAGCCGAAGCGGCCCCCGGATCTGTGCGCCGGTCAGCGACACGTTGATCAGCGCGACATGACGTCCGTCGATCACGACGTGATAGCCGGATCCGAGCATGCCGGTGCGCGTGGCTCGGGGACGCTCGAATCTGCGCCCTTTCGGGAATTGCGATTTCGGCTGCGCATCGCGGAAGAAACGACTCACGTTCGATTCGGAGAGCGATTCCTGCAACGACACCACCGCGGGGCTGGGTGCCGGCGCTGGTGGCTGACGCCGCTCGACCGGCTGCAATGGCTCACCACGAAGGTGTCGCAGCGCGTTGTCGAGCGCGTGCACCGAGCTGGCGTCCAGATCCACGAAGCGCACGGCGAATCCGAATTCGTCGCGGGAATACACCGTTTCCGCGTTGAGCGTAATCGGCCCGACATCCGGAATCACGATCTGCATGCCGAAGCGTGTGCCGGGAGTCTGTCCGTGCATGGAAATGACGAAGCAGCCGCCGCGGCTCAGGTCGAAAATTCGTAAAGGGGTTTCGATCGCGCCGACGCGGCATCCATCGAATGGACCCACGATGCGTTCATGTTGCCGGCGATTGCTTCCCGCCTTGGCGTGTGACTGCCCCGACACCGAGGTGTCGATCATGCCTGGCCTCTCAACTTCGAGATCATCATCAAGGACATCGGCCTCGGGGCAATATACTTAAAAGTTCGTTAAAAGTCCATAGAGTCAGTTAGCCTGTTAGAGGTCGCCTCGGCCCGACCGCGCGGCCAAGGCGACCCCAGAAGCTAAAGGGATTGAGTTATTTAGGCCTGATCGAAAAGCTTCAGCGCGAGCGTGCCGTGGGTAGCCGACGCGCCGGCTCTGAGCGCGGCCGAGATGAACACCGCCTCCGCAACTTCTTCCCGAGTCGCGCCCGCGCGCTTCGCCTTGCGGGTGTGAACGTCGAGGCAATAGGGGCACTGCGTCGTGCAGGCGATGGCGATGGCCATCAGTTCGCGGTACTTCCGGGGAATCGCGCCCCCTTCTTTTCCGACAATCGAATCGAGGGCGACGAATCCGGCGAATTCGTCCGGCGCGAGTTTCTTCAGTTCAGGCAGCAGCTTCAGATCTTCGGGATCGTGATAGTGGCTCAATGGAGTCCTCCGACCGGGATTGTACCTGCGAAGTTCCGATCAGCGTGGGTCGCGCTCGGCCGCA
>DASXGC010000264.1:0-32737 GCA_036489235.1 Vicinamibacterales bacterium
TACGCGAGCTTGGCGCGATTGCGGACCATGGCGCCGTAGATATTCGAGGCGCCGACCGTTCCATCCGGCGCGACCACGAACTCGACGACGATCGACAGTCGATCCTGCTGATCGGCGAGCGAGGTGATGTCGGTCGAGAGCCGTTCGGGCAGCATCGGAAAAATCACCGCGGGTGTGTAGACCGAGGTGGTGTTCTGCGCCGCGTGTTTATCGACCGGCGAGCCCTTCTGCACGATGACATCGACGTCGGCGACGGCGACGAAGATTTTCACGGCACCATTGGCGTTCGCTTCTGCCACCGACAACTGATCGAGATCGCGCGAATCGTCGTTGTCGATCGAGCACCACAGGAGCTGTCGCAGATCGCGGACCGGCTCTTCACTGGTTTTTGCCGGTCCGGTGACGGCGGCGACCTGCGCCAGGGCGGCGGCTGGAAAATCGGGATCCAGCCCGCGGCTGCGCATCGCCTGGACGGCAATCGCTCGAAGGTGGGCACGGTTGGACTGCGGCGTGTTCGGGACGGTCATCGGTGTGCAGACTCCAAAAGCTGACGTGAAGAAACGAGCTCACTGGATCCAGTCCATCAGCTGGTAGTACGCGCCGACCAGCGGCAGGAACCAGGGCGAACCAGAATAGCCGGGGATCGCGGGAAAGCGATCGTCGAACAACGGGTGATCGATCGCCTCACCGGCCATCCGGCGGCCGATTTGTTCACCAAGATATGTGGCCATCGCGACGCCGTGTCCGCAGTAGCCGCCCGCGTAGAACAGGCCGCCGAGCAACCCGGCACGCGGCATCTGATCGCGGGTGAAGGCGACGTTTCCGCCCCAGCCGTACTCAATCGCGGTGCCGCGCAACTCGGGAAATACATCCGCCATGCCTTCGCGCAGGATGGCGGCGGCGCGCCGCGTCGTATCCGGGCCCGGCCGTCCGAATTCGGCGCGGCCGCCGAAGAGCAGGCGCCGATCCGGCGTGACGCGGAAGTAGTACAGGAAGTTCTTGGAGTCGAACGCCATCCGGCGTCGCGGCAGCAGCGCCTGCGCCTGCGACGCCTCGAGCGGTTCGGTCGCGATGATGTAGCTGCCGATCGGCAGGAATCGCCGCTTCAGATCAGGAAAGGCACCGTTGGTGTAGCCATTGGTCGCGAACAACACGTTCGCGGCCTCGACCACGCCCGCAGTAGTCGCGACCCGCCATCGATCGCCTCCACGATCGACGGCATTGACGGCCACACCTTCTGCAATCGTGGCACCGCAGCGGGTTGCCGCGCCCGCCAGACCGCTCACGTATCGGGCCGGATTGATTGCACCGCTGCGTTCATCCACCATCACGCCGTGGTAGCGATCGCTTCCAATTTCTGCGCGATGCGAGCCGCTCGAGATCAGCTCCACGCGATGCGCGAATACGCGGGCGAGCAGTGATTGCTCGTCTCGAAACGCGGCGAAGTGCGCGGGTTTCCACGCCAGCTGGATATGACCGACCCGCTCGAATTCGCAGTCGATCGCTTCGGTGGCGACCAGTGCTTCGAGACGGGCGATCGACGCGTTGGCGATCTCGAACAGCTCACGTGCGCGGGCCTCGCCGAACCGTGCGACCAGCGTTCCGGGATCGAGCTTCATGCCGGTCAGGACCTGACCACCGTTTCGCGAAGAGGCGCCCCAGCCGATGGTCTCGCGTTCGATCACCAGGACGCTCGCCCCCGAATGCGCCAGATGACGCGCGGCCGCAAGGCCGGTGTAGCCGGCGCCCACCACAACGACGTCGGCGCGAGCCGGCAACGGCGGGACATTGACAGGAAGTTGACCGGCGCGACCTGGACGATGTGGCGTGGAAATGCCGGCGCCCTGACCGGACGGCAGCGTATCCCACCAGTAGGGGTACTCGTTCACCGGCGGGCGTTCGCGATCGGCACAGCCGCGGATGCGAGAATCGCGCGGCCCTGCCGCTCCTGGACGAAGGCGACGAGCTTCAGGTGCTCGCGCTGCCAGTCGGGCGCGAGCGGAACCTCTGCGTGCGGGATGGTCGATCCGGCGTCGCCGATTGTCGCCATGTAGCGGACGACCGCCGCGTGCGTGAGCACGTGGCCCTGGTTCTCGCCGCGCTTCACGTCGGACTGCAGCCGATCCTCGGTGACGGCGAGCACCACGTCCGCGCGATCGCCTTTGGCCAACGGCGGCAGGTCGTTCACCTGCACCGACACGACAACCGCAGCCGGCGTCTGCGAATCGATCACCGCGCGCATAGTGCCGTGTGGTGTGTTCAGCGATTTCTCGAGCACCCGGCGGGCTGCCGCCGCGTCGCTCCCCACGAATTCCGCTCGGCCGTTGACGACCATCTGCGGGGTGTAAATGCTGTCGTTGCCGAACCGTGCCGAGTAGATGCGTTGCCGCTCGGTCAACGCGGCGGAGGAGAAGCGATCCTTCCAGCCAAGTCGATCCCAATAGTCCACGTGCTGGCCGAGTCCGATGATCTCGACTCCGCCGACCGGTTGCGTGTCGATCAGCTTCTGGAGCAACACGTCGGCAGGCGGACAATCCGAACATCCTTCCGACGTGAAGAGTTCGACGATGACCGGAGTCGGCGGGCCGGCATGGGGTGCGCCGGCGAGGACGGCAAGCAGGAGGAATCCGGTGAGCGGCAAGGCAGAGCGGCGCACCTCCGTATTCTAGTTGGAGGCGTCGGTTCGTGAGCGGTTCGTGAGCGACGGCGGACATCGTTCGGTCCCGCGCCAAATCCAACAGAACGAATCCACGGATCTTGCAAAATGGATGCGTCCCGGCATCGGTCAGCTGATCGTAATAGGGACGACAATAAATGATTGCGGAATAGAGGGTTGTTGCAGCAGAAAAATGGCTGTCGCGAAATGGGACTGGTATGTCGTCTGCTGTGAATGTGGCCTCAACTCAAGGAGGCCAGCATGCACTTCGTCAGAAGGTGGCTCGTCATCGTCGCCACACTGTTTGTCGCGACCAGCGCGACCGCGCAGAACACCAACGGCACGATCTCCGGCCGGGTCGTGGACAGTCAGGGTCTGCCGCTGCCGGGCGTCACCGTCAACGCCACCTCGCCGAACCTGCAGGGCGTCCGCACCGTGATTTCGTCTTCAAACGGTGATTACATCTTTTCGCTGCTGCCCTCCGGCACCTACACGGTCAGCTTCGAGCTGAGCGGATTCGAGACCCTGAAGAAGACGATTTCGGTCGCGCCGACGCAGGTCGTGCCGCTCGACGTTGCCCTCGGCGTCGCAACCATCGCCGAAAACGTGACGGTCGTCGGCCGGACCGCGGATGTCCTGACCAACACCGCGCAGGTCGCGACCAATTTCAAGCAGGACATGATCGCGAACCTCCCGACCAACCGCGACATCAACGCCTCGCTGCTGCTGGCGCCGGCGGTCCACCCCACCGGACCGAACGGCGCGTATTCGATTGCGGGTGCGATGTCGTTCGAGACGCTCTACATGATCAACGGCGTGAGCGTGACCGAGAACCTGCGGGGCCAGCCCTACAACCTGTACATCGAGGATGCGTTGCAGGAAACCAACGTCGCGACCGCGGGCATTTCCGCCGAGTACGGCCGATTCGGCGGCGGTGTGGTCAACGTGATCACGAAATCCGGCGGCAACCTGTTCAGCGGTTCGTTTCGTGACACGCTCAACAACGATAACTGGCGAACGCTCACGCCGTTCGAGAACACCAGCATCGCCGCCGATCCTCAACACAAGGACACGCGAATCGCCAAGACGGTCCCGGCCTACGAATACACGTTCGGCGGACCGATCCTGAAGGATCACCTGTGGTTCTTTACCGCCGGGCGGCTGCAGACGCAGGAAAGCGGACGTCAGCTGGTCATCACCAACATTCCCTACACGTTCACCGACCAGTCACGCCGTTACGAGGCTAAGGGGACGTATTCGATCAACTCGAATCACACCATCCAGGGCGCCTACACGAAAATCACGGAGGATCTCGGCAACGCGACGTTCAACACCAGCGCCTCGATGGACACCAACAGCCTCTACAACGGCCACGAACCGCAGAACCTCGGCACCGCAAGCTACAGCGGCGTGCTGACGCCGACGTTTTTCGTGGAGGCCAGGCTCGCAACCCGTCACTTCAGTTTCGTCAACGAGGGTGCTCAGTCAACCGATCTCATCAACGGCACCCTGCTGCTCGACCGGGCACGCGGCCAGACGCGCTACTGGTCGGCGACGTTCTGCGGTGTCTGCGATGCGGAGCTGCGTGACAACACCGACGTGTTCGCAAAGGGCACCTATTTCCTGTCCACCAAGGGAACGGGATCGCACAGCATGGTGTTCGGATACGACGTGTTCAACGACAAGCGCTTCGCCAACAACCATCAATCCGGCAGCGATTACCGCATCATCGGCACGACTTCGATCATCGGCGCCGACGGCAGCGTCACGCCGGTGTTCCTGCCCGACGGCTCGACTGTGATTCAGTGGAATCCGATTCCGGTCGGCAGCGAAGGCACCAATTTCCGCACCCACTCACTCTTCTACAACGACAATTGGCGGATCGGCAGCCGTCTGACCGCCAACCTTGGCCTTCGCTACGACCGCAACCATGGTGCCGACAGCGACGGACGCGTGGTGGCGAGCGATGCGGGGTGGAGCCCGCGCGTGGGTGTCATCTGGGATCCGACCGGCGAACAGAAATGGTCGGTCACCGGCAGCTTCGCGAAGTATGTATCAGCGATTTCCAACAGCATCGCTGACTCGACGTCTCCGGCCGGCAATCCCCAGACGTTTCAGTTCGTGTATCGCGGACCCGCGATCAACGCCAACGCCGCAGGACCGTTGACCTCGACACCGAACGCGGTGTCCAGCGTGTTTTCGTGGTTCAACGCCAACGGTGGCCCGAGCCTGCCGCTGAATGGAGCGCCGACCATTCCCGGCCTGACCCCTCAGATCCAGGGCTCGCTCAACTCCCCGAACAACCTTGAATACGCCGCCGGCATCAACCGTCAGTTCGGCAACAAGGCCGCGATTCGCGCCGACTACGTGTTCCGCAACTTCCGCGATTTCTACGCGACCTTCGTCAACACCAGCACGGGCAAGGTCCAGGATCAGTTCGGCAAGTCCTATGACCTGGCACTGGTCGAGAATACCAACGACCTCGAGCGCCGCTACTCCGGCCTGACGACGCAGGCGACGTATCGGTTCGGTGCGCTGGCCGATGTCGGCGTCACCTACACGTTGTCGCGAGCGTGGGGCAATGTGGATGGTGAGAACGTCAACAGCGGACCGACCACGAGCAGCGCCTTCTCGTATCCCGAGTACCACCAGGCATCGTGGGACTATCCGGTCGGCGACCTGTCAATCGATCAGCGGCACCGTGCGCGCATGTGGATCAACTACGGTGTGCCCAAGGTGCACGGTCTGACCCTGAGCGCACTACAGGCGATCACGAGCGGCGTTCCCTACGGAGCGGTCGGCACGGTCGCCACGCAGCCGTACGTGACGAACCCCGGCTACGTGAATCCGCCATCGCCGACCAGCGCGATCGGGACGTATTACTTCACCCCACGGGATGCCTACCGGACCGAAGGCGAGCGCCGCACCGACTTCGCGGTCAACTACGTGTACTCGGTGAAAGGAACGCGGAGTGTGCAGCTCTTCAGCCAGCTACAGGTCATCAATGTCTTCAATCAGTTTCAGCTGTGTGGATGCGGCGGAACGGTATTCCAGAACGGCGGCGCCGTTACCCAGAGCCGAATCGACCAGTCGGTGCTGAATAATTCGACGACACCCGCGACCTACGCGATGTTCAATCCATTCACGACCCAGCCGGTGCAGGGCACGAACTGGGCGCTCGGTCCGAACTTCGGCACGGCGCTGAATCGATTCGCGTACACCACTCCGCGGGCGCTTCGGCTCTCGTTCGGCGTGAGATTTTAAACGGATGTAGCGGCGCGGGGCTGAAGGCCCCGCGCCACACGGCCAGTCCTACCCTGCCTGCCCGGCGTTGACAGGGGCGCGGCCCTTGCGCATCACCCACCAGATCACCAGCACGAAGAGCACCGCGACGACGAGAAGCGTGGCGCCGAAGAGCCAGAGGGTGCGGTAAAGGATCGACTCGGGATCCATGCGCGCATCGAGTACGAGCGGAACGCCGCGGAGCCGCTCGGTCAGCGGCTGCGCCCATTCGAGAATGTTGCCGCGGACCTCGCGGCGGGTGTTGTGATAACGAATCTTGCTCGGCAGGTGCAGCCGGAAGGCGGTGAGTTCGCGACCGTCCCATCCGACATTCCCGACGTCGCGGCCGGCGCTCGGACCGATGGTCTGCCGGTAGAAAAACTGGTCGCCATCGCGGCTGAAGGAATAGGTCGACCAGGCGAACGGCGCGGCGGCGCCAAGCCTGGTGATGTCGTCGACGCTGAGCCGGACTTGAACGAATCTGCGGTCGTTGCGCCGCCATTGGCTGACCCGCACGACACGCGTGAGCGGAGTCGAGTAGTAGGCGCGCACCGCTTCCACGTCCACGCGGAGCGAAGAGTCGGTGTTGAACGATGTGCCGTGCAGAGCATTCAGCGCGGGCAACGAGCTGCTGACGTAGATGGTGGCCGAACCATCGAGCGACAGATAGACTTCTTCCTCGTATTCGTACTGGCGGAACAGCGATGGCCCACCGCTGCACGCCGACGTGAGCACGACGACCGCCAGCAATGCAGGAATGCCGATCGATCGCCGCGAGAACACGCAAAACCGCGTCAAGCCTCAAATGATATAGTAAAAATTTGTGCTCTATCTGATCGACGGCAGCTCGCAGATGTACCGCGCCTTCCACGCGCCGGTGCGCACCGCCGAAGGCGGACTGCTCCGCAACGCCCAGGGGACGCCGACCAACGCGGTCTACATCTTCGTGATGATGCTGCGCAAACTGCTCGAGGATCACCATCCCGAGCACATCGCCGCCTCATTCGATCTGCCCGGCCGCACCTTCCGCGACGACCTGGTCGACAACTACAAAGCCAATCGCGCGCCGATGCCGAGCGAGCTCGCGCAAC
Organism: Vicinamibacterales bacterium; assembly: GCA_036489235.1. Taxonomy (GTDB): domain Bacteria; phylum Acidobacteriota; class Vicinamibacteria; order Vicinamibacterales; family CAVVIG01; genus CAVQFC01. Next base: position 7,030 of record DASXGC010000264.1, read on the forward strand.
AGATTCCGATGGTCCATGCGGCGTGCGAAGCGCTCGGTGTGCCGATCCTGACCTCCGAGCGCTACGAAGCCGACGATGTGATCGGGACACTGACGAAAAAGGCGGTCGCTGCCGGTTTCGAAGTTGCGATCGTCACCATGGACAAGGACTTCTACCAGCTTGTCGGCGACGGGGTTCGCGTCTACAACCCGCGCGACGAAGGCACCTGGTACGACGCCGACGGGGTGAAGGAAAAGTTCGGCGTCGGGCCCGATCACGTGGTCGACGTGCTGGCGTTGATGGGCGACACCATCGACAACATCAAGGGCGTGCCCGGAATCGGCGAGAAGGGCGCACGCGAACTGATCGTCCAGTACGGATCGCTCGACAACCTCCTCGACCATGCCCCGGAAGTCAAGAACAAGCGCTACCGCGAAGGGCTGCTGGCCAACGTCGAGGCGGCGCGCCAAAGCCGCGAGCTCGCCCGCATCCGCACCGACGTGCCGGTCGAGTTCGACGCCGACACGATGCGCTACAAGGCCGGATCGCGCGAGCGCAGCTTCGAGATTTTCAACGAACTGGGCTTCCGCGCGCTTGCAAAAGAGTACGCGCCGACCGCCGCAACGATCGCGAAGGACTATCGCCTGGTCAACACCGCGGAGGGCGTGGCCGCGCTGGCCGCACGACTGCGCGCCGCCGGCCGATTCGGTTTGCGCGTGCTCCCCGACCGTTCCAGTGCGATGCGCGCGTCGATTGTCGGTCTCTCGTTTTCCACATCTCCACACGATGCCGACTACGTGCCGACCGGTCATCGCGGGCTCGACAACACGGAGAGCCTGCCGCTGACGGTCGCCCTGGAAGCGCTGCGGCCGATTCTCGAGGACGAAGCCGTTGGGAAAGAAGGACACGATCTGAAATTCGATGCGATCGTGCTGGCGCGCCATGGGGTGACGCTCCGCGGTCTCGAGACGGACACGATGCTGGCGAGCTACCTGCTCGACGCCACCCGCTCGGGCCACCTGATCGAGGATCTATCGCTCGAGCACACGAACTACAAGGCCTTGTCTGAAGAGGACGTCTGCGGTCGCGGAGTGAAAGCGGTTTCGCTCGCCGAAGTGCCGGTCGAGGCGGCGATCACCTACGCGTGCGAACGCGCCGACCTCGCCGGACAGCTGGCGCCGCTGCTCCGCGAGACGCTCGAGCGCGAGCAGCTGACCGAGGTCTACACCAGCCTGGAGCGGCCGCTGGTCCCGGTCCTCATCGCGATTGAACGCGCCGGAGTCCGGATCGACACCGCCGCGCTCGCGGTGCAGTCGCAGAAAGTCGATCAGGAGCTGGCGCAGCGATCGGGCACGATTTTCGAGATGGCCGGCGGCGAGTTCAACATCAACTCACCAAAGCAGCTGGCCGAGGTGCTGTTCGACAAGCTGCAGCTGCCGGTGCTGAAGCGAACCGGGACGTCAAAGGCGCCGTCAACCGCGGTCGAGGTCCTCGAGGAGCTGGCGCTGACGCACGACATCCCGCGCCAGATTCTCGAATGGCGCCAGCTGATGAAGCTGAAGGGCACCTACATCGACGCGCTGCCGCAACTGGTGAATCCCGATACCGGCCGAGTGCACACCTGCTTCAACCAGGCGGTCGCCGCCACCGGACGCCTCAGCAGCAGCGACCCGAACCTGCAGAACATTCCCATCCGCACGCCGCTCGGCCGCGAGATTCGCCGTGCGTTCATCGCCGACCCGGGACACGTGCTGATCTCGGCCGACTACTCGCAGATTGAATTCAGGGTGCTCGCGCACCTGTCCGAGGAGCCGGTCCTGATCGACGCGTTCCGTGAGGGCGCAGATTTCCACGAACGGACCGCCGTAAAAATCTTCGGCGCCGACAGCGGCCGCGATCCGCACGACCTGCGCAGCATCGCCAAGATGGTCAACTACGCGCTGCTCTACGGCAAAGGCGCGTTCACCCTGGCCAAGGACATCGGCGTCACCCAGCAGGCGGCCCAGGAATTCATCGACGCCTACTTCGCCGGTTTTCCGCGGGTGCGGGCGTTCATCGATCGCACGCTCGAAGAAGCACGCGTCACCGGCGTGGTGAAAACCATGTATGGACGCAGACGGCTGGTGCCCGAACTGAACAGCCGTGACTTCCAGCGCCGCGCAGCGGCCGAACGCGAGGCGGTCAACATGCCGATTCAGGGAAGCGCGGCCGATATCCTCAAGCGCGCGATGATCAACGCGCACGCGGCGCTGGCGCCGCATCCCGAAGCGCGCATGATCCTCACCGTCCACGATGAATTACTGTTCGAAATACCGGCGGGGCGCGCCGAGGAGTTCGCGGCGATCGTCAGGAACAGTATGCAGTCAGCAGCAACGATGAACGTGCCGCTGACGGTGGACGTGGGAATCGGCGACAACTGGAAGGACGCGAAGCATTAAGAATCGGCGATTACTTTTGCCACATCTCCTTGAATTGCTCCCATTCCTGCCGGATCGTCTCAGGTGTCTGCGCCAGGGCCTTGGCGCGGTCGGGAACGATCGCCTCGACCACCAGCCGATCGATGTCTCCGCGTAGCGCCGCGCCGTGATCGTTGCCGAGCGGCGCGCGGACCCAGCCCGCCTGCGCGGCGTCCCACGCGGCCGATAGATCCCCCTGCAGCCGGGCGGCGTTGGCGAGCCAATACGCGGCCGCGCCGCTGCCGGGATGACTCGCCAGTTCCTGTTCCATCCGGGTGCGGATCGCCTGATAGCGCGACTGGCGCTCGATGTCCGGGCGCGGCTTGGCTTCGCGGTCGATCGCGCTCGCCCACCAATCGAGCACCCGTTCCCGCGGCACACCAGCCAGCGTCGTCCCGTTCTTGATTACGCCGTCGAAAACACTCGCCGCCGCGCCGAACGCGCCATCAAAGAACAACGTTTCGCCGAGACCGACGATGTACTCTTCGCGCTCGTTCACGGCAAGGCGCAGCGGGTCGAGACGCCGCAGCCGCTCGCGTGCGCCGTCGAGGTCGGTGGCGGTCAGGCTCTGGCGATAGCTCTCGAGATATGCCCTGGCGGCGACCAGGTCGGCTGCGTCCGCGCGTCCCGGCAGGACGCGGGCCTGTTCGGCCGCGGCGATCGCGCCCTGAAAATCGTGCTGGTTGTAGAGCAGGCGGGCGCGCGCAAGCGGATCGTCGGGTGCGCGTAATGCGGCTGCGGGCGCGGCCAGCGCGGTCAGCAAAACGAACGCGGTAAGGAGACGACGCACTCCGCGATGGTAGCACAGCCGAAAAACGGCTCTAAGCCATTGGGCGTCAATGCCTTACATGGCCTTTGTTACGCTTTTGGTACAATGCGGGCGATGGTCGTGCCGAGGATCGTGCCGCGCGAGGAACACCCGATTTCCCGCAAGGACATCGATCCGGATGCTTTGAAGGTGCTCTACCGTCTGCGTCAATACGACCACGTCGCCTATCTCGTGGGCGGCGGCGTGCGCGATCTGATTCTGGGACGGCGGCCCAAAGACTTCGACATCGGCACCTCGGCACATCCGTATCAGGTCAAGAAGCTTTTTCGAAACTGCTGGATCATCGGCCGCCGCTTCCGGCTGGCGCATGTCAAGTTCGGCGAGAAAGTGATCGAGGTCGCGACGTTCCGGCGTCAGGTGGCGCCGGGCGAAGAAATCATCGCGGACGGTGTGCCCGCACCCGATCCCTCCACGCCCGAAGGCGAACAGCTCATCCATCACGACAATACCTTCGGAACGCCCGAAGAGGACGCGTTCCGTCGCGACTTCACGATCAACGCGCTGGCCTACGACATTTCGAATTTTTCGGTGATCGACTACGTCGGCGGCTTGGACGATCTGCAGGCAGGCGTGGTCCGCTCGATTGGCGATCCCGACGTCCGCCTGAACGAGGACCCGGTGCGCATGCTGCGCGCGATCGCGATCGCCGCGCGGCTGGATTTCGCGGTCGAGCCGTCACTGCTCCGATCGATTCGCCGCCATCGCCAGGAGATCGCGAAGAGCTCGCCGCCCAGGCTGCTCGAGGAGTACTACAAGATTCTCCGCGCCGGCTCCGCGGAACAAGCCTTCAGGAGCCTTGCCGAGCTCGGCCTGCTCGAGCCGATCTCGACCGAGCTGCACGAGGGCGCTTCTGACCCGCTGTGGCGATCGCTGGCGGCGCTCGACGCGTACCGGCGTCAGTTCGAATCGACGCCCGACACGATGTCGAACGCGATTCTGCTCGGAAGCCTGCTGATTCCGCTGGGCATCTCGCTCAACCCGTCGCGAAGCCAGCACCGGCCCGCCGCCGACGCGTCGCAGGATGGTGCCGACAGCGGGAACTCGAAGCGTCCGCGTCACCCGCCGATGCCGCGGCTCGGTGAACTTCCACTGGCGCGCCGCGACATCGAGCGGCTCCGCCTGATCATCACGATGCAGCGGCGTCTCAGCGACATGACCGCAAGCCCGCGCGCACAACTCGCGCTGGCCCAGCGCGGCATCTTCCGCGAAGCGCTGACGTGGATGGAAGTCCACGGCGACTCGCCGGCGCTGGTCGAGCACTGGATGGGGATTCTCGACGAGGGCGGAGACGTCGAAGCTGCCGCGCCAGGCACCGAGCCGGCCGAGGCGCAGCAGGAGGACGGTCTGGGGAGGCGTCGCCGCCGGCGGCGCCGGCGCCGGCGCGGTCAGGCGCCGCCACAGGGCTGATCAACGCAGAGTCCGCACCCAGCTCCTTCATCGCTAGCGATTGAGCAGCAAGGTGGGCGGAGGACGGTCATTTCTGCGACGGCACGTCCCTCTCCTATTGACAATCTAGATGACCGGCGTATCCTCTCCTCTAGTCAATCTAGAAGAGGAGCCCCGTGCGCGACAGTGACCTCAAACAGAGCGGCCTGGTGCAAGGCACGCTCGACATGCTCATCCTGAAAACGCTCGCCCTCGGGCCGATGCACGGCTACGGCATCGGCGTACGCATCGAGCAGATCAGCAAGGGCGTGTTCCAGGTCAACGCCGGGTCGCTCTTTCCTGCGATCCGCCGCATGGAGCGCGACGGCCTGATCGCCGGCGAGTGGGGCGCGACCGAAAACAACCGGCGCGCGAAATACTACGCGCTCACCACCCAGGGACGCACAGCGCTCAAGCGCGAGACGCGCGACTGGGAAGTGCAGCTGGCCGCGATCACCCGAATCATGAAGGCATCACCAACGGAGGCGTGATGAGTCTACGCACGCGCGTTGCCGGCGGGCTTCGCTCGTTGTTCCGCAGCCGTCAGGCGGACCGCGATCTCGACGCCGAATTGCGCGAGTTCCTCGAGAGCGCAATCGACGCGAAGATGGCGGCAGGCCTTAGCCGCGAGGCTGCCACTCGCGCCGCCCGCATCGACCTCGGCAGCATCGAAGCGGTGAAGGACCGCGTCCGCGACGTCGGTTGGGAATCGATCGCCGACAGCTTGTGGCAGGACGTGCGGTACGCGCTCCGGACGTTGCGCAAGTCACCCGGCTTTACCGCGGTCACCGTTCTCACGCTCGCCCTCGGCATCGGCGCCAACACCGCCATCTTCAGCCTAGTCGACGCCCTGATGCTGCGCATGCTGCCGGTCCGTCAACCGGAAGGACTCGTGATGCCGGTGAGCCAGTATCCCGGCGAGCCGGACGACGAGGGTTTCTCCTGGTCCGTGTTCGAGGGCTTCCGCGATCAGAATCGCGTGTTCTCCGACCTGTTCGCCGTGTCGCCGACACGTTTTCAGGTAATGGGCGAGGGGCTCGAGGAAGAACCTGTCGAAGGCGCCTATGCGATCGGCACGATGTTTCCCACGCTGGGGGTGCAACCGGCCATCGGCCGTCTCTTTGGGCCGCGCGACGACCAGACGGCCGGCGCCAACGCCGCGGTGGCGGTGGTGAGCTGGGAATACTGGAAACGCCGGTTCAATCTCGACCCGGCGATTCTCGGCAGGCGCCTCGTGCTGAACGGCACGCCGGTGACGATGATTGGCGTCGTCGAGCGCGGATTTTCCGGTCTTCAGGTTGGCGAGAAGACGGACTTGTGGGTTCCCGTCGCGATGGATACCACCCGCCGGCAGCCCAGCCGCCGGTTGAGCGACCAGTTCGGCTTCAACTTGATGGGGCGCCTGAAGAGCGGTGTGTCGATCGAACAAGCGCGAGCCGACATGGCGGTGCTGAACCAGTCGAGGGTCGCGGAACTGGCCCTGATGAGCGGCGACCGGAAATGGCTGCAGGCAAAACTGGACGTAAAGCCGGCGGGTGGCGGATTCCCGACGCTGCGCCAGGTCTACGGCCAGCCTCTGCTCGCGCTGATGGGCCTCGTCGGCCTCTTGCTTTTGATCGCGTGCACGAATATCGCGAGCATGCTGCTGGCGCGCGGGGCTGCGCGGCAGCGCGAAATGGCGGTCCGCGTGGCCCTCGGGGCGAGCCGATGGCGCGTCGCACGCCAGGTGCTGACGGAGTCGTTGCTGCTCGCCGCAGCGGGCAGTCTGCTCGGTGCGCTCGTCGCGTACGTCGGTGCCGGCGCGCTCGTGCGCATCATCACGTCGGGACGAATGGTCGGGTTGCCACGAGGCATCGACTTTCAGGTACAGCCCGACGCCCGCGTGCTGCTGTTCACGGTGGCGATTGCCGCGCTGGCCGGCGTGCTGTTCGGCATGGCTCCCGCGTGGAACGCGTTCGCGTCCGTGCCGGCCTCCTCGCTCCGCGAGATCGGCGGAGCGGGCGAGACGCGATCGCGCCGGCTGTTCGGAAAGGCCCTTGTCGTCGTGCAGGTGGCACTCTCGGTGGTGCTGTTAAGCGCGGCCGGGCTGTTCGTCAGTCATCTCTCGAACCTGCGCAACGTCAACCTTGGATTCCAGCGCGACTCGGTGCTGCTGGTCACGCTGGATCCGAGCGGCAGCGGCTACAAACCCGATCGCCTGACCAGCCTTTATCGGGAGATGCTCGGGCGGCTGCAGGCGATCCCGGGCGTGCGCTCGGCCACGCTCAGCGCGGTCACGCCAGTCGAGGGCGCAGGCGCGTCGCGCTTCGCACATGTCGACGGCTCGCCGGAGAACCCGGAGGAACGCCGGCGCCTCGCGATGAACTCGATCGGCCCAAAGTACTTCGCCACGCTCGGCACGCCGTGGATTGCCGGGCGCGACTTCCAGTTCGAGGACGCCTCGCGGCCGCGCGTGGCGATCGTCAATCAGGCAATGGCGCGGCACTACTTCGGTGACGGGAGCCCGCTCGGCAAGCACGTGACGTTCGACGGCGACGACAAGCCGTACGAGATCGTCGGCGTGGCCGCGGACGCGAAGTACCTGAACCTGTACGAGGCGCCGCCGCGCATGGTGTACACGAACGCCTTTCAGGAAGGACGCATCGCGTCGACGTTCGCGCTGCGGACCAGCACGGCGCCGTCGGCGATCACGGGCGACGTGCGGCGCGCCGTGCGGGACGTGCTCAAGACGGTCCGCGTTGCGAAGGTGACGACAATGGACGACCAGGTGAATGCGTCGATCATCCCTGAACGGCTGATTGCGACACTGTCGGGCTTCTTCGGCGGGCTGGGCGCTCTGCTCGCGGCGATCGGGCTATATGGGCTGCTCGCCTACAGCGTTGCACGGCGCACCAGCGAGATCGGCGTTCGCATGGCGCTCGGCGCCACCGAGGGCGCCGTGACGCGCATGGTGCTGACGAGCGCGCTGGGGCTGGCATGCGCGGGACTCATCGTCGGCACACCGATCGCGATCTGGAGCAGGCACTTCGCCGCACCGGTGATTGAGAATCCCTGGGTCGAGATCGCCCGCCGCGACAGTCACCTGACCGTCGATGCCGCGCTGCCGATAGCGTTCGCGGCCGTCACGATGATTGCGGTGGCGCTGGTCGCGGCGTACGTGCCGGCCAGGCGCGCGGCGCGGGTCGATCCAATCGCTGCATTGCGCAGTGACGGAAACTGAAGTCGGCGATACAGATGCAGCGTGGGCGGCTGGTTCTGGTGCACGCGTCCGGCCGGCACACCATGACCGGCGGCGGCGACTCAGGCGGCGATTTCTTCGATCGTCTTGTATGGCTTCGCCAGCCGCAGTGCGATCAACAGCTTGATGATCGGCCACGCCGGATCGATTTCGCTGGCCTTGAAGCTGAACTTCGGGCTGCGCGGATAACCGTGGTGGTTGTTGTGCAGCCCTTCCCCGCCGGTCAGCAGCGCCAGCGTCCTGATGTTGGTAGCGGTGTTGTCGAAGTTCTTGTAGCCGACGTGATGGCACAGGCCGTTGATCGACGACGAGAGCACGAACACGTACATCACCGCGTGAGTGCCGGCGGCGAGCAGCGTCCACCACACACCAAGCAGCGGTCCCACGATCGCCACTAGCAGGCTGGTGCCGATCGCCAGACCGAGCAGCCCGCGATTGAACACGTGCGTGTCCCACCATCCGTCCTTGATGTCCCGGGCGTAGCGTTCGACGACGTCGGTGTTCTTGATTTCGCGGACGTAGTAGAAGACGTTACCGAGCTGCACGTTCCAGAAGCCTTCGATTTTCGGGCTGTGCGGATCGCCTTCCTCGTCGGTGAACGCGTGGTGCTTGCGGTGGACCGCCACCCATTCCTTGGTGCACTGGCCGGTCGTCAGCCACAAGGCGAGCTTGAAGGTCCACTCGACGGCGGGATGCACGCTGAGCGCACGGTGCGTGGCGCAGCGGTGCAGATAGATCGTCGTGCTGAACACAGCGACCTGAATGAGCGCCGCAGCCACGACAAGCGCGATGAGGAGATGCGAAAGCACCGGAAATACCCTCCGCCGGTTATGCGAATGACCGAGAGTCCTGAGGGTGAAAGAGGCCGGATCGTACCACGGAAGACCGTGGTGATCCGGCTGCGGGATTGTCAGAGTTTTGTATTACCCGTGCGTGCGCTCGAATTCGCGCATGAATTGCACGAGCGCGTCCACACCCGCCTCGGGGAACGCGTTGTAGATCGAGGCGCGCATGCCGCCGACTGAGCGGTGGCCCTTGAGACCGTCGAGGCCGGCCGCCGTCGAGGCCTTGATGAACTGATTCTCGAGATCCTCGGTGGCAAGGCGGAACGTCACATTCATCAGCGAGCGGCACTCCTGGTGGGCGGTGCCGCGGAAGAATCCGGTGCGGTCGATTTCGTCGTACAGCTTCCTGCCCTTGCGCTCGTTGACCGACGCAATCGCGGTCAGACCGCCCTGCGCCCGCAGCCACTTCATCACCAGCCCGAGCGCGTAGACCGAGAACGCCGGCGGCGTGTTGTACATCGATCCGTTTTCCGCATGCACGGCATAATTCAGCATCGTCGGCAGCGACTTCTGCGAACGGGCCAGCATGTCTTCCCGCACGATCACGACGGTGACGCCGGCGGGCCCCATGTTCTTCTGGGCGCCTGCGTAAATCAGCGCGTGCCTGCTGACGTCGATCGGCCGGCTGAACATGTCCGACGAGGTGTCGTTGACGAGCGGGGCGTCGCCGACCTCCGGAAGGTCCTTGAATTCAGTGCCCTCGATGGTGTTGTTCGAGGTCATGTGAACGTAGGCGGCGTTCGGCGTCAGCTTCAGTTCGGCCTGCGTCGGCACGCGGGAGTAGTTCTCCGACTTGGTGGTCGCGGCGACATTGACCGCGCCGACCTTCTTCGCTTCCTTGACGGCTTTCTCGGCCCACGAGCCGGAGTCGATGTAATCGGCGGTGGCGCCCGGCGTCAGCAGGTTCATCGGGACCATCGAGAACTGCGTGCTGGCGCCGCCCTGCAGGAACAGCACTTTGTAGTTGGCCGGGATCGCGGCAAGGGCGCGGATGTCCGCCTCGGCCTGGGCGAGGATCGCCTCGAACGGCTCCGAGCGATGGCTGATTTCGAGAATCGACGCCCCGGCGGACGGCAGCGCCAGCATGTCGCGCTGGATCTCTTCGAGGACCGGCAGCGGCAGCACCGCGGGTCCGGCGGCGAAGTTGAAGATGCGATGAACGGTGGTCATGGTTATCCCTGTCTGATTATCACGAAGAAGATCGCGAAGTTAGATGGTGACGAGATGCAGGTCGAGGATGTCGTCGTTGCCGTCCTGAACCTGCCGCAGGGTCGCCTCCGAGGGTGCGCCGTCCAGATTGATGCGGGCGACGGCCGCATGCGCGCCTTCGAAGATCACGTTGTCCATTTCCTGGACGTTGATGTTGCCGTGGCGCAGGTGTTCGAGCACGTGCGCCAGGACGCCCGGCCGGTCGCGATGGCGGACCACCAGCATGTGCGTTGCCGGCGTCTGCTTCGCCAGGTTGACCACGTTGGGGACCTTGCCGGTGTCTTTGTAGGCCGACACGATTCGGACCGTTTCGGCGGCAATCGCATCCTGCGCCTGGTCGGTTGAAGCGCCGATGTGGTGCGTGCCGTAGACGTTCGGCAGCGCGGCCAGCGTGTCCTTGAATTCGGCCGTTCCGGATGTCGGCTCCGAGGCGAAGACGTCGAGGCCGACCTTGATGCCGCGCTCGCGCACCACCCGCTCGAGCGCGCCGTAGTCCACGACCTCGGCACGCGCGGTGTTGATGAAGTACGAACCCGGCTTGAGCCGTTCGAGCACCGACCCGTCCACCAGGCCTCTGGTCTGCGAGTTGAGCGCGAGATGCACGCTGAGCACGTCGCAGCGGTCGGCGACCTCCTGCGGTGACCGCGCCACCGACATCGGCACTGCTTGATCGTCCAGACTGTCCTTGCCGCTCGCGAACCGGCGGCTCCACACCACGATCGGCATGCCGAAGGCGTGTGCGCGCTTCGCCATCTCCTGACCGATGTTGCCGTAGCCGAGCAGGCCGAGGGTGCGGCCGAACACGCCGCGCGCTTTCGAGTATTCCTTCTTGTTCCAGCGTCCGGCGCGCAGTTCGGCGACGTTATCTGGCACTCGCCGATCCAGTGACAGCAACAAGGCGAATGCCAGTTCGGCGACGGCGATCGCATTCTTGCCGGGGCAGTTCGAGACGTAGATACCGCGCGTGGAGGCCGTTGCCACGTCGATGGTGTTGTAGCCGGCGCCGGCTCGCACGACCAGCGAGAGCGAGCCGGCTTCGAGCATTGGCGCGGTCACGGCGGTGCCGCGCACTACCAGTACGTCGGCGCCCGTCTCCCTCACCGCCTGCGTCAGCCCATCGTCTTTCAGGTCAGGCAGATAGATGACATGACAGCCGGCGGCCTCGAGGCCGTCGATGCCGCTTTGTTCGAATTTGTCTGCAACTAAGACCTTCACGGGGAGCTCCGTTCGTCGTTGGTCGTTCTCGCGTCAGATGACGTGGATCAGCAGGCCGTCCCGCAGCTTGGGTTCGAACCAGGTGGACTTAGGCGGCATGATCGCGCCGGCGTCGGAAACCGCCATTAGATCGGACACGCTCACCGGGAAGAGCGAGAACGCGACCGCGGCCTTGCCCGAGTCGACCAGCCGTTCGAGTTCCGCGGTTCCGCGGGCGCCGCCGACAAAATCGATGCGCTTGTCGGTTCGTACGTCAGCGATGCCGAGCACCGGCGCCAGCAGTCCGTCCTGCAGGACGCTCACGTCCAGCGACCCGATCGCATCGGCCGGGTCCGGCGTGACGCGTGGCCGCAGGGTACGCCAGCTGCCTTTGAAATACATCGCGATGTCGCCACGGCGAGCCGGCGTCGCGGCACCGGTCGCGGTCTCGAAGCGGTCGCCGACGGCCTTCAGAAAATCATCGGGCGAGAGGCCGTTCAGGTCCTTCACGATCCGGTTATAGGAAAGGATTTGGACCTGGTCATGCGGAAACGCGACCGCCAGCACGGTCGAGAAGTCGGCCGCGTCGCCAAGCGACGTACCCGCACGTCCGTGGTCCTTGATTTCGGTACGCGCCCGTGCTGCGCTCGCCGCTCGATGATGACCATCCGCGATGTAGAGCGCAGGAATCCGTCCGAACGCCGCCACCAGCGCATCGCGGTCGGCGCCGGTCACCTGCCAGATAGTGTGCTGCACCGCGTCGGGCGCTTCGAAATCGAACAGTGGCGCGCCGGCGACGACGCGTTCGGCGATCCGGTTCACGTCAGCAGCGGCGCGATAGGTAAGAAACACGGGGCCGGTCTGCGCGCCAAGCGCGATCATGTGCCGAGTGCGATCGTCTTCCTTGTCCCGACGCGTCCGTTCGTGTGTCTTGATGACGTCGCGATCGTATTCGTCGATCGCAAAGCAGGCAGCGAGTCCGAGCTGCGCGTGGTCGCCCATGCGGAGTCGATAGAAATACAGGCTGGCCTGATCCTCGACCACCAGTGACGATCGCAGGGTCTTGAAATTGGCAACGGCACGATCGTAGACGCTGTCGGCGTGTGGATCGGTGTCGGCAGGAAGGTCGATTTCAGCGCGCGAGACGTGGAGAAAGCTGAGCGGGTTTCCCGCCGCCAGCGCACGCGCCTCGTCGGTGTTCACGACGTCGTAGGGCACGGCGGCAATTTTCGGGGCGGTTGCAGTGGTTGGTCGAAGAGCACGAAACGGAATGAGCGTAGCCATGGGGCTCAAATTATAACGTTCATTCCGATCCCGACCGGGAACGCCGAGGCGCTATTGCGCGACAGGACCGGCGTTGGCGGCGTGCGCGACATCCGCTGACAACTTCGCGAACGCGGAATCGCGTGCGGCGGTAAACGCCGCCATCTGAGCAGCCGGGACCGGATCGGCTGGTGGCATCGCGCGATGCGCAGTGACCGGGTTGATGTAGACGCCGTGCTGCTTGAGCCTGTAGTCGAGATGCGGTCCGGTGGCGAGGCCGCTCGAACCGACCCTGCCAATCAACTCGCCCTGCCGCACGTGCGATCCGGCTCGAACCGCAATCGACGAGAGGTGGAGATACTGCGTTTCGAAGCCGTTGGCGTGGCGCAGGTGGACCATCCGTCCAGCGCCGCCGCTCGTGCCCGCCGACACCACGACCCCGTCGGCGACCGCCTGCACCGGCGCGCCCTCGGGCGCACGGTAGTCAACGCCGAGGTGGGCGCGGACCTCGCGCAGAATCGGATGCAGACGGCTGGTCGTGAATGCCGATGTGATCACGGGCTGAAACTTCAACGGCGAGGCGAGGAAAAACCGGCGCATCGACACGCCCCGGTCGTCGAAATACGAGGCCTTTTCTCCTTCGGGAGCGAACCGCACCGCCCGGACATGGCGCCCGGCGTTGACGAACTCGGCGGCAAGCACCGGACCGTAGCCGGCGAACACGTGGTTGTCGCGGTACTGCTTCTCGACGGTGAGCTCGACGCGATCGCCAGGCTGAACCTCGGTGCTGAAATCAATTTCGCCGCCGAAGATGTCGGCGATTGCGAGCGTGAGGTCGATGGTCTCGCCGGCGGCACTGAGCGCGGCCACCAGCGACGTCGCTTGTCGATCGATCTGGGCCTGGACCACTTCGACGCTGCGGGTCTTCGGAATCGGCACGATGGTGGCCACGAGCGCGTCGGCGGTCGATCGCATCACCTGGAGAAAGCGATCGCCGTCGATCTCGTACTCGAATTCCCTGAGTGAACCCTCGAGGCTCGTCTGCAGCCGGTACGGCTGATCGGCGCGGACCTTTCGCAGATCGAACACCGCCGCGGCTTCAGCAATAAGCGCGGTGACGTCGGCGGCGGCAAGCTTCTGCGCCCGCAGCATCGAGGCCAGGGTAGCGCCGCGCGCGATTCGCGCCGACACGACGTGGACTTCGGAGGCCAGCGAGAAGTCGTGCGCGGCCGGATTGGACGAGGGTTCGTCGCCAGTCTGCGGCGGTCTGGCGCATCCGGATACTGCGAATATCGCAACGAGAAGGAAGGAGAAAACGCGGTGCAAGCGGCCGCCCTGGTCGGAATCCTATCACGCGAATTCTGATAAAGTCCGTGGTTTTGGAGGTTTGCACGTTCATGCATGTTCGCCGCACGTTCGCTCTTGCTCTTGTCGCCGCCCTCGTCGCGGGCCTGCCGGTCGCCGCTCAGTGGCAGGCCACCGAACACCTCGACCTCGATGCGATCTACCGCATCAAGGACGAAGGACTGCAGCGCTCGAAGGTGATGGAAATCGAGAGCTACCTCACCGACGTCTACGGTCCGAGGCTCACCGGCTCCCCGAACATCCGGGAAGCGGCCGACTGGTCCATGAAGACGATGAAGGACTGGGGGCTGACCAACGTGCATCTGGAGACGTGGCCGTTCGGCCGCGGCTGGCAGAATCAGCGCTTCACGGCCAACGCCGTGACGCCGCGGGCGTATCCGCTCATCGCGTACCCCAAGGCGTGGACGCCGGGCACCAACGGTCCAGTCACCGGCGACGCGGTCATCGCGGTGATCGACACCGACAAGGACTTCGATACGTTCCGCGGCAAACTGCGCGGGAAATTCGTGTTGTCGATGGCGATGCGCGAGGTGCCGGCGCATTTCGAGCCGCAGGGCACGCGCTACACCGACGCGGAGTTGAAGGACCTTTCGAAGCAGCCCGACGTGGGCCGCGGCCGCGGCCGCGGTAACTTCAACGCCGCCGCCGACTTCAATCGCCGGAAGACCCAGTTCTGGATCGACGAAGGAGTGGCCGCCGTGCTCGACTTCAGCCGCGGCGATGACGGCACCGTCTTCGTGCAGTCGCCGCAAGGCGTTTCGCGCGATCCGAAAGGCCCGGCCCAACCGGCGCAGGTGACGCTGGCGACCGAACACTACGGCCGCATCTGGCGCACGCTCGAGAAGAACATCCCGGTCACCCTGCAGATGGACATCGACAACAAGTTCTTCGACGCCGACCAGAACGCCTTCAACGTCGTTGCCGAGTTGCCCGGCACCGACAAGCCAGACGAGGTGGTGATGATCGGCGGACACTTCGATTCGTGGCACACCGGCACCGGCGCCACCGACAACGCTGCCGGATCCGCGGTGATGATGGAAGCGATGCGCATCCTCAAGGTCAGCGGTGTCAAGCTGCGCCGCACGGTTCGCATCGGGCTGTGGGGCGGTGAGGAGGAAGGACTGCTCGGTTCGCGCGAATACGTGAAGGCACATTACGGCGATCCCGAAACCATGCAACTGAAGCCGGAGCATGCGAAGTTCGCGGGCTACTTCAACGTCGACAACGGTACCGGTCTGATTCGCGGCGTCTACCTGCAGGGGAACGAGGCGGTCGCGCCGATCTTCACCCAGTGGATGGAGCCGTTCAGCAATCTCGGGATGGAGACGCTGACGATCCGGAACACGGGCGGCACGGATCACCTGTCCTACGATGCGGTGGGCCTGCCCGGGTTTCAGTTCATCCAGGACGAGATCGAGTACAACTCGCGAACCCACCACTCGAACATGGACATGTACGAGCGCGTCCAACCGAACGACATGATGCGCAACGCGGTCATCGTCGCCACGTTCGTGATGAATACGGCCAACCGCGACGACAAGCTGCCGAGAAAGCCGCTGCCGAAGGCGCAGCCGCGACCGGCACGCGGCACCGGCGCTCAATAGTGTTGATGGCGAAGGCGCGCAAAGGACGCGTCTTCGTGATCAAGGACGGCCGTAGCGGTGATCAAAGACGGCCGTAGCGCCCGGCCCAGCGGCGCAGGGTTTCCTGGCGCTCGCGAGCTTCCGCTTGCTGGTCGAGCATATCCACCGGCCACGGCAATCTGAACGTCCAGTTGTCGGACGTCACCATGGCTGGCTGGTTGATGCGATCGCGCCAGCCGAAAACGTCCTGCACTGGCAGCAGAACCAGATCGGACGCCGACGCATAGACCGCTTCGAGCAGTGCGTCGCGCACCTGCGGATTGAACGGCGCCTGCGTGATATCGGCGCCGTCGGTCACCCGCCTCATGGTGGCCAGCGCGGCGACGCCGTTGCGTTCTTCGCTCGATGACTCTTCCCACCAGATCACCATCGGCTCGGTGTCGTGGGTGCCGGTGGCGGCAACCGATACCGGTGGATACTCCGAGGGATCGCGGAACGGGATTCCCGGTTCGTGCCATTTCCGTTCCCAGCGGAACACGCGGAAGCCCGGAATGCCGAGCCGCGCCAGCGATGCGCGAACGAAATCGGGCACGGTGCCGAGATCCTCGGCGATGATTTCCGCGCCGGGACTGCGGAGCACCGCCAGCACCCGTTCGCCGAGCGCCTCTTGCGACGGTTGGTCAGCGGGCGTGAAGAAACCGTCGCCGCCGGAAACCGGACGTCCGTAGGTGCGGTAGAAGCCGACGAGGTGGTCCACCCGGTAACCGTCGAAGAGATCCGCAGTCCGGCGGGCCCGCTCGTGCAGCCAGCGAAAATCCTCGCGCTCCATCGCGTCCCAGTCATACAGCGGGACGCCCCAGTTCTGGCCGGTCGCGCTGAACGCGTCAGGTGGGGCGCCGACCGAGACGTCGAGGCGGAACTGATGCTGACGCACCCAGACGTCGGCGCTGTCGCCGTCAACCATGAACGGCAGGTCGCCGAACAGCTGCACACCGTGGGTCTCGAGCCGCGCGCGCCGCCACTGCATGCCGGCGATCCACTGCAGGTACTGGAAATAGAGGACCTCGTGGGCCAGCCCGCGGCGCAGGAGGTCGATCGCCGCGGGATCGCGCCGCTGCAGTTCCGTCGGCCAGGACGTCCACGCGCGTTCCTCTTCGCGCGCGTGCAGCGCGCGGAACAGGCTGTAGTCCTCGATCCACCACGCCTGCTCGCTCAGATAGTGACGAAGCGAGCGTGCGCGTTCGGTGTCGCGGCGCCATTCGGCGTCGACGAATCGCTCGAAAGACGCGCGCAACGCCGACTGCTTGAGCCGCCGGACCGTGGCGTGCTCGATGCGGGGACTGACGCGAACGGCCGCGAGCGCGGCGCGATCCGCCGTCGCGAGTGCTGCCTCGCCTCCCAGCGCGGCAAAATCCGGAACCGCCGGGACACGGATGAAGATGGGATCGAGGGCCATTCCACTGATCGCCGAGTACGGCGACTGTTGACCGGGCGCCATCTCGTTCAGCGGCAGCATCTGCATGACGCGCACGCCGGCTTCGGCCAGCCAGGCCGTGATCGGCTCGAGGTCGCCGGTGTCGCCGATGCCCCAGCTCTCCTTCGACGGACAAGAGAACAGCGGCACCAGCAGGCCTGCCCGTCGTTGGTCGTGCGGTTCGGCGTCGCTCATGATCTCGCCGGTTCGGTGCAATCGAAATGCCGGAACACACGCGCGATGCCATCTGCAAACGTCTCTGGTCGCGGCAATAAGCTGACCACCAGGTACGATTCGCGCGGGAAGTCGAAAAAGTATCCCGGATGCGTAAGAACTCCGTGTGACGTCAGCAACCGGACCACCAGATTTTCTTCAGATTCGAGGGTCGGCACCTGGATGATGGCATACCAGCCGCCGCCGCTGCGCAGAACGCGGCACGACGGTGTCGCCGCAACGGCGCCGAGCAGCCGCCTGTAGTTTGTCTGCACGCGCGCGACGATCTGACGCCGAACGCCGGCGCCGCGCTCGAGCAGGTCGCTGACCGCGATTTGCACCGGCGTCGAAACCGACAGGTATGTGTCCGCGACGAGCTCCAGCCGCTCCATCGCTGCCGCAGCAAGAGGCGCGGGGCCGGCGACGGCGATCCAGCCCAGCTTGACCTGCGGCAACCCCACCGACTTCGAGAGTCCTCCCAATCCGAACGAAAGTACATCCGGCCGTGACAACGGCTGCCCCGCCGACGCGGCGTGGCCAGGTTCGAGTTCGTAGTCTGCAAACACCTCGTCGGCGATGATGGCAATTCCGCGGGGAGCGCACAGCGCGGCCAGACGGTCCAAGTCGGCGTGCGTCGCCGAGGATCCGGTCGGGTTGTTCGGGCTGACCAGCAGCACGGCGCGCGTCCGCGGCGTCAGCGCACGCTCGATGCTTGCGAAATCGATTGACCACTCGCCGTCGATGTCGAGGTCGTACGCAATTGCAGTGACCTGATCGAGCCTTGTCAGGTGATCGAACAACGGGTAGCTCGGACGCGGAACGAGCACCTCGTCTCCTGAGTCGGTCAACAGCTTGAACAGCAGTCCGTACGCATCGCTGGTGCTCGCGGTCAGGACAATGCGTTCGGGAGCGACATCGACGCCCCGGCGCGCGTAGTCCGCGGCAACCGCCATCCGTGCGTCCAGCATACCGGCCGGCTCCGGCTCGTAACGCAAGCCGCGAGGATCGGCCATGCGCGCAAGCAGGTCCGCCGGATAGTCGAAGCCTGCGAGCGTCGGGTTCGCCAAGGTGAGGTCGATGAACGGCTGACCTTGGCTGCGGCACTGCCGAACCGCATCGGTCAAACGGTTCGAGGCAAGGCTGGCTGGAAGGCGGGAGGAGAACACCGGGTGCCTATGGCCCGGGAACTATTTCGATCCGCTCAATCACGTCGCCTTCGAGCACCTGATCGATGATGCCGATGCCATTCAGAACCTGCGCGAACACGGTGTACTCATGATCGAGACGCGGGTTGTCGACGAGATCCACGAATATCTGAGCGTCGCCGGTGTCGCGCCCGCGCGTCGAGATGCCGACGGAGCCGCGCACGTGAGGCCACAAGCCGACCTCGTCGCGCATGAACGGTGAATCGCCGATGTATTCGCTCGCGCCGGGACTTCCGCCCTGGATCACGAAGTTTGGCACCACCCGATGAAATGTCAGGCCGTTGTAGTAGCCGGCCTCGGCGAGACGCGCGAAGCGCAAGACGGTCGCCGATGCCTGTGCCGTCACCAGCGCCAACTCGAAGGTGCCGAGCCCTCGGATGGTGACGCGAGCGCGAGCCGATGCCAGGCGGCGGAGATCCTCAGCGTTCAAATCGGACGTCTGCGCCTGGGCCGGCATTTTGTGCGGCGGCTGGCCGAACGCCGTGAGCGTCCTGGCGACCGCATCTCGGGTATCGTGCGAGTTGTCGCGGCCCGCTGCGACCAGCCGGTCCCACTCAGCTTTCAGCGCCGGGATCGCGAGCTCTGGGTGCGGTGTGTCGCCGAGCGCCAGCGCGGCGGCGCGCAAGACCTGGTTGCCCGGACGAGTGAGCTGGGCTACGTACACCGCGTCCGCGTCGTGGCCGGCAATTTTCCGCAATCCCTCGACCGCCGCCTCCCTCACGTTGTCGTCGTCATCACGGGCGAAGTGCTCGAGTGCCGCGCGATTGCCCAGTTGTGTGGCGGCGCGCGCCGCGTACATCCGGAGCTGCCAGACTCCTGACGCGGTGAACGACGGCAGCGCCGCTGACGCCCGCTCGGGAGCGACGCTCGCGAGCGCGACGAGCGCATGCGCCGCGCGATGCCAGCCGCGCGGGACAGGCGCAGCCTGCGCATCGGCGACGGCCTGCTCCAGCGCGGTGACGACGCCGTCGTTTGCGGCGGGCGGATCGACGGGGGCGGCTGCAGGCGCGGTGTTTCCATCCTGAGCGCCGCCGGCAGACGCGGCCGCGGACGGCGCCGCTGCGGACGAGGGAACCACGGTGGGAGCTGGCGCACACGCGGCAAGCTGATCGAAGCCAATCAACGCGACGTTGGTGTCGCGATCGCGCGTCGCGGTCAGCGAGGCGCCGCACGCGTCGGGATCGTTGCGCGCGCGCAGATTTTTCAGCGCTTCGAGACGCACTGACGGCGAATCGTCCTTGAGCCCGGACGCCAGTACCCGGTGGGCGAGATCGGCGGTCACACCGCTCCCGCCCGCGGCGGCTGCGTGCATGGCGATGCGGCGGACCTGCGCGTCGGGATCGGACCCGGCTCTCTGCAGCACTTCATCGTCCACGGCGGCCGCGGTGATCAACGCCTCCATCGCGAGGCGACGCACCCTGGCGCCGGTGGCTGCCTCGCGCGGCACCAGCTCCGCCAACCGGCGCAGCCGCGTCACGGCGTCTTCGCTCGGCGGACGCAGCTTGCGCTGGATTCTGACGTAGGCCTCGAGCCCCTTGGCGACGCCGAGCCGGCCGCTCACGTTCACCTCGTTCTCGGCCGTCTCGAGCAATGTGCGCTCCGCGGTCTCGGCCTGCGCCGCGGTCGCGTACGGCAGACGGCCGATGCTTTCGCAAATCGCGGCGCGCACGTCAGCGTCGGCTTCGACCTTGAGTCGCGTCGCAAGCGCGGCAAACGCCGCATCCCGCGCCGTATCGTGCACCGATGCCGGCGCAGACGATTCGCGCTTCCAGCCCTGCGCGGCCTGGGCGATCGCGTCGGCTGCCTCGGAGCGGATTTCCGGCAGCGCGTTTCGCAGCGCGAAGGTGATATCGGGAATCAGCGACGGACGCTCGAGGCGGCCAAGGGCGCGAATCGCGATCCGCACGGTCTGCGGATCGCCGCTGTGCGCACCCGATCGAATGACGGACAAATCGTGCGGCGTCGGCGCCCGGCGATCCTCTGCTTGTAACACTGCCAGCCGGGAAACCCGCGGCGACGGCGGCGGATCGCTCTGCGCGGCGGCGAGCGTCGGACCGCAGAGTCCGCACAGCACCAACAGAATCGGAACCCGCATCGTGCTTACCCCCGCAGGTGGCGCGTCGCGGCCGAGTACTCGAGCATCTGGACCGTCAGGTCGAGCGGATATGAGATCCCGACGTCGACGATGGCTCCCGACACATCACGCACCGGCTCGAGCCGTGGCATCACGAACGCGGTGTAGGACGGCAACTGCAGGTGATCGACACGCGCGACCACTTCGTCCCGGAGCGCGGGATCGAAATGCACACCATAGGTATCGACCAGCGCGAGCGCAGCGGCGTAGTCGCCCTCGCCCTTGATCCGTTGGACCTCAGCGAGCAGGCGGGCGACGCCGTCGCGAAACGCGGCGGCGTCCACCATGACGAAATAGGTTTTGCCGTCGCGCTTGCGCACCTCGATCGCCGACGTGTTCCCCATCAGCCAGCCGACGATCATCTGGCGGTTGCGCATGTGGTCTTCTTCGATTTCGGTGCCCTCACGCATCCGCCGCAGCTGCACCAGCGCGTTGCGAGCATAGGCCTCGTACTCGGCGCGGACGATCTCATCGTGATCGTCTTCGGACAACAGCTCGAACTCGACCAGTTGCCGATCGGGCAGGAAATACAGCGCCACCAGGTCGGCGCGCGATTCCTCGATCGCCGAGAACTGCTCCTTCAGCGCCGTCTGCGGGCTGCCGTTCAGCCGCTCGTCCACTTTTCCCGAGCCGTGGCCGATCACCTCGTGCATGTTGGTGGTCAGCTCGCTCGCGAATGCGCTCCACTTCCTGGCGCGTTCGGCTTCTTCCGGTGTCCACGAAAACTCATGGCGAAATTCCGGCAGCGTGGACTTGTCGTACGCCTCGCTGACATTCGACAGCGACACTGACTTGCTGCCGTACTTTTCCCTGATTGCCTGATCGTTGGGCAGGTTGATGCCGATCGGCGTAATCGGTCCCGACTCGCCGGTCTCGATCACGATGTCGATGGCGCTGGCGGTGACGCCGTGCGCGCCCGCCTTCCTGAATCGGGCGTCCCACGGCATGCGATCCTCGAACCACTGCGCGTGCTCCGCGATGGTTCGAATCTGTCGCGTCTTGTCGGCGTTGACGTAGAACACCAGCGCTTCCCACGCGCCCTTGATGCTGCGCGCATCGAGATACACCTCGACGAAGCCGTTGATGGTGTCCACACTTGAGGCTTTGTCCTGCACCCACGCGATGTCGTAGGCCTCGCGATCCGTTTCCTCGCCGGTGCGGTAGAACGTGATCAGCGCGCGGAGCGCGTGCGCCATCGGCGCGGTCGCGAACGGAATCGCGGCTTCGAGGTGCTCGACGATCGCGGAAATCTGCGCGTCGTAACGGCCGCCGACACGGTAGACCTCCTCGTGGAGCACGCTGTCGCTCAGCACCAGACGCGAGTTGAGCGCGTAGCGTTCTTTGAAGCCCTCGATCTCCGCCATCGTCACGCCGACGTACAGATTGTTGGCGCTGGCGCTGACGATGTCCTTGCCGGGGCGCGGCGTTTTACTGGTCACCGTGGGATCGACGTCGGCGTCGAAGAACATCGGTTGCAGCCGGGCGAGCAGCTGATCGAGCGATTCGCCGGGGCGCAGCGGAAAGCGCGCCCCGTTGCGCTGCGCGGCACGAGCCGCGGCCTCGAACGCGGATGGCGTGCAGGTCAGGACGAACTTGCGCGCGGTCAGGTTGTTGTGGCCGCCGCTATTCATCCAGAACAGTTTGGTATAGCGCTGGATTTCTTCGAACGTCGCCGCGTCGATCTGGTTCGGGTGGGTGACGATGGCCTCGAGCACGTCCCGCATTTCAAGACTGTAGGCGTAGCGCTGGTCGTAGAAGATGTCGCGTCCGGCGATCGCGGCCTGCGTCAAATGCCAGACCAGCGTCTTCTCGCGCAGTGACAGCGCGCCGAAGCCGTCCGCGTACAGCTGAACCACCGCCGCTTCACCGACGCGCTCGAGAAGATAGCCCCGCTCGACCGGCGCGGAAGTGGACGCAGCTGCGGGGTGCCCGGTGCTCATCTCATCCGTAGCCTACATCACGGCAGAACGACGCGTTCACGGTATCCGGCAATGTGAACAGGCCATTGGCGTTCGGCGGTGATTCTTGCCTCGAGCGCAGTCAGCGCGGCGGGGTCGCCGTGCACGAGATATGTCATGCGCGGCGCGCGGGTAAATCCGGAAAGCCATCGCATGATCTCGCCGGCGTCCGCGTGCGCGGACATCGAGTCGATCCGCTCAATCTGCGCCGCCACCGGATACACGCGTCCGAGCAACTTGATCGTCTTCGCACCGTCACTCAGCAGGCGTCCTCGCGTGCCTTCGGCCTGATAGCCGACAAAGAGCACGGTGGTCTTCGGGTTCGAGACGGTGGCAGCGAGGTGGCGCAGTACACGACCGCCGGTGGCCATTCCGCTCGATGCGATCACGATCGCGGGTTGACGCGACGCCACCAGCTCCGCTGACTGTCTCGGCGAGCTCACGATCGTCATTCGAGTAGTGCAGAAGGTACAAACCCGCCGGCCGTGGATGCGGTGCGCGTCGGCGGTGGTGGTCAGCTCGGCGTCCAGCTCGTTCAAACGCGCCTGGTAGAACTGCAGCGCGCCGCTCGCCATCGGACTGTCCACATAGACCGGCAGGACAGGAATGCGCTGCTCGTCTTCGAGGCGCTTCAGCCAGTACAGAACCTCTTCGACGCGGCCGATGGCAAACGACGGGATGATCAGTTTGCCGCCGCGGTGTACGGCGTCGTTCACGATGGCGGCAACGCGGGCGCCGTTGTCATCCGCTTCGTGCAGACGATCACCGTAGGTCGACTCGAGCAGCAGAACGTCTGCCTCGGCGACCGGGGTGGGATCCGGGAGTACCGGACGGCTGTAACGGCCGAGGTCTCCCCCGAACAGAAGCGTCCGATCGCCGACTCGTACACGCGCATACGCCGATCCGAGGAGATGACCGGCGTTGATGAAATCGACCTCGATGCCGGGGACGACCGGTACGGGGCGGTCGTAGCCCACGGGCTGCAGACGATCGAGGGCGTGCGCGGCGTCGATCGAGGTGTAGAGCGGCAGCGCCGGGTTGTGCGCGCTGAAGCCGTGCCGGTTGGCATCGCGCGCATCCTCTTCCTGGATGTGCGCCGAATCCGGCAGCACCAGCGAGCACAGCTCTTTGGTTCCGGGCGTGCAGAAAATACGACCCTTGAACCCGGCCGCGACCAGCCTCGGCAGATACCCGCAATGGTCCAGATGCGCGTGGGTCAGCACCACGGCGTCGATGCTGACGGGATCAATCGGAAGGGGCTCCCAGTTCCGCAGGCGGAGCTCCTTGAGGCCTTGAAAGAGGCCGCAATCGACGAGGATCCGGTGTCCGTCAACCTCGAGCAGGTGCTTCGAGCCGGTCACAGTACCGGCGGCGCCGAGGAAGGTCAGCGTTGGGGGTGCCATTGGTCCTGCAAGGATACCGAAAGCGGCTGGGCCTCGCCTTCGGTGACATTTGCAGACAACCCATTCGGGCATCCGCCCGCGCGATTGTGATCGATAGTCGGCTTGATACGACTTAAACCGCTTGTAAAAGTCGGATTAAATCATACCTATACGTGTGTGAGGAGTCTGGACGGGCCCAGTTCCATCTCGGCCGGGGATGGTTCGCGCGTCGCCGAAAGACCGTTGAACGAAACCCGCGATCGGACTATTGTTTCACCGATATATTCCTCTCCATCCGGTCGCCGCCAACGCGACGAGGTGAGTCTGCAATGGAAGACATGAAGATGCTGGAAGAAACGGCCCAATCGGTCTCACGACGCGGTTTCATCAAGGGCGTCATCGCGGCCGGCGCGGTCGCCTCCTCGTCGGCCTATTTGTTCCGGGGTACGACCACGCTGCACGGGCAGCCGTCGGCCCCCGGCGCAGTCGAGCGGCTGATCACGCTGAACGTCAACGGACAGGACCGTCGCGTCGACGTGATGAAGCAGGAAACGCTGGCCATGGTGCTGCGCTACAAGCTGGGGCTGACGGGCACCAAGCTTGGCTGCGACCGCGCCGAGTGCGGCGCCTGCACGGTGCTGATCGACGATGTGCCGCATTATTCGTGTTCGGTGCTCGCGCATACCACGCGCGGCCAGAAGATCACGACGATCGAAGGCCTCGCCGATCCGACCACCGGCAAGCTGAGTCCGGTGCAGCAGGGCGTCGTCGACGAACAGGGCTTCCAGTGCGCGTTCTGCATGCCCGGCTTCGTGATGGCCACCACCGGCTACCTGAAAACCAACCCCAATCCGACGCGTCAGGAGCTCGCACACGGCGTGTCGGGCAATCTGTGCCGCTGCCAGGATTACGACAAGATTCTGACCGCGCTGATGCGCGGTGCCGAACATATGAGGAACGCCTGAAAATGGCTGACAACAAACTGATCGGCCAGAATTACACCACGCCCGATATCGTCGCCAAGGTTACCGGCAAGGCGAAGTACGCCGAGGACTACCGCATCGAGGGCATGCTGTTCGCGAAGCTGCTGGTCAGCCCGATGCCGCATGCGCGCATCAAGCGCATCGACACGACCGCCGCGATGGCGATGCCCGGAGTCAAGGCGATCCTGAGAGCCGAGGACATGCCTGGCGCCGCCGTCGGCGCGACGCTTGGCGAGGGTGTGCAGGCGTCGGCGCAGGCGGAGCGCGGCCTGACCGACGAGCCGTTGTACCAGGGCGAGCCGATTCTCGCGATTGCCGCCGTTGACGAACTGACCGCGGCGCTGGCGATCGAAGCGATCGACATCGAGTTCGAACCGCTTCCATTCGTCGTGGATCCGATCGCGTCGCTGCGTCCGGGCAGTCCGAATGCCCGCAATCAGGGCAACGTCTGGACGCGCCCCGCGGCGCCACCTGCGGCGCCCGGTGCTCGGGGACCGGCGAACAGCGCGGCCGGTGCCAACGCCGCCACAGGAGCGGCAGCCGGTTCGGCTGCCGGGACGACCACTCCCGCCGCCGCGGCACCCCGTCCGGCTGCCGCAGCCGGCGCAGCCCCTGCAGGTGAAGCGCGCGCCTCCGCTCCTGGTGCAGCGCCCGGTACTGGCGCGGCGCCTGCTGCTGGTGCGGCCGCCGGAGCCGCTGCTGGCCGTGGCCGCGGCGGTCGTGGCGCGGCTGCCGGCGCACCGGCGCCTCCAGTCATCGCCGAATGGAAATGGACCGAAGACGACTTTACGAAGGCGGAGCCCGGTCAACTGCCGCTCGGTAAGGCCACCGACGAGTGGGCTTACGGCAACATCGAAGACGGGTTCAAGAAGGCTGCCCTGGTTCTCGACGAAACCTTCATGACCCAGTCCACCGGCCACCAGCCGCTCGAAACGCGAACGGCGATGGCCTATTGGCAGAACGGCAAGTGCTA